>NZ_QODI01000017.1:0-167515 GCF_009935975.1 Pseudomonas sp. Q1 | reverse complement strand
GCCCCAACAAGGACGCCGTGGTGTTTCAGGAAGATCGCGGTGACTGGATTTGGGGCGGCTTTGCCACCCAGCGCGGGGCAAGCCCGCTCACTACAGACGATGTGTTCTACATCCCACCCTTTAACTGACTGGCATTAGGGCGTGACCGGTCGTTACGCCGGGTTGTAGCGGCGTACGCCGGCGTCGGCGTGCGGGACCTGCGCGGCAACGCTGCCTGACGCCTGGAACAGCACCAGATGTTCAGCGGCAACACGAATGCCCACATCTGCCCCGACCCGGTGATCGGCATGGCTGGGGAAGATCGACTCCAATTGAGCGCCCGTTGGCAACTGCAAGCGGTACAAGGTCGAGGCACCGAGGAAGGTTTTGCCGACAATCCGCGCTTTCAACGGGCTGTCCGGTGCATAAACGATGTCATCCGGGCGCAGCAATACGTCCACTGCGCCACCTGTAGGCCAGGTATAGGCACGCTTACCGCGCAAGTCGCCCAGTTCGGTGCTGACCGATTGCGGCGAACTCAGCTGGCCGCGAATGAAATAGCCTTGGCCGACGAAGCTGGCCACGTAAGGTGTCTGCGGCTGGTGATAGAGGTTGTAGGGCGTGTCCCACTGTTCAAGGCGACCCTCTTTGAAAACCCCGACCTGATCACTGACGGCGAAAGCTTCTTCCTGGTCGTGGGTGACCAGGATCGCACTGGTGCCGCGTGCCTTGAGGATGTCACGCACTTCATGGCTGAGCTTGCGTCGCAGTTCGCCGTCGAGGTTGGAGAAGGGTTCGTCGAGCAGCAAAAGCTGCGGCTCCGGCGCCAGGGCGCGGGCGAGGGCGACCCGTTGCTGTTGGCCACCGGAAAGCTCATGGGGAAAGCGCTGGCCCAGGTTCTTCAGGTTGACCAGTTCGAGCAGCTCGGCGACCACGCGGTCTTTTTGCGGGTGTTTGCGAATGCCGAAGGCGATGTTGTCGGCCACGCTCAGGTGCGGAAACAGTGCGTAGTCCTGGAACACCATGCCGATGCGACGCTTCTCGGGTGCCAAGGTGAAACCTGCACTGGAGATGACTTCGCCGGCCAGGCGGATTTCACCTTCGTGCACCGGTTCAAACCCGGCAATCGCACGCAGGGTGGTGGTTTTGCCGCAGCCCGAGGAGCCCAGCAAGCAACCGATGTCACCTGCATTGAGGTGCAGGTTGAGGTTCTGCACCACCCGTTGAGCTTGATAGCCGCATGCCAGATTGTGCAGGTTCAGCAGAAGACTATGACTCATGCGTGGTGATACGCCGGCTCAACCAGGAATTCGAGCAGGGCTTTCTGCGCGTGCAGACGGTTTTCGGCCTGGTCCCAGGCGACCGAGCGAGGGTCGTCGAGTAAGTCGAGGCTGATTTCTTCGCCACGGTGAGCCGGCAGGCAGTGCATGAACAGGACGTCCGGCGCAGCCAGGTCGAGCAGGGCGCGGGTGACCTGGAAGGGTGCGAACAGGGTCAGGCGCTTGGCAGTTTCTTCTTCCTGGCCCATCGAGGTCCAGACGTCGGTACTCACCAGATGCGCACCGATCACCGCATCGCGCGGGTTGCGCACGATGGTGACGCGGTCACCCGCCTGCGCAAGGAAGCGCGCATCCGGCTCGTAGCCTTCGGGGCAAGCGATACGCAGTTGGAAGTCGAACTGGATCGCCGCTTCTATATAGCTGTTGCACATGTTGTTGCCATCGCCGATCCAGGCCACGGTCTTGCCCTGGATCGCGCCGCGATGCTCAAGGAAGGTTTGCATGTCGGCCAGCAATTGGCAGGGATGCAGGTCATCGGACAGGCCATTGATCACCGGTACACGGGAGTTGGCGGCAAATTCAGTCAATGTGCTGTGGGCGAAGGTACGGATCATCACCGCATCGAGCATGCGCGACATGACGATGGCGCAGTCGCTGATCGGCTCACCCCGTCCCAGTTGGGTATCACGCGGCGACAGGAAGATCGCCTGGCCGCCCAGCTGGATCATGCCGGCTTCGAAGGACAAGCGGGTGCGCGTCGAGGACTTTTCGAAAATCATCCCGAGTACGCGGTTTTTCAAGGGCTCAAACAGTACGCCGCGGTTACGCAGGTCTTTAAGCTCAATGCCTCGACGGATCACGCTGACCAGCTCTTCGGGCGTGCAATCCATCAGGGAGAGAAAGTGCCTTGCGCTCATCATTAACTACCTTTTTGCAACAGACCGCAGATACTCAAAGCCTTGTTTATTGTGACAACGGGCGAGACCTGCGGCGTAAGCCGCACGGGGCGACGAAATAGGGGAAGGCGCGATATTGACATTAAATGTCGCGTCTTACCAATAGGGCTACGGTTTTATGGGTGTTCAAGAAGGGCGCGAAGGCGCTTTTGAAGCCTGATTCCTCACAGCAGTAGGGCCTTTGTACACTGGCGTTGCAGCCTTTTGCAATGCGCGAGGGCGGGCCCAGGCCAGGCTGTGTCGGTTTCAGAGGGGGCATGCGCAGCTTGTAACATTTGCTCATGCTTACCCCCATGCCTTGGCCTGATAGCCGTCGATTCACACGGCGAACGGTGCTGGCGGCGCTGGGGGGCTGGGTCCATAGTCTGGCCAAAGCCCTTATAAAGAGACTGGCCATGACCAAGACTCTCCACCACCGAGCCTGCCATCTGTGTGAAGCCATCTGCGGGCTGACCCTGGAAACCACCCTGGCCGACGACGGCCACCTGGCGATCACCTCGATCAAGGGTGACCCGCAGGACACGTTCAGCCGCGGGCATATCTGCCCCAAGGCCGTGGCGCTGCAAGATATCCAGAATGATCCCGACCGTCTGCGCCAACCGATGCTGAGGGTGGGCAGCGAGTGGCAGCCGATCTCGTGGGAGGAGGCATTCACACAGGTCGCCGAGCGGCTGGCCGGCATCCAGGCCCGGCATGGGCAGAACTCAGTGGCGGTGTATCAAGGCAACCCCAGCGTGCACAACTACGGGCTGATGACCCACAGCAACTACTTCCTCGGCTTGCTCAAGACGCGCAATCGGTTCTCGGCGACCTCGGTGGACCAGTTGCCCCACCATCTCACCAGCCACCTCATGTACGGCCACGGCCTGCTGTTGCCGATCCCGGATATCGATCACACCGACTTCATGCTGATCCTCGGCGGCAACCCGCTGGCGTCCAACGGCAGCATCATGACCGTGCCGGATGTAGAGAAGCGCCTGAAAGCCATCCAGGCGCGTGGCGGCAAAGTGGTGGTGGTCGACCCACGGCGCAGCGAGACGGCAGCGATGGCTGATCAACACCTGTTCGTGCGCCCGGGAGGGGATGCCGCGCTGTTGTTCGGAGTGCTCAACACGCTGTTCAGCGAGAACCTGACCCGCGCCAGTCATTTGCCGGTTGAGGGGCTTGAGGAGGTAAGGCGGGCGATCGCCGGGTTCAGCGCCGACGCCATGAGCCGTCAATGTGCGGTGCCGGCCGAGCAGATTCGCCAGCTGGCGCGGGACTTTGCCGCTGCCGACAGGGCCGTGTGCTATGGGCGAATGGGCGTCTCGACCCAGGCCTTCGGCACGCTGTGCCACTGGCTGGTGCAACTGATCAACCTGGTGACCGGCAATCTGGACCGTGTCGGCGGTGCGCTGTGCACCACGCCGGCGGTGGACCTGGTGGCGTCCACTGGCGGCGGGCATTTCAACCGTTGGCAGAGTCGGGTTTCCGGGCGTCCGGAGTACGGTGGTGAGTTGCCCGTGTCGGCATTGGCCGAAGAAATGCTGACCGAAGGCGAAGGGCAGATCCGTGCGCTGGTGACGGTGGCAGGCAATCCGGTACTGTCGACGCCCAACGGCCGCCAGCTGGAGCAAGCGCTGGATGGCCTTGAGTTCATGTTCAGCATCGACCTCTACATCAACGAAACCACGCGCTATGCCGACCTGATCCTGCCGTCCACCTCGGCGCTGGAGAACGACCACTACGACACCACCTTCAATATGTTCGCCGTGCGTAACGTCACCCGTTTCAATCGCGCGATCCTGCCCAAGCCTGAAGGCGCCTTGCATGATTGGGAGATCTTTGTCGGCCTGGCCAAGGCCTTTGCCACGCGGACCGGTGTGGCGCTCAAGCCGACCATGGAGCCCGCGCAGATGATTGATTTCGGGTTGCGTGCCGGCGTGTACGGTGATGCCTCCAGCCACAAATTGTCGGTGGCGATGTTGGTCGATCATCCCCATGGCGTGGACTTGGGACCGCTCAAGCCCAATCTTGCGGCGCGCCTGAAAACCGCGAATGGCCAGGTGCAGGCGGCGCCCGCCGTGATCCTGGCGGATCTGGCGCGTTTCGCGGCACAGCCGGTACCCATGGCCGATGAGCTGCTGCTGATCGGTCGCCGGCACGTACGCAGCAATAATTCCTGGATGCATAACTATCACCGCCTGGTGAAAGGCAAGCCTCGCCACCAGTTGCTGATGCATCCCGACGACCTTGCCCGGCGCCAGTTGAGTGATGGTCAGCGGGTGCGCGTCAGCTCGCGTATCGGCATGGTCGAAGTGGAGGTGCTCGCCAGCCTGGACATGATGCCCGGGGTGGTCAGCCTGCCCCACGGTTGGGGCCATGGCCGCCCCGGGGTACAGATGACCATCGCCAGCGGGCAGCCAGGGGCCAGTGCGAATGACTTGACCGATGAACGGCTGTTGGATGAGTTATCCGGGAACGCCGCGCTGAACGGGGTGCCCGTGCGGGTGGCGGCGGCTTAAGCTGCCTGAGCACCACGCTGGAATTTTGCGTTACAATGCGTCACCGTGCCGACCAGTGAGTCGCGAAGTTCCTGCAGAGGTGTTCCATGGATATCATCGAAACGATCAAAGAGCAGATTGCCAACAACACCATTCTGCTTTACATGAAGGGCGCGCCAAACGCTCCTCAGTGCGGTTTCTCCGCGAAGGCTTCCCAGGCCATCATGGCGTGTGGCGAGAAATTCGCTTACGTGGATATCCTGCAAAACCCTGAGATCCGCGCCAACCTGCCGAAATACGCCAACTGGCCGACGTTCCCGCAACTGTGGGTAGCCGGTGAGCTGGTCGGCGGCAGTGACATCATCGTTGAGATGGCGGCTGATGGTTCGTTGCAAACGCTGATCAAAGATGCAGCGGCAAACGCAGCAGCCAAGACTGACGCTTGATGCTCTTGTAGAAAGTCCTGCAATAAAAAGCCCCGCTTCTCGTGAGAGAGCGGGGCTTTTTTGTACCTGCGTACGAAGGGCTTATTCGCCCATCTGCGATTGCAGGTAGTTTTCCAGGCTGACTTTGTCGATCAGGCCCAGTTGGGTTTCCAGCCAGTCGATATGCTCTTCCTGATCTTCCAGGATGTCTTCCAGCAGTTCGCGGCTGCCGAAGTCGCCCTTGCTTTCACAATGTGCAATGGCAGCCTTGAGGTCGCTGTGGCTCTTGTGTTCGAACTTCAGGTCGCTGCGGATCATTTCCTGGGTGTGTTCGCCGATGTTCAGCTTGCCCAGGTCCTGCACGTTCGGCAGGCCTTCCAGGAACAGGATGCGCTTGATCAGGGCGTCCGCATCCTTCATGGCCTTGATGGATTCCTTGTATTCACGCTTGCCCAGCTTTTCCAAGCCCCAATCGTCATACATGCGTGCATGCAGGAAGTACTGATTGATCGCGACCAGTTCATTGGCAAGGATTTTATTGAGTTGCTGGATGACTGAGATGTCGCCTTTCATGACTGGGGTCCTGCCCTGTAATTGCTGTGTATAGGGCGGAGTTTGAGCGGCCAATTACAGGGTGTCAAACCTAAGTTATTGAATAATAAATGAAAATTAATAGGAATAAGAATGTTTGTGTTCCGCGTCTTGGCGCTAACTAATTGAATTACGGGCATAAAAAAACCGGACACTAAGTCCGGTTCTTCAAAATATGCTGATTCAAGCGTGTGTAAATTCTGCTGAATAGGGGAGCGCGCCCTGGGCTGTCTGCAACTGCGTCAGGGTTTCCCGTACCACCTGCTTGGCCAGGCACGCACATTTTCCGCACTGGCTGGCAACGCCGGTGGTTTCGCGTACTTCCTTGTAGCTGCAGCAACCTTCGTAGATTGCTTCGCGGATTTGTCCGTCGGTGACGCCAGTGCAGAGGCAGACATACATAAGGGAGAACCGTCGCAGGTTTGAGGCTTAAGTGCGGTGGATCTTAATGTTAACGAGAATGATTGTCAAAGTAGAATCGTAGGGTCCGTTACTGGCACTGCGCCCGCACTGACGAACGGTTTTTTCAGTGTATGATGGTCGGTCTTCACGAAGCGTGACTGCGTCACAGGGCTGTCGTCGGAATGCGGCAGACTCGCGACCGGTCCTTTTACTTCAATCGTCACCTCACATCAGGAGATACCCCATGAGCGTACTCGTCGGTAAACAAGCCCCGGATTTCGACGTACCTGCCGTCCTCGGCAACGGCGAAATCGTAGACAGCTTCAAACTGTCTGAAGCCATCAAAGGCAAATACGGCCTGGTGTTCTTCTACCCGCTGGACTTCACCTTCGTCTGCCCTTCGGAGCTGATCGCTCTGGACCACCGCATGGACGATTTCAAGGCGCGCAACGTTGAAGTGGTAGCCGTTTCCATCGACTCCCATTTCACCCACAACGCTTGGCGCAACACTGCCATCAATGATGGCGGTATCGGCAAAGTCAAATACACCATGGCTGCCGACATGAAGCACGAGATTGCCAAAGCCTACGACGTTGAGTCCGAAGGCGGCGTGGCTTTCCGTGGCGCATTCCTGATCGATGACAAGGGCGTCGTACGTTCGCAGATCATCAACGACCTGCCGCTGGGCCGTAACATGGAAGAGCTGATCCGTCTGGTTGACGCTTTGCAATTCCACGAAGAGCACGGCGAAGTTTGCCCTGCCAACTGGAAAAAAGGCGACAAAGGCATGAACGCTTCGCCAGAAGGCGTTGCGGCTTACCTGACCGAGAACGCTGGCAAGCTGTAAGCCAGAATCTCGGTACAAAAAAACCGGCCTGAGAAGGCCGGTTTTTTTATGTGCGGGGTATGACTTCAGTCGTTGAAGTCTTCCCAGCCGCCCATGTCTTTCCAACGGTTGACGATGCCGCAGAACAGCTCGGCGGTCTTCTCGGTGTCGTAGCGTGCCGAGTGGGCCTCGCGACCGTCAAAGTCGATACCGGCTGCCTGGCACGCCTTGGCCAATACCGTCTGGCCGTAAGCCAGGCCGGCGAGCGTTGCCGTGTCGAAGCTGGAGAACGGATGGAACGGATTGCGCTTCATGTCCAGCCGCGCCACGGCGGCGTTCAGGAAGCCCAGGTCGAAGCTGCTGTTGTGCCCCACCAGGATTGCACGCTTGCAGCCATTGGCCTTCAGCGCCTTGCGTACGCCACGGAAGATATCGGTCAGTGCCGCTTCTTCACTTACAGCCATGCGCAGCGGGTGGTCCAGCTTGATGCCGGTAAATTCCAGGGCTGCCGCTTCGATGTTGGCGCCTTCGAACGGCTCGACACGGAAGAAGTGGGTGTGCTCCGGGTACACGAAACCCTGTTCATCCATGCCGATGGTGGTGGCGGCAATTTCCAGCAGCGCGTCGGTGGCGCAATTGAAACCACCGGTTTCTACGTCGATGACAACCGGCAGATAGCCGCGAAACCGCTCGGCCATCGGGTGACGGGAGCCGCCGCCACTGTGCTCGTGTTCGTCGTCGAAATGGTCTTCACTCACGTGTTTTCCTCCAGCAGGCGCCAGCGCAGTGTTTCACCGGCGCGCAGCGGGATGACAGTCAGCTCGCCGAACGGCAGGCTGGCAAGGGCGGTCCAGTCTTCACGGACCAGGGTAATACGGTCGGTATTCGCCGGCAGGCCGTAGAAACGCGGGCCATTGAGGCTGGCGAAGCCTTCGAGCTTGTCCAGGGCGTTACGCTGTTCGAACGCTTCGGCATACAACTCGATCGCCGCATACGCGGTATAGCAGCCGGCACAACCGCACGCGGCTTCCTTGGCGTGCTGGGCGTGGGGGGCGGAGTCGGTGCCGAGGAAGAACTTCGGGTTGCCGCTGGTCGCCGCATCCAGCAAGGCCACCTGGTGGGTGTTGCGCTTGAGGATCGGCAGGCAATAGAAGTGAGGCCGAATCCCGCCTACCAGCATGTGGTTGCGGTTGTAGAGCAGGTGGTGGGCGGTGATGGTAGCGCCGACGTTGGCCGAAGCCTCGGTGACGAACTGCACGGCGTCGGCTGTGGTGATGTGTTCGAACACGACCTTGAGGGTCGGGAACAGATCGACCACCCGGCGCATATGCTCGTCGATGAAAATCTTTTCACGATCGAATACGTCGACATCGCCACGGGTGACTTCACCGTGGATCAGCAACGGCATGCCGACTTCGGCCATGGCTTCGATGGCCGGCAGGATCTTGTCGATACTGGTCACGCCGGAATCGGAATTGGTGGTCGCGCCCGCCGGATACAACTTGGCGGCATGCACGAAACCGCTGGCTTTGGCCTGGCGGATCTCGTCAGGTTGGGTGCGGTCGGTCAGGTAGAGCACCATCAGCGGTTCGAAGCGGCTGCCGGCCGGCCGTGCAGCGAGGATACGCTGGCGATAGGCATCGGCTTCGGCGGCATTACGCACCGGCGGTACCAGGTTAGGCATGATGATGGCGCGGCCGAACGTGCGCGCGACATCAGCCACAGTTTGGGGTAACGCAGCACCATCGCGAAGATGAATATGCCAGTCGTCGGGACGCAGCAGGGTCAGGCGGTCGGACATTGGGGATTCCAGGCGGGTCAATCTGGTGGGAATGCTACCGGAAAAGACTCTTGCAGGCACTCGCTATCAAGTTTTGCAGGATGCGACCGATATCCCCGGGTATGCCTTAACGATGTATGACGCTTTGAAGTGTTGTAGAAACCAGTGGAGCCTCCCGTGCGCCAGCATTATCTAGCCCTGCTCAGTGCGTTCGCCAGCCTGCCTGTGATGGCCCTCACGTTCCAGACACGCCTGGAGAATATTGAGTGGAAGGTGGAGGGCGATCAGTTCGAGTGCCGTCTGACCCAGCCGATCACCGATTTCGGCTCTGGTGAGTTCGTGCGCCGGGCCGGCGAGCAGGCGACGTTTCGTCTGAAAGCCTTTAACGGGTCGCTGGGTGCCGGTTCAGCTACCTTGTTGGCCGCCGCTGCTCCCTGGCAACCCGGCCGCGGTGATATCAACCTGGGTGCCGTGCGGGTCGGCAGCGGCGACGTGTTGTTCAATAGCTCCCAGGCCCAAGCCGGTCGTCTGTTCAGTGGTTTACTGGAAGGGCGTAGCCCAACCGTGCGGCATTACGCGCGTGAAGGCGGCTATTCGGAAATTCGCCTGCTGCCGGTGAAGTTCAGCAAGGCCTACAACGATTATCAGTTGTGCACCGCAAAGTTGCTGCCGATGAATTACGATCAGGTCAAGCAGACCGAGGTCGGGTTCCCTGGCGGTGGTATCGAGCTGGATGCGGCGGCCAAGAAAAAGCTGTCGGTGATTCTTGCGTTCATGAAAGCCGATCCCACGGTCAATCATATCGAGTTGAACGGCCATTCCGATAACAGCGGTAATCGCCTGACCAACCGCGATGTGTCGCGGCGTCGTGCGCTGGCGGTGATGGACTACTTCAAGGCCAACGGTATTCCAGAATCGCAAATCACTCTGCGTTTCCACGGCGAAAGCTACCCACTGGCGCCCAACACCAATGCGGCCAACCGTGCGCGCAACCGTCGCGTGAATATCCAGCTTGAACGGGTCGCGGCGCCCGAGAAACCGGCGCCTTCGACCGCAGCCCCAAGCAACCCCGCGCATATTTCATAAAGCGCGCTCATAAGGTGCGACCATCGGTCGCCCGCTCGACATAATCTGTCGCTTTATCTTCATTTGCTGTCGCGCCTCTGTAAATTCACGGTTTTGGTCGGTAGAATCGACGCCTTTCCGTACAACCCCGTGGAGTGATGGCATGGCCGACGTAAACAAGGTCGTTCTCGCGTATTCCGGCGGCCTGGACACTTCGGTGATCCTCAAGTGGCTGCAGGATACTTATAACTGTGAAGTGGTGACCTTCACCGCTGACCTGGGTCAGGGCGAAGAGGTCGAACCTGCACGTGCCAAGGCGCAAGCCATGGGCGTGAAAGAGATCTACATTGACGACCTGCGCGAAGAATTCGTCCGCGATTTCGTCTTCCCGATGTTTCGCGCCAACACCGTCTACGAAGGCGAGTACCTGCTGGGTACTTCGATCGCGCGTCCGCTCATCGCCAAGCGTCTGATCGAAATCGCCAATGAAACCGGCGCCGACGCCATTTCCCATGGCGCCACCGGCAAGGGCAACGACCAGGTCCGTTTTGAATTGGGCGCCTATGCGCTCAAGCCCGGCGTAAAAGTGATTGCACCTTGGCGCGAATGGGACCTGCTGTCCCGTGAAAAGCTGATGGATTACGCTGAAAAGCACGCAATCCCGATCGAGCGTCACGGCAAGAAGAAATCCCCGTACTCGATGGACGCCAACCTGCTGCACATCTCCTACGAAGGCGGCGTGTTGGAAGACACCTGGACCGAGCACGAGGAAGACATGTGGCGTTGGACCGTCTCCCCGGAGAACGCGCCCGACAAGCCGCAGTACCTGGAACTGACTTACCGCAACGGCGACATCGTCGCGCTGGACGGCGTCGAAATGACCCCGGCCACCGTACTGGCGACCCTGAACCGTATCGGCGGTGAGCACGGTATCGGTCGTCTCGACATCGTTGAGAACCGTTACGTGGGCATGAAGTCCCGCGGCTGCTACGAAACCCCAGGCGGCACCATCATGCTGCGCGCTCACCGTGCCATCGAGTCCATCACCCTGGACCGTGAAGTGGCACACCTCAAAGATGAGTTGATGCCCAAGTACGCCAGCCTGATCTACACCGGCTACTGGTGGAGCCCTGAGCGTCTGATGCTGCAACAGATGATCGACGCTTCCCAGGTCCACGTGAACGGCGTTGTGCGCCTGAAGCTGTACAAGGGCAATGTGATCGTCACCGGTCGCAAGTCCGATGAGTCGTTGTTCGACGCGAACATCGCCACTTTCGAAGAAGATGGCGGCGCCTACAACCAGGCGGACGCGGCAGGCTTTATCAAGTTGAACGCATTGCGCATGCGCATCGCGGCCAACAAAGGTCGCTCGTTGTTCTGAGTGATTCGCCCGCAGTGAAAATGGCCCTTTGCTCAAGGGGCCATTTTTTTTTGCCTGTTATTTTTAACCGGAGTGAAGTGTTTAAAGTTATAAACGCCTGTTGATAGTTTTGTAGTTGGCGATTTTTATTTCGTTTGATTTGCTCCAGGGATAATTGAATTTTGTAGGGGGAATGAATTTTTTACACCTGAACAGGAACTAGCCTTACAGGAAATTCACTCACAAAAGTACAGCGAAGCCATTTGGCGCTGAAACGTCTGTAGGAATTTTGGGTGTAAGAAAATATGTTAAATGGAACTAAAGCAGTCGATTTTTTTATGCCGGCTTTCCCGTGTACAGGCAAGAGGCAAGGGGCATTTGCTGAAAGGTGTGTGCGCCGCGTTTACCGCATGCCCCATACCCGCTGGAGATTTCACTCAAAATATGTAAAAGCCCGGAAAGGTCTGAAAGGTCTTATAAAACTCGACACATCCGAGTTGTTGGTTTTTTGTAGGTTAATTCTTATATCGTTGTGGGTTGGGTCTCTGCTTGCTGTTGCTCGGGGGGTAACGCTATGCCAACTATGAAACGACTAGGCTATTGTGCTTGCTCTAAATAATTCGAACAGCGAAATTGGACTTTCTCATGAATAAAGTGCTGATCGTGGATGATCATCCCGTCATTCGTCTTGCTGTGCGCATGCTGATGGAACGTCATGGTTATGAGGTCGTTGCCGAGACTGATAACGGTGTCGATGCCTTGCAACTTGCACGGGAACATACGCCGGACATTGTCATACTGGACATCGGAATTCCCAAGCTCGATGGGCTGGAAGTCATTTGCCGGCTGGCTTCAACCAAACAACCTGCACCGTTCAAGGTGTTGGTACTGACATCCCAGGCCCCGGGGCATTTTTCCATGCGCTGCATGCAGGCTGGGGCGGCCGGTTATGTGTGCAAGCAGCAGGACCTGACCGAGTTGTTGAGTGCCATCAAGGCGGTGCTTTCCGGCTACAGCTATTTTCCGAACCAGGCGCTTAATTCGGTGCGCTCCACCATGGGCAACGCCAGTGAAGCTGACATGGTCGAGCGCTTGTCGGGGCGAGAGATGATGGTGCTGCAGCAACTGGCCCGGGGCAAGACCAACAAGGAGATTGCCGACGGTATGTTCCTGAGCAACAAGACCGTCAGCACCTATAAGACCCGCTTGCTACTCAAGCTCAATGCCCGCTCCCTCGTCGACCTGATTGAACTGGCCCAGCGCAACGGGTTGGTATGAGTTAAGACATTCCACCGCTCCGGCATTCGTATACCGGCAAAAAAGCCTCCGTCAGGGAGGCTTCCGGTCGTTCACGAGTCGATCAGAGATCGAAGTCGTAATCGGCCAGCTGTTTTTGCAAGCGTCGCTCTTCCAGAAGATTGTCGATAGTGCGGCGTTTGCTCAAATTGGTCTTGGCCACCTCTACAACAGGGGCATCTCCTTCGTCATCCGCCTCTGCAATGAGGTCGTCTTCTACATCCAGTTGTTCTTTGCCAGTGCTCATAAGGTTAACTCCAGGCTAAGACTGCCGTTGGCGCTCCTTATAACGATAATCCATGATCGGGTAAAAAAGATTTTTTCAATCGATTGATTGCAAAAACTAATGATCACTCAATCGTCGGACGTCTTGTCCTTGTATTCGCACAGGTCTTCGATGCGGCAGCTCCCGCAGCGTGGTTTGCGGGCCTGGCAGACATATCGCCCGTGCAGGATCAGCCAGTGGTGGGAATCGAGCAAATACGGCTTGGGCACGAACTTCATCAATTGTTTTTCCACCTCCACCACGTTTTTGCCGCGAGCAATCCCGGTACGGTTGCTGACGCGGAAGATATGCGTGTCCACCGCCATGGTCAGTTGCCGGAATGCCGTATTGAGTACGACGTTAGCGGTTTTTCGGCCCACACCGGGGAGCGCTTCCAGCGCTTCACGGGTCTGCGGCACTTCACTGCCATGTAGTTCAATCAGCAGGCGGCAGGTCTCAATGACGTTCTTGGCCTTGCTGTTGTACAAGCCGATGGTCTTGATGTATTCCGACAAGCCGTCCACCCCCAAGGCGTAAATGGCCTCCGGTGTATTGGCCACCGGATACAGTTTGGCCGTGGCCTTGTTGACGCCAACGTCCGTGGACTGAGCCGAAAGGATCACCGCAATCAACAACTCGAACGGCGACGAGTAGGCCAGCTCGGTTTTGGGTTCGGGATTGTCTTCGTGAAACCTGCGGAAAATTTCCAGGCGTTTGGCAGCGTTCATGGGGCGGGCGTTTCCTTGCAAGCGGGCAGCGTAGTGTTCAAAGGTGGGGGGCCGGGTCGTGCAGGATAAACCATCATCCGCACACCCGGCAGCGTCTGTCGCGGCTTACGCGCCGGTACGCGCGTTCACTTGGCGCTGTGCCTCGTCCAGCTTGTGCTGTGCGGCGTCCAGCTCAGTCGCGCTGCAGCCAGGTTGGCGTTGTAACTTGCTGACCTCGGCCCGGGCATAGGCCAAGGCGGTTTTCAACTGGCGCAGTTCTGCGTCGATGGGGCGTTTTTCTACGCGCTGCAAGTCGGGCCTGGGTTGCTCGCTGTCATTCTCAGCGTCATGCAAGGCTTGCTCGGCGCTGACCAGCGCTGCGCTCAAGGTTGCCAATTGCTGTTGGTCAGCGTTCAGGTCCTGGGCTTTTTTCAGTTCGGCGCGACGCATTGCCAGTTGGATTTTTGCGCGCTTGAGCGCTGGGTCTTTTTGACTCGGCAGCGCTGTCGGGCTGGGGACCTCCAGGGCCGCGAGGGCCTGCTCCGCCGCTTCGAACTGCTGTTGCAGCACGATCAGTTGCGACTGTTGCTCAAAGGTCGGTGGGTGACCAAAAGCTTTCAAGGATTTGTGCAACTGAGCGCGACTCATTGCGACCGTGATTTTGGCTTTTTTGACCGCAGCGTCCTGGGCTGAATCGGTCGGCATGGGCATAACCGGCGCCGAGCGCTTGGCCCGTGCCAGGCGTTCGTCGAGCTTGCGCGCTTCTTCGCGTTGCAGGCGGGCATTACGCTGCTCGAAGCGCCGTCGTGCCCGGTCGCGCTTGAGGCCGCGTTCATGGTGCTGGTGGTCATTAGCTGCCAGGCCACCCACAATCGGCAACACAGAGGTCGCTGGGCGCATCTCAATGCAATCGACCGGGCAGGGCGCGACACAAAGGTCGCAACCTGTGCACTCATCGATGATAACGGTATGCATCAACTTGGCGGCTCCGACAATCGCGTCTACCGGGCAGGCCTGGATGCACTTGGTGCAACCGATGCATTCGGCTTCTCGGATGTAGGCGACTTGGGCCGGGGCTTCTCCTCGGCTGGTATCCAGCGCCAGAATCGGCACTTTCAGCAATTGCGCCAGGCCGGCGATGGTTTCCTCCCCACCGGGAGGGCACTTGTTGATCGCCTCACCAAGGGCGACACCCTCAGCATAAGGCTTGCAGCCCGGATGCCCGCATTTGCCGCATTGGGTCTGCGGCAGCAGCGCGTCGATACGTTGAATCAGGTTCGTGACCATTGGCATGCCAGTTGAACAAACAGGGCTTGTAGTGAGCGGGCTTGCCCCGCGCTGGGTGGCGCAGCCGCCCCAAATCCAGGCGTCTTGGTGTTTCTGAAACTACTGCGGCGTCCTTATTGGGGCGAAGCCTCCCCAAATCCAGGCGCCTTGGTGTTTCTGAAACTACTGCGGCGTCCTTATTGGGGCGGCTGCGCCACCCAGCGCGGGCAAGCCCGCTCACTACACAGCCGGTTATTTGATGCGTTGGCCCGGCTTTGCGCCGCTGTCCGGGCTGAGCAGGTAGATTTCTTCGCCGCCAGGGCCTGCCGCCATCACCATGCCTTCGGAAATGCCGAACTTCATCTTCCGTGGCTTGAGGTTGGCGATCATCATGGTCAGGCGCCCGTCGAGTTTGGACGGGTCCGGATACGCGCTCTTGATCCCGGAGAAGACATTGCGTCGCTCGTCACCAATGTCCAAGGTCAGGCGCAGCAGCTTGTCGGCACCCTCTACTGCTTCGGCCTTGACGATCAGTGCAACACGCAGGTCCACGGCCGCAAAGGCGTCAAACTCGATTTCCGGAGAAATCGGGTCCTTGGCCAGCTCGCCGTTGCCGGTCGTGGCGGACTCGCCGGTGTCGGTCTGGCTGGCAGTCAGGTCTTCTTTCGAAGCGTCGGTCATGGCCTGGACTTTGGCCGGGTCGATGCGGGTCATCAGTGGCTTGAACTCATTCAACTGATGGTTGCCGAGCAAGGTGGCGTGATCGTTCCAGGTCAACGGCGCGACGTTCAGGAACGCTTCGGCGTCGGCGGCCAGCAGTGGCAGTACCGGCTTGAGAAAGATCACCAACTGGCGGAACAGGTTGACGCCCGTGGCGCAGATCGCCTGCACTTCAGCCTGCTTGCCTTCCTGCTTGTTCAGCGACCACGGTGCCTTGTCGGCGATCCAGGCGTTGGCTCGGTCGGCCAGGCCCATGATTTCGCGCATGGCGCGGGCAAAGTCGCGGGCTTCATAGGCGTCGGCGATGCTTGGCGCAGCGGCCGTGAAGGCTTCGGTCAGCTCCGGCGCGGCGTTTTCGGCGACCAGCAGGCCGGCGTTGCCCTTGTGGATAAAACCGGCGCAACGGCTGGCGATGTTGACCACCTTGCCGACCAGGTCCGAGTTGACCTTCTGTACGAAGTCTTCCAGGTTCAGGTCCAGGTCGTCGACGCCACGGCCCAGCTTGGAGGCGTAGTAATAACGCAGGTATTCCGGCGACAGATGGTCCAGGTACGTGCGCGCCTTGATGAAGGTGCCACGGGACTTGGACATCTTCTGGCCGTTGACCGTCAGGTAGCCGTGTACGGCAATGCCGGTCGGCTTGCGGTAGCCCGAACCTTCAAGCATCGCCGGCCAGAACAGTGCGTGGAAGTTGACGATGTCCTTGCCGATGAAGTGATACAGCTCGGCGGTGGAGTCCTTGCCCCAGAACGCGTCGAAGTCCAGCGCCGGGGTGCGGTCGCACAGGTTCTTGAAGCTGGCCATGTAGCCGATCGGCGCATCCAGCCATACATAGAAGTACTTGCCAGGTTCGCCCGGGATCTCGAAACCGAAGTACGGCGCATCGCGGGAGATGTCCCACTGTTGCAGGCCGCTGTCGAGCCACTCGGACAGTTTGTTGGCCACGGCGTCCTGCAGGGTGCCGCTGCGGGTCCAGGCTTGCAGCATCTGCTGGAAATCCGGGAGCTTGAAGAAGAAGTGCTGGGAGTCCTTCAGTACCGGGGTGGCGCCGGAGATGGCCGACTTCGGATCTTTCAGGTCGGTAGGTGCGTAGGTGGCACCGCATTTCTCACAGTTGTCGCCGTACTGGTCTTCGGAGCCGCATTTCGGGCAGGTGCCCTTGATGAAGCGGTCGGCCAGGAACATTTTCTTTTCCGGGTCGAAATACTGGGTGACCGAACGCTGGTCGATGTGCCCGGCATCCTTGAGCCGCAGGTAGATCTGGCTCGACAGCTCGCGGTTTTCTTCGGAGTGGGTCGAGTGGAAGTTGTCGAAATCCACCAGGAACTCGGCAAAGTCGGCGCTGTGTTCAGCCTGCACATTGGCGATCAGTTGTTCTGGCGTGATCCCTTCTTTTTCGGCGCGCAACATGATGGCCGAACCGTGGGCGTCGTCCGCGCAGACATAAATGCATTGATTGCCGCGATGCTTCTGGAAGCGCACCCACATATCGGTCTGGATGTACTCAAGCATATGGCCAAGATGGATGGAACCATTGGCATAGGGCAGGGCGCTGGTGACGAGGATCTTGCGTGGCTCGGACATGGGGCTCGGCTACTTGATGAAACGGAGGTCGGCCACTATAAAGCGCCGGGAAATATATTTCACCCCGTGGCGTTGTTTCAAAATCATCCCGGCGTTCGAAACGCATGCCGTTGGGCGACGGGAACGGTTAGGATAGCCGCCTGTTTCAGTCAGTCTTTTTCGGGAGTAGCCCATGAGCGCCGTCAATCGCGCAGCGGTGGAAGCCGTTCTTCGCCAGTACACCGACCCCTATTTGAACCAGGACCCGGTCAGTGCCGGTTGTGTGCGGGCCATCGAGGTTCAGGGCGACCAGGTGTCGGTCCTGCTGGAGTTGGGCTATGCCGCCGGCCTGTTCAAAAGCGGCTGGGCGCAGATGTTGCAAATGGCCATCGAGGGCCTCGACGGCGTCGGTTCCGCCAAGGTCGACATCCAGTGCGTGATTGCCCCGCACAAGGCCCAGGCACAAATTCCGGGGCTGGCCAACGTCAAGAACGTGGTGGCGGTGGCCTCCGGCAAGGGCGGCGTGGGTAAATCGACCACGGCGGCCAACCTGGCCCTGGCCCTGGCCCGCGAAGGCGCGCGGGTGGGCATTCTCGATGCGGATATCTACGGCCCGAGCCAGGGTGTGATGTTCGGTATCGCCGAAGGTACGCGCCCCAAAGTGAAGGATCAGAAGTGGTTTGTGCCTATCGAGTCCTTGGGCGTGGAAGTGATGTCCATGGCTTTTCTCACCGATGACAACACGCCGATGGTCTGGCGCGGGCCGATGGTGTCCGGTGCGCTGCTGCAATTGGTCACCCAGACCGCCTGGGGCGACCTGGATTACCTGGTGATCGACATGCCGCCGGGTACCGGTGACATCCAGCTGACCCTGGCGCAGAAGGTCCCGGTGGCCGGCTCGGTGATCGTGACCACGCCCCAGGACCTGGCGCTGCTCGACGCGAAGAAAGGTGTGGAGATGTTCCGCAAGGTCAACATCCCGGTACTCGGTGTCGTGGAAAACATGGCGGTGCACATCTGTTCCAACTGCGGGCATGCCGAGCACCTGTTTGGTGAAGGCGGAGGCGAGAAGCTGGCGACCCAGTACGGCGTCGAATTGCTGGCCTCGTTGCCCCTGTCGATGCTGATTCGTGAGCAAGCCGATGGTGGCAAGCCTACCGTGATGGCTGAGCCGGACAGCCAGATCGCCATGATCTATCAAGAGCTGGCGCGCCATGTGGGCGCAAGGATTGTCTTGCAGGAGGCCGCCGCGCCAGCAATGCCGACGATTACCGTCAGCGAAGACTGAGCAGGTTGCAGGGAAAGAAGCCTCGACACTGTCGGGGCTTTTTCTTGCCTGCAAGATAGTCAATGAGGCGCGCTCGCGCTTTTACGCAATTGCGGGTGTAAGCATTCGCTTACTTTTTCGTAAGTGTTTGGTTTTTTTGCCCTGCACGGGCGCCTCGAATCGTCGAGAGATTTTTCTAATTGTTTGAAATATAAGAATTATTTATCGAGTTTTGGTGGTGGTCGTTGGCGCAGTGGCTGGACGCATCCCGTTGAACTTCCTTTGGAACTCTCTAACATCAGCCCCGTGTCCACGGATTGACACGGCCATCAAGGAACGATGGTTTAAAGGAACGTCGCAGGATGCGATTCATCAGGATGATGAAAAGGAATACAGGGACTAGGGAAAAAATGTGGGCGGGTCAAACCGCCCCTTTTTTTGCCTGTAGAAAAGCAACGGCTCACCCAGAAACGCAAAAAGGCCCGCAAGGGGCCTTTTTGGGTGGGGCGACGCGACGACGCTATCAGCGTTCGAGGTCTGCAATCTTGCCTTTTTTACCATCCCACTCCGCTGCATCCGGCATCGGGTCTTTGCGTTCGGTGATGTTCGGCCAGATTTCCGCCAGCTCGACGTTCAGCTGAATGAATTCCTGCATCTCTGCCGGGACTTCGTCCTCGGAGAAAATCGCGACGGCCGGGCATTCCGGTTCACACAGGGCGCAGTCGATGCACTCATCCGGGTGGATGACCAGGAAGTTCGGGCCTTCGTAAAAGCAGTCCACCGGACACACTTCTACGCAGTCGGTGTACTTGCACTTGATGCAGTTGTCGGTGACGACGAAGGTCATTTCTAATTTTCTCCTCAGGCGGCGGCAGCGAAACCCTTTGTGGCAGGGCTCGCGAGGTTCGGGAGCGATAGTCTGCAGGCCAGGCTAAGAGCCTGCAGCATCCCAAACCGCGCGAGAGTCTACCAGCTTGCAAGCGTCTGCGTTATATCCGAGTCTTCAGTGCATATAACATTTCGAGCGCTTTTCGCGGCGTCAAGTCGTCCACATCAAGTTTAGCCAACTCATCCAGCACCGGATGAGGCAGGCTGGCGAACATATCGCTCTGATGCGGCGTACTGGGCTTGCGGGGCGCCTTGGCCGGGTTTGCGACCACGGTTTCGTGGGGCAGGGCCGTGGTTTCAAGGCGGCTGAGGTGTTCACGGGCGCGGGTGATCACATCGTTGGGCACGCCAGCCAACTGGGCCACAGCCAGGCCGTAACTCTGGCTGGCCGGGCCTGGCAGCACGTGGTGCAGGAACACGATGCGCTCGTTGTGCTCAGTAGCGTTGAGGTGCACGTTGGCGACCAGCGGCTCGCTTTCCGGCAATACGGTCAGTTCGAAGTAGTGGGTGGCGAACAGCGTATAGGCACGCAGATGCGCCAGGCGTTCAGCCGCCGCCCACGCCAGGGACAGGCCGTCGAAAGTGCTGGTGCCGCGACCGACTTCGTCCATCAGCACCAGGCTGCGCTCGGTGGCGTTGTGCAGAATATTGGCGGTTTCGCTCATTTCTACCATAAAGGTCGAGCGGCCACCGGCCAGGTCGTCGCTGGAACCGATCCGCGTGAAAATGCGGTCCACCAGCGACAGCTCGCAGCTGGCAGCCGGTACAAAACTGCCGATGTGCGCCAGCAACACAATCAATGCGGTCTGGCGCATGTAGGTGGATTTACCGCCCATGTTCGGACCGGTGATCACCAGCATGCGGGTATCGTCGTCCAGCGACAAATCATTGGCCACGAACGGGGTGGTCAACACTTGTTCCACCACCGGGTGACGCCCCTGGACGATCCGCATGCACGGCTCGCTGACGAAGCGCGGGCAGTTCAGGTCAAGGTTCAGTGCGCGTTCGGCCAGGTTGCTCAACACATCCAGTTCGGCCAGGGCGGCGGCGGTGTCTTGCAGCGGTGCCAGACGGCTGATCAGGCCTTCGAGCAAGGCTTCATAGAGCATCTTTTCCCGAGCCAGGGCACGGCTTTTGGCCGACAGGGCCTTGTCTTCAAACTCTTTGAGCTCCGGCGTGATAAAGCGCTCGGCACCCTTGAGGGTCTGGCGCCGCTGATAGTCGATCGGGGCCGACTCGGCCTGCTTGCTCGGCAGCTCGATAAAGTAGCCGTGCACGCGGTTGTAGCCGACCTTCAGGTTGGCCAGGCCCGTTCGGGCTTTTTCACGGGCTTCCAGATCAATCAGGAACTGCCCGGCGTTCTCGCTCAGCGACTGCAGCTCGTCCAGCTCGGTGTCGTAACCGGTTTTGAGCACGCCGCCGTCACGGATGATCGCCGGCGGATTATCGATAATGGCTTTTTCCAGCAGGGCCGCGAGATCCGGATAAGTGCCTGCGGTGACTGCAAGTTGTTGCAGATGCGGCGTGTCCAGTTCGGTCATCGCCACTTGCAGTTGCGGCAACGCGCCAAGGGCATCGCGCAGGCGCGCGAGGTCACGGGGCCGCGCGTTGCGCAGGCCGATCCGCGCCAGGATGCGTTCGATATCGCCGATTTCCTTCAGCTGCGGCTGCAGCTTTTCAAAGCGATAGCCATCCAGCAGGCAAGTAATGGAGGACTGACGGGCTTGCAGCACGCCGAGGTCGCGCAGCGGACGGTTCAACCAGCGCGTCAGCAAACGGCTGCCCATCGCGGTCTGGCAACGGTCCACGACCGATTGCAACGTGTTGTCGCGCCCACCCGCCAGGTTGGTATCCAGCTCCAGGTTGCGACGGCTGGCGCCATCCAGCACCACGGTGTCGTCCAGGCGCTCATGACGCAGGCTGCGCAAATGGGGCAGGGCGGTGCGCTGGGTTTCCTTGGCATAGCTGAGCAAGCAACCGGCGGCGCCGATCGCCAGGGTCAGGGTCTCGCAGCCGAAGCCTTTGAGGTCTTGCACCGAGAACTGCTGGCACAGGCTTTTCAGCGCCGAATCGCGTTCGAAATCCCACGGCGCACGACGTTTGGTCCCACGGCGTTTTTCTGCGGGCAAATCCTTCGGCCAATCATCCGGGATCAACAGCTCCACCGGATTGATGCGCTCCAACTCCGCCAGCAGGTTTTCCCAACCCTTGATCTCCTGCACGCTGAAGTTGCCGCTGGTGATATCCAATACGGAAAGACCGAACAAGCGCTCATCGCCCAGCACCGCCGCGATCAGGTTGTCGCGCCGCTCATCCAGCAACGCCTCGTCACTCACCGTTCCCGGCGTGATGATCCGCACCACTTGGCGCTCGACTGGGCCTTTGCTGGTCGCCGGATCGCCGATCTGCTCACAGATCACCACCGATTCGCCCAGCTTCACCAACTTGACCAGGTAACCTTCCAACGAATGGTAAGGAATCCCACACATCGGAATCGACTGCCCCGCCGACTGCCCGCGCGCGGTCAGGGTGATGTCCAGCAGCTTGGCGGCCTTCTTTGCGTCTTCATAGAAGATCTCGTAGAAGTCGCCCATGCGATAGAACATCAACTGATCAGGGTGCTGGTTCTTCAGGCGCCAGTACTGCTGCATCATCGGCGTGTGGGAGGACAGATCGGAAGTGTTTTTACTCATCAGATAGTTGGCAAGTTCGTTGAAAGTGGTGGGGCAAAGATGGGGCACTGGCCCGGCTGATTTTGCAATGGCCGCAAGGTTAACACGCGAGGTTGGCGCTTCGCAGGTCATAAGTGGGCAGACAAAAGGCATGGCAAATGCATAAAATATGCAAATTAGCATTTGCCAACCCTCAAAACTCCCGTCAATATCCGCGCTATGCAAAAACGCAACGTTTCTATCGTCTTAAGAGAGCTGCTGGACCGCGACCGGATCTCCCCCACGGAGCTTCACCGGCGTACCGGCGTGCCTCAATCCACGTTGTCCCGGATCCTCAGCGGCAAGATCGTTGATCCGTCGGACAAGCACATTTCCCGCATCGCCGAGTACTTTCGCGTGGGCACCGATTACCTGCGCGGGCGCGCGGCAGTGGGTGCGCAGCGGGATGAAGGGCGCGACCCGATGCATTCGGAACTCAAGGACATAAGCCTGTGGGATGACGACACGCCCGTTAATGATGACGAGGTGTCGATCCCCTTTCTGCGCGAGGTTGAATTGGCTGCTGGATCAGGAAGATTCGTCATCGAGGAAAGCGAGAAGGCCAGCCTGCGTTTCGGCAAGCGCAGCCTGCGACATAACGGTGTGCAGTTCGACCAGGCCAAGTGTGTGACGGTACGTGGCAACAGCATGTTGCCGGTGCTGCGCGACGGCGCCACGGTGGGGGTGAATGCGGGCAAGAGTGGCATTGGCGATATCGTCGATGGCGACCTGTATGCCATCAATCACAATGGCCAGTTGCGCGTGAAGCAGCTCTACCGCCTGCCTTCCGGAATTCGCCTGCGCAGTTTCAACCGTGACGAGCACCCGGACGAGGACTATAGCTTCCAGGATATCCAGGATGAGCAGATCAGCATCCTCGGCCATGTGTTCTGGTGGGGCATGTACGCCCGTTAACCCTCACGCGTAAGACACAGCCCGCCATTGTGCGGGCTTTTTTTCGCCCGTAGAAAATCGCCAAACCCTTTGTCCACAAGGCCGAAAATGCACATGCGCATTTCCAGTGCAAAAATAAATGCATTTACGCATTGACTGTATATGCATACATGCATATTCTTTGTCTCAAGCCAGCCAACAAGGCTTGGTGGAGGCGGCAAGGATGCTGCCAGGGAAGACAAGGAAGGCACGCAACATCGGCAAGGACGCCATCGAAGCGATGGCAGGGATGCCAGGCAACACCGGCAAGGATGCCGACGCTCTTTAGTTTCAACCGGCTTTCTTGACAGGAAGCACAAAACAGGCAGCGATGAACCGGCCTAATAACGGTTCAGAGGGTTGGCAACTGACCCGGGTGTGCAGCGTAAAGCACCAGAAGCAGTTATCCGGCAGACAGGGATCGTGGTCGGAAAAACATTGAGGAAAGAACCGTACCGCGCCAGTAGCGCCGAAAGTTCGAGGACATCATTACTGAAAAGCCCGGGCGACCGGGCTTTTTGGAATGCCTACCTATCGAAGCATGTGTAAATGAAAAACGGACTATCTAGTGCTCAGCCAGGAGGCGTGACATGACAAATGAACAGCAAGCGTTAGCGGAAATGCCTATCTGGCTGGTCATCGTATTGGCAGTGATCGGCGGGGTATCCGGCGAAATGTGGCGTGCAGACAAGGAGGGCGCCCGTGGTTGGTCGCTGATCCGCCGGCTCGCCCTGCGCTCTGGAGCCTGCATGGTGTGCGGGGTTTCGGCGCTGATGCTGTGCTACGCCGCCGGCATGTCGATCTGGACCGCCGGCGCCATTGGGTGCTTGACCGCCATGGCCGGTGCCGATGTTGCCATCGGCCTTTATGAACGGTGGGCAGCCAAGCGCATCGGGATCAATGAAAGTTCCCGCCAGGACCCGCAGTAACCGCTGCAAGGACGCTACTTAAATGACGCTTATTGAAAAGCCATCTCAACTGCCCCAGGCCATCGGCGAGGCGCTGCACGCTGCGTTCCCGAATTTGAAGGTCGGCAGTCATCAGGACTTCCAGGGCGCAGGGGGCGAAACCGGCGTGATGATCACGGTCGAGGGCAACGGCCCGGGCATCCGCTCCCGCGAAGGGCGCAAGGCGCACGCCTTGGCGATTTCGCTCAAGGCCATGGTCGCGCCAGGCGCCTTGCCGTTTGACGCCTGCGACCTGGCCAGCCAGCTCATGGATTTGGTGCTGGATAACCGCTGGAACCTGCCCCAACCACAGTGTGATCTGCCGACGAATATCGTCGCTGCTCCCACGCTGCGGGCTGGCGCAGGGATGGACTATGACATCTGGACGGTTTCTTTCACCCAAACCCTCTATATCGGGCCTGTGTTGCTCAACGATCCCACAGGCCAGCCGCTGTTTGCCTGCACCTGGGACGTCACGAACATTGACGACCCCGCTCAATACAAACCCCTGTCGGAGTAGCCCATGTTCGACGCGCTGTTACGCATGCAACTGGGGCCGATTGTCGAGCGCCTGGCGGAAATGGAAGCCCAGCTCGAAGACCTTTATCGTCGCGCCGAAAGCTTCTGTCGCATCGGCGTGTGCCAGGAGGTCGACGCTGCCAGTCATACCTGCAAGGTCAGCCACGGTGAATTGCTCACCCCGGCCATCCGCTTTTTCAACCCCAGCGCCGGTACGCAGACCGAGACCCGCATCCCGTCCGTGGGTGAACAATGCCTGTTGTTCAACTATGGCGGCGGCGAAGGTGGCGGGCAGTCCGTGGCCTTGTTCGGTTTGAACAGTGATCGCTTCCCGCCGGTTTCGAGCCTGGCGACATTGACCCGGCGGCGCCATCAAGACGGCACCCAAAGCGATTACGACGACGCCAGCCACACCTTCAACTGGGTCAACGGCCCCACCACGTTCAGCGGTTCGCGCGAGCAAGTCGACGTCAAGGTCGGCGCTGCCGGCCTGACCCTCAACGCCCAAGGCATCATCCTGCAAATCGGTGGTACCCGCCTGGTGCTGGATGCCGGCGGCGCGCACTTCAGTGGCCCGCTGGTGGACCACCAAGGTCGGGTCATCAGCCCGTGATAAGGACATCCCATGATCGGCATCGATCGCAACACCGGGGCAGCCGTCGATGACTGGCTGCAATTCGTGCAGCGCGCCACCCGAGCGCTGACCACCCCCCTGGGCACTCGTCAGAAGCGCCCGCTGTACGGCTCGATGATCCCGCAACTGCTGGGCCAGAACCTCGGCGATGACTTGCTGATCCTCGCCCAAAGCCATGCTGCCCAGGCGTTCTACAACACCCAGAACGGCATTGGCGACTTTCAACCCCAGGTCATCGTCGCCACCCGCCAGGGCGCCGGCCTGCTGCTGCGGTTCGCCGGCACCTGGAAAAACCGCCAACAAACCTTCGAGGTCGTGACATGAGCATGCTGATCCCAGGCCAGAACCAACTGGCGGAGCCGGCCATCATTGCGGTGGATGAGTTCGAGCCGCTGCTGGCCGAATTCAAGGCGTTTGTCGTCGACTATGTCGCCACCCGAGCGCCGCAAAGCGCGGCCAAACTCAAGGTCAGCCTCGACAACGAAAGCGAGCTGCTGACCCTGGCCCTGGAAGCGTTTTGCGTGCGCCTGCAGACTCACGAACGCAAATACAACGCCCGCATCAAGCAGATGCTGGCGTGGTGGGCTACCGGCAGTAACCTGGATGCCCGCCTGGCCGACATGGGCCTGGAACGCCAAGTGCTCGACCCGGGCGACCCCGCGGCTTTCCCGCCGGTGCCGCCGACTCTGGAAAGCGACGACGACGCTCGACTGCGCTACTACCTGGCACCCCACGCTCCTGCGGCGGGCTCGCGGATGCAGTATCGCCGCGAGGTCTTCACCCTGGGTGAACGCCCTGCGGTGAAGGTACAAAGTGCGACACCGGGCGTGGTGACCGTCAGCTACACCTTCGACCCGGACGGCTATGCCGCCCAGGTCAAGGACGGCAACGCCCGCCGCACCGCGCCGGGCGAAGTGATGGTCACGGTGCTTTCGCGGGAAGGTGACGGCACGCCATCCACCGATTTGCTCGACGGTGTGCGACGCCATTTCGCACGGCCCGATGTGCGACCGGAGACAGACCTGGTCAGCGTGCAGGGGGCACAGATTCAACCCTACAAAATTCGTGTGGTGGCCAAGATCAATGCAGGCCCTGACTCCGGGCTCACCCAAGTCGCCGCCCAGAAACTGCTGCAAACCTATGCCGACTCCTGCCATCGCCTGGAAGGGCGAGTGGACCCGAGCTGGATCGACTACGCGATCCACAGTGCGGGCGCGGCGCAACTGCAAATCCTCGAACCCTTGCAGCCGATTATCAGCACCGCGTTCCAGGCCCCGTATTGCACGGGCGTTGAGGTGGAGGTGCGCACGCTATGAGTGAGGAACCCAAAGCAAGCCTGTTGCCGGCCAACAGTTCACCGCTGGAAAAAGCCTTGGACCTGGGGTTCGGGCAGTTGCTCGACCGGGTCATGCCGCCGTTTCCGGCGTTGATGAACCCGCTGCAAACCCCCACCCAATTCCTGCCCTACCTGGCGGCCGACCGTGGCGTCAGTGAGTGGGATGCCGACGCCAGCGAAACCGAAAAGCGCCTCACCGTGGCCCTGTCCTGGCAGATCCAGCGCCAGGCGGGCACGCCCAAGGCCTTGAGCTACGCGGTGGAGTCGCTGGGTTTCACCCCCAACATCAGCGCCTGGTATCAACAGCGCCCGCTGGGTGTGCCTTACACCTTCGACGTCCAGGCGATCATCGGGCGCACTTGGTCCAGCGGTGACCATAACCGGCTGATCCGCCGCATCAATGCGGCGCAGAGTGAGCGGGATCGGGCGACGATCACAGTTGTTCATGAGACCGAAGGTCAGCTCGCGCTCACGCAGGTACTCGATGCCCCATTGAGCGACGGTGAGTTGTATCTGGACGGCGCACTGCCGGAATTGGCGCTGGTTGCTCGAATTAACAGTGCAGGGGTCGCCCAGCACTACACCATTAACGACTACGACCTCAGGGCGCAGCCATGACAGATGACATTACGCGCCTGGTGCGCTTCACCTCCAAAGGTTTGGATGAAGTGCTGCAGGCAAAGAACCAGGGCCTGAAAGGCGAAATCACCCACATCGGCGCCGGCACTGGCCGCTACAACCCGGACGGCACGGAAGTAGCCTTGCGGGACGAGCGTCAGCGGGTTGCCATCGTCGATTACGAAGACCTCGGCGACCGCCAACTCAGGATGGCCGCGCTGTTCGATGGCGAGGCCGAGTATGAAATTGGCGAGTTCGGTTTCTACCTCGCCAGCGGGACGTTGCTGGCGGTGTATTCCGTCGCGGGGAAGTTGCTGACGTATAAGGCGGCGGCGGCGCGGGTGCTGCAAAAGTTCACGCTGGATATTTCGCCGTTGCCGGCGGATAGCGTGACGATTGTGGTGGGCAGTGAAAACCTGAATGTGTTGCTGGCCGAAGAGATCGCGATTTTGGCGGCGGCTTCGGTGGACAACATGTCGCGACATGTGGACTTGATGTTCAGGGTTATGCATCTCGAAGCGAAGTAAGAGTGCTTGCAAAAGTGCTGGAAAGACGAAAATTGACAGGGAGTTGATGATGGGAATTGAAGCGACGATTACGAAAGTTGTGGATGCTTGTAACAAACTCACGGATACCGTGACTAATCAGATTGGCAAAATCGATGCGCGTGTTGAGGTCGCATCGGCTCAATTCACGGCATGGCGCAATAGTGTACAGGCCAAGGATATCAATGGCCGTGCGTCTTATACGCAAACGATCGATCTTACGGGGTTGTCCACCAATATCTTTTATCCGGTCTGGTGGCGTATGCCCGGTAACGAAAAAGGGATGTCGGAGATTATTATCTCGAGAAACTACGCTTTGGACGCCAACCTCAATCCGTTCAATAACAATTTCGAGTCACATGTTGCAGGTCTGAACCTTCAGATAGAAGGCTGTGGGATCCCATGGAACGGGGACGCAAATTTCCTGACTATCAAACGAATCTCTCAGACTTATCGGGAGACCGTACGCCGTGCCCAATTCGGGATGCTGTCTTACGTTCGTCCGGTTACCGGGCTGAAGCCAATCTGGCTTAACCAGACCGTAGGTGCATTGGTCTCTTCTCCCCAGGAGTCTGGCTGCTACTTGCGTGGCGGGCTGACGTATATCGTCACCAAAAGCTTTGAAGAGCCTGTGAAGTTCAGTCGTTCAGATGCCGAAGTTGAACTGAGCCAAGCAGTGACGCCTGAGTATGAAATTTCCTGGAAGGTCAAACCTTTCGCCATCACTGCACCCGAGCTCGGAGAAACCTACCCGGAAAGCAGGTTGGCTTACACACTGGATAATGATCTGCGCTACGCGGTGAAGGGAGCATAAACATGGTTGGGTCTATTAAAAAACTGCTGCTTGCCTCCGGTGAAACGCTCATTAATGTTCCGGCGGATCGCCCAACCTTGGTAGCGCTGGGGCTTGACGAAACCCGAGCAGAGGAACTGTGTCAGCAAGCTGAAAACAGCGCGAAATTGGACGTTGTCATCTCTGCACGTCGTACATTGTACGAGACTGAAGCAGACCCCCTTTTCCTTGAGTGGCAATACGACGAAACCCCCGAAAAAGAAAAGGCTTGGCGTGACAAGGTGGCCGAAATCAAGGCCCTTTATCCATTGCCCGAACGTATCTGAACCCACCGCGAAAGCGGTTTTTTTACGCCCGCCCAAAGCCCCTCTCCGCAGGGGCTTTGGCGTTTCTCACCCGGAGAATTCCACTTATGCACAACCGCCAAACCTACACCGTCCTCATCCCATTCCCCACCGGAGGTGGCCATTGGTCCACCGTCGGCGAGGAGTTGGAACTGCTCGACGTCGAAGCATCCGCCCTGCGCACCGCCGGCCGCCTGGAACTGACCAGCGTCCTTAACTCCACCCCCAAGAAGGCTGACTAATCATGGCTGAGGTTTTGAACTTCGAGCATAACGGCATCACCGTGAATGCCACCGAATCCCCCGAGGCCATGGGTGGCCTGGGCGATAACGTTATCGGCCTGGTCGGCACCGCGCCGAACGCCCATGCGTCGATCCCGAAAAACGCCCCGTTCCGTATCAACAGCTTTACCACTCAGGCGCTGCTGGACCCTACCGGTACTGAGTCGGGCACGTTGTTTCACGCGGTGTACCAGATCCTCAAGGTGGTGAAGGTGCCGGTCTATGTGGTGATCGTGGAGGAGGGCGCAACCCCGGCCGACACCGTCAACAATGTGATCGGCGGCAACGACCCCATCACCGGTCGCAAGCTGGGCCTGGCGGCCCTGAGCAGCGTGCCGGAAGACCTGACCATCATCGGCGCGCCTGGCTTTACCGGCACCAAGGCCGTGGCTGGTGAGTTTGCCGCCTTCGGCAAACGCATCAAGGCCCGCGTGGTGCTGGATGGCAAGGATGCGTCCGTCGCCGACCAAGTGACCTACAGCGGTGAATTGGGCGGTGCCGACCTCGGCTTCGACCGTTGCCTGCTGGTACACAACATGCCGTCGGTGTACTCCAAGGCCGCGAAGAAAAACGTGTTCCTGTCGCCATCGTCCCTGGCCATTGCCGCATTGGCCAAGGTCAAGCAATGGGAAAGCCCTGGTAATCAGGTGACCTTCGCCGAAGACGTTTCCCGCGTGGTCGAGTACAACATCCTCGATACCTCGACCGAAGGCGACCTGCTCAACCGTTACGGCGTGAGCTACTACGCCCGCACTATCCTCGGCGGTTTCTCGCTGCTGGGTAACCGTTCCATCACCGGCAAGTTCATCAGCTACGTCGGCCTGGAAGATGCCATCAGCCGCAAGCTGGTCAAGGCCGGCCAGAAAGCCATGGCCAAGAACCTCACCAAGTCCTTCATGGACCAGGAGGTCAAGCGCATCAACGACTGGCTGCAGACCCTGGTCGCCGACGAAACCATCCCTGGCGGCAGCGTTTACCTGCACCCGGAACTCAACAGTGTCGAGAAGTACAAGAACGGCACCTGGTTCATCGTCATCGACTACGGCCGCTACGCGCCGAACGAACACATGATTTATCAACTCAACGCCCGCGATGAAATCATCGAGCAGTTCCTGGAGGACGTTCTCTAATGTTTACCAACCGTGTAAGACAGGCCATTGCGGCCACCCTTCAAGGCCTGCCGTTGTCCGCGACGGTCAACTCCTTCACGCCGCCGAAGATTGATTTCGATATGGAGCCCATGACCGGCGGGCGATTCATCGCCGAGGAAATGGCCAAGAGCGCCAAAGTGCTCAACGCCACGTTGGAGCTGCAGGGTGCAGGCCCGGAAGTCATGCTGGCCCTGGGTGTGCGCCTGGGCGACGACATTCTGCTGAACGTGCGCGAAGCCGGCCAGGATCAGGATGGCAAGACTTACTTCACCTATCACACCGTCGGCGGCAAGCTGAAAAGCCTGGCCGAGACTGCGCTGAAAATGGGCGAGAAGCCCACCACTACCCTGGAGCTGTCCTGCCGCACCTACAACCGCCTGGAAAACGGTATCCCGGTGATCGACATCGACGTACGCACCCAGAAGTTCGTGCTTAACGGTGTCGACATTCTCGGCGACGCCCGCCGCGCCGTGCTGATGCCTTAAACCCAAAGGGGCGGGCCTGCTCGCCCCCTACTTCACCAAGGAATAGCCCCATGGCCTGGATGCCACCCTTGCACCTGCTGCTCTCGCCGATCACTGCCGACACCGGCGCGACGATCGAGCAGATTCAACTCAAGCCACTGTTCTACGCCGCGCAAAAAGACGCGCTGGCCCGGGCCGGTGATGACGAGGACGATCAGTTCTTTGAACTGGCGAAACTCGCCACCGGCCTGTCGGAAAAAGAACTGGACCAACTCAAGCGTCCGGACTACGTAAGCATTGCGCAGTACGTACACGAAATGTCGACGCAGCCTGCGTCGTTCTTCTTGAAAACCCCCGAAAAAACCAGCCACGACCAGCCCGTCCAGCTGCTGTTGCCACTCGATGCCGCAGGTCGCGCCCTGACTGAGCTGGCGCTGGAAATGCCGGCGCTGCGCGCCACCAAGGTGATGAAAAAACTCGCCACCAACAAAGAGCGCGCCGAGTTCATCACCGCTCATTGCACCGGCCTGATGATTCCGGATCTTGCCAACCTGACCGTGCCCGACTGGACGGAATTGCAGGAGCGCATCGACGATTTTTTAAATCAACCGGCGGACTTCTTTCGGAGCGCGACATCGAAGTGATCCTCGATGTGGTGCCGCTGATCTACTCGGTCAATGAGGCGGAGATCCTCGACTGGGACGCCGGCAAAGCATTGCGCCGCTACGACATCGCGATCACCCGCCTTGGCGTTAAACAGGAGTAAGCGGGATGCAAGAGACTCAATCTGGGATGAGGCTCGCCCAGGAAGACAAACGCTGGCTGCTTGACGACGCGGACTTTGGCAGTGTGCTGGCACCGTTTTCCGCCAGCCTTGCAGCGCCAGCAAGCCTGGATGCGGCATCGCGGCCACAACAGGATCCGCAGTCGGTGCTCGCCTCGGCGCTGGTGACCGTCAGCGTGGATATCAACGCTTTGACGTTGGAGCAAGTGCAGTTGCGCGAGGCGTTGCAAACGCTCACCAGCACGTTGTTCATTACCGGTAATACGCTGGCAACCAAAACGGTTGAGGTCAGTAGCGAGCCTGCCAAAAGTCAGCCGAAAGAACCCGCTCCGGCTTCGACCTCCTGGGTGGACAAAGGCCTGCAAGGCGCAACGGATGCCGGTAAGTTTGTCGGCAAAGAACTGCTCACCAGCTTGTGGGATAAAGCCAAGGAACGGGTTTCGGACAAGGCGCTTGATGCCGTGGCTGACAAGTTTCCAACCGCTGCCAAGTGGCTCAAGAAGGACGATAAGGGCAAGGGCAGTAACGCAGGCAAGGAGTGCTGCTGTACGGGGGCTCTGCCTGCCGGGATCCGCGGCCCGCTGGATTCAGCGACCGCTCAGTTGCCTGAACGTGTCGGCGAAACCGCCAGGGACAAAGACAGCGGCAAAGGCAAGCCAAGCGCCAAGGCTAATGCGAAGGGGCCACGCGGCAAGCGTTACAAGACTCGTCAGGCTACCTCAAGGTCGATCAAGACCAGCGTCGTCAGAAAGCGGGCCGATCTCAAGTCGCAACTTACTGGTCTCTCAGCGCCGGTCTCACAGCCGCTCAATGTCATGGGCCAGCCGTTGCGTGCGTTCGACAGCAAACTGGCGAGCCAGGGCTCGAGCCGTCTGCCGGGCAACACATTTGCCTCCTACGCAGCGCCCTCGACGGCACGCTCGACAGCCTTTCTCGCAGCCAACGGCCAGGTGGCCGGGTTGTTGGGGGTATTAGCCAAACCGGAATCGGCCATAGCCGGTCGCCTCGGCCCGCTGAAGGTTGTCGATACCGTCATCGATGGGGGCCAGGGCATACGCAACGGTGGCGCTAAAGCCATCGGCGCCGGCCTCGGTACTGGCGGTGGCGCATTGCTGGGCGCGTCTGCCGGTTCCGCCATCGGCACCCTGACGCGTCTCGAGTCGGCCGCGGCCCGCCGCCTCGGCCCACTGAAGTATGTCGACACCGCCATCGACGTGGTCCAGGGCGTGCGCAACGGTGACGCTAAAGCCGTCGGCGCCGGGCTCAGCACTGCCGGTGGCGCCTGGGCGGGAGCGTCTGCCGGAGCGGCCATCGGCACGATGATTTTCCCCGGTGTCGGAACGGCGGTCGGCGGTGCGATTGGAGGCTTGCTGGGCAGTGAAGCGGGGAGTTGGCTGGGGGATAAATTGTTTGGGCCAAGTGATCGGTTGCCTGCGCCCGGCGTGGTGAGCAAGGAGCTCAACGCGGCGCGTACGGATAACGTGCAGGTCAGTATTGCCCCGAGCATTCAGATCACCGGCGTAAACCCCGCCGATGCCCAGCAGGTCGTCAACCAGGTGATCCAGGCTCTGCAGTTCCAATGCATGCCGATGGTCACCGACTCCCTCGGTGTCCGACGCAACGCGGCATTGACTGATCCAGGAGGTGATTGATGCGACAGCAGATGGTACTCGGCGACTTTATTTTCGGTCTGTCTCGAGGGTTCGCCTATTCGTCGTTGGTTCGTACCAGCGACGGTGGCTGGAGTGACCTGGCGATTATCGCCAGCAAGTCCCAGTCGCGGCAGAGCGGCCAGAAGTTGGAAAAACTCACATTCAGCGGCACAGCCATGTACGCCATCGGCATGCAGCGCCTGGACGAGTTGCGTGCGCTGCAGAACAGGCGGACGCCGTTACCGCTGGTAGATGGTATTGGCCGTAACTGGGGCCTGTGGCGGATCAATTCGCTGATGGAAACCCAGGGCAATGTGATTGACGACGGCACCGCTCTGGTCATGACCTGGAGCCTGGAACTGGAGGAATTCGTCAATGCGTAGAGTACGAAGTATCGCCGGGGATTCGGTCAACCTGCTGCTCTATCGTGAGTTGGGGCGTTGTGATGATGCGGCGGAAGAAACGTTGTGGCGGCTGAATCCCGAGCTTGCCGAACATGGGCCGGTATTGCCGGCCGGTGTCTGGATCATCGTGCCGGAAATGCAGGTACGGCTGCGCGCTGCACGGCCTGTTCTGGCTTGGGATTAAGGAGGCAGGCATGGCCCAGGAATTTACCCCGATTATCGAGTTTTACGGTGCCAATGCGGCGCTGCTCAATCAACGCCTCATGTATTGGAAACACACCGACACCACGGGTATCGAGAGCGACCGGCTGGAGCTGACCCTCAATATCGAAGGCTTGGAGGGCCTGCCCAGCTTGAGCGGCAAGATTGGTTTGCGCGTCGGTTATCGGGAGACGGGGTTGGTGGAAAAGGGCGAGTTCGTCGTTACCCAGCGAACCCCGGTGCTGTTTCCCATGTGCTTGAAGATCGTGGCCACGGCTGCGCCCTTCAGCATGGTGGATGAAAGTGGCTATCGCCAGCGTCGATCCGCCAGCTATGGGCCCACGACCTTGGGTGCGCTGTTCCGTCAGTTGGTCAGCCGCCACGGGTTTTCGCCGCGAGTGGCGCCGGCGCTGGAGGGCATTGCGATTGCCCATATCGATCAGTCCAACGAAAGCGACATGGCCTTCATCACACGTCTCGCCAAGCGCTACAGCGCCATCAGCAAGCCATTCAACGAACTCTATGTGCTGGCCGAGGCCGGGCAGGTCAAGACGTTGTCTGGCCGTGAAATGCTGCCGCAGGTAACGCTCTCTGTGACGCAGGACAACCGCCCCGGCAACCAGTCGTTCATCACCGCGACGCTCGACGAAAAGTCCCGCGCCAAGTATGCGGGCAGCCGCGTCAGTTGGTGGGATGCCGCCAGTGGCAAGCAGCAGGTGGTTCAGGTCGGCGTTGCTCCGTTCAAGACCGTGCGCCAACGCTGTCAGAACGAAGCCGAAGCCCGTGCCGTGGCCGAAGGCGAGCTGCGCCGTGTGGGGCGCGAAGACTTGAAAATGCAGATCGACTGTCCGGGCAACCCCTTGTTGGCTGCCGAAGGGCTTTTGGTACTGGATGAATCCTGGCCCTCGTACATGCAGGGGCGGTGGTCGATTGCCAAGGTGGTCCATGTCGGCGATCCGGTGGCGGGGTATCGCAGTTCGATCTCGGCTGTCGGGTTGTCGTCTTGATGGTCGGGGTTGCGCGTTGTTGATGAATGCCTCCCTCGCTTGCAATACCTAACTGATTTGAAACAGGAATCCAGATGCCGATGAACGACGAAGATTTGGCTGCGATCAACCGCTTGATCGCCGCCCTGCAAACCCAAACCGATGGCCAGGTGGCGCTCAATGCTGCCTTGCGGCTGTTGGCTCAGAGCAACCAGGCGCTGGTCGACCTGATCAAGAGCCGCGAACCGGACCCGAATGCTCCGCCTTATCTGGATGGCAAACCGGCGCCCTGATTGAGCCTCGACCACCGTCATACAACTGTTGCACCCCCACAACCCGCATTGGCGGGTTTTTTATTGTTCATGGAGAACACTCGATGTCGATTCTTACCCAAGGTACCCAGATTTTTGCCCTCGTCCCGCCGGTCTCCGGCACCGGGCCTTACACCGTGCTGGAAATCGAGCACGCCACTTCGTTCGAACCCGGCGGCGCGCCCGCTGAGCAGATCGAAGACACCAGCCTCAACGCCGAAGAGCGCAGCTACAAAAAAGGCTTGCGCACCCCAGGCACCGCGAGCCTGGGCCTGAACGCCGATCCCACCAACGCCAGCCATATTCGCCTGCACCAATTGTCCGAAGCCAAGGGCGACACCGGCGTCAAATGGGCTGTCGGTTGGTCCGACGGCAAGGACGTGCTGCCTACCGTGAACACCAAGGGTGACGGGTTTGAGCTGCCGGCGACGCGCACCTGGTTCACCTTCGACGGCTACGTGTCGGATTTCCCGTTCAACTTTGCGCTGAACGCCGTGGTCACCACCACCGTCACCATCCAACGCACCGGCGGCAGCGCCTGGATCAAGAAAGCCTGAGAGACGCCATGAACCTCAAACAACTCAAAGCCAAGGGCGGCATCGTCGATGGCGTGCCGGTCAAGAAAGAAGTCAGCTGGACGCACCTGGACAGCAAGAGCGGCAAGGAAGTGACAGACACGTTTACCCTGCACATTCGCCGTCAGTCCTTTGGTGTGATCGAGCGCCTGTTTACTCAAGGTGAGTCCGAGCAGAGCCGCAATGCCAGTTACCTCGCCGCGTCGGTATCGCTGGGCAGCGACGGCACTGAAACGCTGAGCTACGACGATGCCTACAGCCTTGAGCCGTCGTTGGGGTTCGTGATCCTCAACGCAGTCAATGAGGTGAATGGCACGGGTGGCGCGTCGGCAAAGAACTGACGGCCGCCGATGAGTTCTGGCACGAGCTGGTGCTGAACGGAGTGGGCGGCCGCACGATTGTCGAAGCCAAGGAACGCATGACCTACCAAGAAGCCCTGGCCTGGGGGCGCTATATCGACCGATATGGCTCCCTGCATGCCGGTAGGCGGCTGGAGGCGGGCAGCGCGTTGGTGGCGCTGCAGACCCACCGGCTGGGCGGCGGCACGGCCGAGTTGATTGACTTCATGCCCCATGAGTTGCGTCGGGGCCTGTCACTCGAACGTGCGATGAACGAGTGGCGTTAAGGACGACGCCATTTTCCTTGAAACCCGCCGAGGCGGGTTTTATCCATGACCCGGAGAAACCTATGGCAACTGCTTACCAGGGTAATCTGACGCTCAACCTCGGCAGCCTGGAGCAGGCCCTGGCGAAGGCGTCACGGATTACCGAACAAAGCATGCGCGAGATGCAGCAGAAGATCGAAGACGCCGGTAAAAAGGTCAGCGCTTCTGCCGCAGCGGCGTTGCAGGTCACTTCCGGCCAGTTCAAGGACTTTCAAAAGTCTTATGACCCGGCTACGGATGCGGCGCAAAGATTTATCCAGAAAAATGCGCAACTGGTGGAGGTGCTCAAGCAGAGCCAGGGCGCGCAGAATGGTTTTGTCGGCTCGTTGGATACGCAGTCGTATACCGAGCGGGCGGGGCTGAAGTTTCCAGGGGGGGGAGCGTACGGGAGTGATCTGCCCAAGCCCTCGGGGGATGAGCAGGTCATGGCCTTTCTGGACGACGAGAAAACCCGGCAGATGAAGAGCAACTTTGCCGAGATGAACCAATTGCTTGATGATTGGCGTCAGGGGGCCTCGGCTGCTTTCGAAGAGTATTCGAACAAGGCTGGTACGGCAGCCGAGCAGTCCAAAGCCGTGTTCACCAGTGCTTTTGAAAAGATGGACACGGCGGTGCAGACGTTCGCGACTACCGGGAAATTCAACTTTTCGGATTTTGCCACGTCCGTGCTCAAAGACATGGCCACAATGGCGGCGAAGACGGCGGCGTCCAGTGCGTTGAGTTCGTTGTTCGGGATAGCCCGCTCAGCGTTTAGTGCCTTGTGGGGCGACAGCACGCCCACCTCGACGACTACCAGCGTCGGTCCTTTCAGCAACACCTTCACTCCCCAACTCAACGCTGCTGGCATTCAATACCATGCAAAAGGGAGCGCATGGAACGCCGGTATCCAGGCGTTTGCCGGCGGTGGCGCCTTTACCAACTCGATTGCCACGGGCCCAACTTTGGCGCCCTTGGCCCTGTTCGGCGAAGCCGGCCCCGAAGCCATCATGCCTTTGAGTCGCGGTTCCGATGGTTCGCTTGGCGTACGCGCATTGGGCTCGGGCCAATCGGGCAGCACCAGCAGTAACCAGGTGGTCATCCAGCAAACCATCAATGTCGCCGACGGCCAAGGTTCAGGCACGGATACCAACGCCCAGAACGTTGCGCGTGCCTACGCGGGCTCCGCCCGTCAGGGCGCCGCCGAGCAGATCGCGCGTGACCTGAAACCGGGCGGGCAAATCTGGTCGGCCATCAACGGCCGCTGACAACCAAAGGCATATGCCTGGAGAACACATGAGTACAGAAACCTTCACCTGGGAGCCCAAAGTCGAGCCTGTCGGCAGCGTTGAATTTCGCCTTAAATCGGCCAAGTTTGGTGACGGCTATCAGCAAACAGCGGCTGACGGAATCAACAACAAGACCGAGTCCTGGCCACTGACGTTCGTCGGCGACGAGGCGCGGATCAGGGCGATTGCGACGTTCCTTGACCGTCATGCCGGTGCCAGGGCGTTCAGTTGGACCGCGCCGTTGGCCTCGCCTGGGCTGTATCGCTGCAAAGGGTATCAACCGACACCGCTGGGCGCCGGGATCTACTCCCTGACAGCGACGTTCGAGCAGGCCTTCCACCCCTAGCGTCTCAAGCGACGCTCCACACCCCGCGATCGGCGGGGTTTTCTTTGCCCGGAGATTTATATGTCCATCACCGCAGATATCCAGACCCTGGAGCCCGGGGCCTGGGTGGAGCTTTTCGAGCTCGATGCCACCGCCCTTGGCGCCGAGTTGTACCGCTTTCACGGTTATCCCCAGGCGTCATCGATCTTCTGGCAGGGCCACGAGTATTCACCCTGGCCGATCCAGGCCGAAGGCTTTGAAATGTCGGGGCAGGGTACACAACCCACGCCAACCCTGGCCGTGGGCAACGTTGGCGGTTTCATTACGGCGCTGGTGCTGTATTTCGAGGATCTCGTGGGGGCGCGGCTGATTCGCCATCGCACCCTGGGCAAGTATCTCGACGGCCAGCCCGAAGCAGACCCCGAAGAGGAGTTGCCGCCGGACATCTGGTACGTCGAGCGCAAGGTCGCGGAAAGCAATGAGACCGTGAAGTTCGAGCTGGCCAGTGCGCTGGACTTCAACGGTGTACAACTGCCGCGCCGGCAGATCGTCGCCAACGTGTGTTGGTGGCTCAGCTGCGGCGGCTATCGTGGCCCCTATTGCGGCTACAACGGCGGGCCGGTGGCGGATACCAATGACGTGATCGTCACGGATGCCGCCAAGGATAAGTGCGGTGGGCGGTTGACCAGTTGCAAGCTGCGTTTCGGCGAGAACAATCCACTGCCTTACGGTTCCTTTCCGGCAGCGGGCCTGTTGCGGAGCTGAACATGAACAAGATCAACCTGGCGGCGATCTCCCGGCATGCCGTGGCCGACTACCCGCATGAGTGCTGCGGCCTGCTGATTCGTGAAGGGCGCAAGCGTGTGTATGTGCCGTGTCGCAACACGGCGAGTACCCCGAGCGAACACTTTCGACTCGCGCCCGAAGACTACGCCGCCGCCGAAGAGCGCGGCGAAATCCTCGCAGTGGTGCACAGCCATCCGGATTGCCCGGCGACGCCCAGTGAAGCGGACCGCGTGGCGTGCGAAGCCTCCGGGTTGCCTTGGCACATTGTCGAAGTACGCGCCGGTGACGATGGGCAGGTCCGCATCGGGGAGTGGGCCAGTTGTACACCGAACGGTTACCAGGCACCCCTGATCGGTCGTGCTTTTGCCCACGGTGTGCATGACTGCCTGAGCATCATCCTTGACTACTACCGCCGCGAGTTGGGCATCGAGCTGGGTGACTATCAGCGCGAGGACGGCTGGTGGGACAAAGGCGGCAATCTCTATCTGGACAACCTGCCTGCCGCCGGCTTTATCCAGGTCAGCCAGTTGCAGCAGGGTGACATCGTGCTGATGCAGATTCGCTCGCCAGTACCGAACCACGCCGCGATCTACCTGGCTGACGGTGTGCTGCAAAGCGAGCCCGAACATTACCCGGCGCCAGGCTCGATCCTGCATCACCTCTATGGTCGCGACAGCAAGCGCGACACCTATGGTGGCTATTGGGGCGAGGTAACGGTCAGCATTTGGCGCCATCGTCAGCGGTTAAAACACTAATCACAGGGGCGTTTCATTCGCCTGGAGGATGCCATGCATCAAGAAAAAGTCAGGACGGTGCGCCTCTACGGCAGCCTGGGCGCCAGTTTCGGGCGCGTGCATCGATTGGCGGTCAGAAACGCATCGGAGGCCATTCATGCGTTATGCATTCTGGTGCCGGGGTTTGAGCGTTTCCTGATGGAGTCCAAGGATCTGGGGGTGACTTATTCGATCTTCCTGGGCCGGGAAAATATCGGTCCCGATCGTCTCAAGGCACCTTCCGGCGCGTCGGATATCCGCATCGCACCCGTGCTGATGGGCAGCAAGCGCGCGGGGTCGATGCAGACCATTATCGGGGTCGCGTTGATTGTGGCCGCGTCCTACTTCTCGGGCGGCCTTGCGGCGTCCAATGGTACTTCGACATTGATCGGTGCTACGTCCACCACCGGCTGGACCTTCGCCGCGAACATCGGCATTTCCATGGCCATGGGCGGCGCCATGCAGTTGATGTCCCCGATGCCCAAGGGCCTGGGCACCATGGATCGCCCGGAAAACCGGCCCAGTTACAGCTTCAACGGCCCCGTGAATACCAGCATCCAAGGCAGCCCCGTGGGTTTGTTGTATGGCGAGCTGACGGTGGGCAGTGCGGTCGTGAGTGCTGGGATCTATGCGCAGGATCAGCTATGACCAGGAGAGCAATCATGGCCGCTACAGTCGAACAACACACGATGCGAACGGTCTTGTTATCAGGTTCGCTCGCCAGGCTTTTCGGTCGAGAGCATCGCGTGACCACCTCCGGCGGTTTCAGGGATGTGATGGGCTATTTCAAGCAGTTTCCCGGCTTTGAACGCTACATGCTGCAGAGCGCGGACAAAGGGCTGCGTTTCGCCGTATTCAATGGCAAGCGCAACATCGCAGAGGATGATATCCAGAAGCCGCTCGGCAAGGACGTGATCCGTATCGCTCCTGTGTTGACCGGCTCAAAGCGTGCCGGTGGGTTGCAGACCATCATTGGTGCCGTGCTGATCGCCGTGGCGTATTACAACCCGTTTGGTTTTATCACCGGTCCCGCCGCCAGCATGATGATGATGGCAGGCGCGTCCATGGCGATGGGCGGCGTCATGCAAATGTTGTCGCCGCCGCCCAAAGGGCTTTCAGCCCAGGACAGTCCCGACAACCGCCCGAGCTACAGCTTCAACGGCCCGGTCAACACCAACGCTCAGGGCAATCCGGTTGGCCTGCTCTACGGGCAGTTGATCGTCGGGAGCTGCGTGATCAGCGCCGGGATCTACGCCCAAGATCAACTCTAACGTTCTTCCTCTTCAACCAGCCCGCCACTGTGCGGGCTTTATTTCGCCTGAAGGAAAGCCATGACTGACTTCACTCTCGCTGGCAGCAAAGGCGGCGCTTCCAAGCCCCGTCCCTCCGTGGAGGCGCCAGACAGCCTGCAAAGTACGGCCTATGCCCGTATCCTCGATCTCGTCAGCGAAGGCGAGATTGTCGGTTTGAAAAACGATAAGCGCTCGGTGTTCCTCGACGAGACGCCACTGGCCAACGCCGATGGCAGCCTCAACTTCAGTGGCGTGACCCTCCATACGCGCAACGGTAGCCAGGACCAGACTCATATCCCGGGTTTCCCCGCGGTGGAGAACGAAAGCCCGGTATCCATTGAGCTGCACAGCGATCAGCCCTGGACCAAGTCCTATTCCAACCTGCAACTGTCGGCGGTGCGTGTGCGCCTGGCGGTCACGCGGCTTTCGCAGACCAACACCAGTAACGGCGATACCAACGGCTACACCGTGCAGTACGCTATCGATCTGTCTACCGATGGCGGCGCCTTCGTGCAGGTTCTGGCGGCGGCGTTCAGCGGCAAGACCACCACCAAATACGAGCGCTCCCACCGCGTTGACCTGCCGCCCGCCAAGAGTGGTTGGACCCTGCGCGTGCGCCGAATCACGCCGAACTCCACCAGCGGTGCGATTGCCGATACCACCACTGTGGAATCCTCCACCGAAGTGATTGACGCCAAACTGCGCTACCCGGGCTCGGCGCTGATCGGCCTGCAATTTGATGCCGCACAATTTCAATCGATCCCGTCACGCTCTTTCGAACTGCGCGGCCGGATCATCAAGGTTCCGAGCAACTATGATCCACAAACCCGCGTATATGCCGGTGTGTGGGACGGCACCTTCAAATCCGCCTGGACCGACAACCCGGCCTGGATCTACTACGACCTGCTGCTGCACCAGCGTTATGGCCTCGGCCACCTGCTCAACGCCGGCCAAGTGGATAAATGGGAGCTGTACCGCATCGGCCAGTACTGCGACCAACCGGTGTCCGACGGCAAGGGCGGTACCGAACCGCGTTTCACCTGCAACCTGTACCTGTCAGTGCGTGCCGATGCATTGAAGGTCCTGCAGGACTTGGCGACTACGTTCCGAGGCATGTCCTATTGGGGCGCAGGCTCGGTCATGGCGGTGGCGGACATGCCGGAAGACCCGGTCTACACCTATTCCAATGCTAACGTGATCGGCGGTCAGTTCATCTACGGTGGTTCAGCGAAAAAGACCCGCTACACCGTGGCACTGGTCAGCTGGAACGACCCGACGGATTTCTATCGGCAGAAAGTGCAATACGTCGACGACGCCGACGGCATCGCCCGTTATGGCATCCAGCAAACCGAAATCAGCGCCACCGGTTGCACGTCGCAGGCCCAGGCCCAGCGCATCGGCAAATGGGCATTGCTGACCAATCGCCTGGAAACCGAGAGCGTGACGTTCTCGGTCGGCCTCGACGGCACATTGGCCCGCCCTGGGCAGATCATCCGCGTGGCTGACAACGATCGCGCCGGCCGCCGCATTGGTGGGCGCCTGCGTGATGCGACGCTCGACACCTTGACCCTGGACGCCGAAGTCACAGCGGCTGCAGGCGATACCATCACTCTGGTGATGCCCAACGGCAAGGCGGTTTCCCGAGTGGTCAAAGCCGTCAGCGCCAGCAGCGCGGATGAGCAACAGGTCGTGCTGCAAACCCGGCTCGACGCTCTGCCTCCGGCCCAATCGATCTGGGCAATCGACTCCGCGACCCTGGCGTTGCAACAGTTTCGCGTGCTGTCGATTTCCGAAGATTTTTCGGATAACGAAATCAAATACAGCCTCAGCGCGGTCAAGCACGTGCCGAGCAAATTCACCGCCATCGACAACGGCGCCAAAATCGACAGCCCGCCGATCACGGTGATTCCGCCCAGCGTGCAAGCAGCGCCCACGGGGGTGAAGGTCAGTAACGACCATTTTGTCGAGCAGGGCAGTGCGGTCAACGTGATGACCATCGAATGGCAGCGCCCTGCCAATGCCATCGCCTTCGAAGTTTACTGGCGTAAAAACGACGGCGAGTGGATCTACGCCGGGCGCACCGGCGGCACCTCGATTGAAGTTTCCGGTATTTACGCCGGGCGTTATGTGGCCAAGGTGCGGGCGATCAACGCGCTGGATATCGGCTCGTTGTACAGCGAATCGATCGAGACCGTGCTCAACGGCAAAACCACCTTGCCGCCAACCGTCGCAGCGTTGACCACCGAGTCGTTGGTGTTTGCGATCAAGGTGAAGTGGCAGATTCCGCAAGACGTGAGTACAGCGGATTTGCAGCGCACGGAGATCTGGTATGGGAAGACTGCGGATCTGGCGTTGGCGACCAAGTTGGGGGATTACGCGTATCCGCAGACGGATCTGACGTTGATGGGGTTGGGCGCGGGTACTTCGTTGTTTTTCTGGGCTCGGTTGGTGGATCGCACGGGGAATATTGGGCCGTGGTTTCCGACGGGTGCAGGTGTCAACGGGCAAGCCAGCTCTGATGCTTCCCCCATCCTGGATTTGATTGCTGGGCAAATCAGTGAGACGGAGCTGGGCAAGCACCTGTTGGATCGCATCGAGTTGATCGATGGGCCGGGAGCAGGTTCAGTCAACGAGCGTCTGGATAAGACCCGCAAAGAGCTGCAAGCGTTGGTCGATCAAGTGACGGATGCATTGCTGTATGACACAACCAAGGCTTACGCCAGCGGTGAGTTTGTTCGTCAAGGCAATCATCTCTACCAGGCGCTTCAGGCCGTGCCCGTAGGCAGTCCGCCGCCGAATACGATCTATTGGCTGGACATAGGCTCTCTGGTGCAAACCACCAACGCCTTGGCGCTGCAGATTCAACAGAATAAAACCGCGATTGAAACGGTGGACGGCAAACTCACCGCCCAAGCCTCGCAACTCAACAGCGTGCGCGCCAAGGTGGATGATCCGGTCAGTGGTTTGACCGCCACGTCCACCGCATTGAACGGTTTGAAAAGCCAGGTCACCACTTTGGATGGCAAGGTCACCAGCACTTCGGAGAAAAGCGATGGGGTATATGCCCAGGTTAATCCGAAGATGGCGGGTGATGACGAGAAGTCTTTTGCCGGTGATGACACTTCCCTGGCAGGCGCCTGGTCGGTGATGTCGGCGATTGCCGAAGGTGATATTGCCCAGGCGCTGAAGACGGATGCTTTGGAGGTGAAGGTTAATCAGAACCGGGCGAGTATCACTAATGTGGACAGTGCGTCGGCTTCGAGAGACGAAGCACTTGCCCAGCGGGTTACGCGGTTGGATACGAAGTTCAATGACAATGTTTCTTTGATTGAAACCCAATTGAAAACGTTGGCTGGAGTGGATGGAGCTCTTGCGCAGAGTATCGAAACAGTCAAGACCACAGTTAACCAGCAGTCGGTCAGTGTTCAAACCAACGCTTCGGCTATTGCGGATACTAATGGCAAGTTGGCGGCGAATTGGTCTGTGCGGATGGAGATTGCGACGGGAGGGGGATACAAATATGCAGGCGTGGGTTTGGGACTTGAAACGGGCACCAGTGGAGTAGTCGAAAGCCAGTTTTTGATTTCTGCGGATAAGTTTGCAATTTATAACGAAAAAGTAAAGGGCGGTCGCTCCGTTCCTTTTGCAGTCGAAAATGGCGCCACTTATATTGATTCCGCATTTATTAAAAATGGGACGATTACAAACGCTAAAATTGGCGAAACTATTCAATCTAATGCATTGGGTGCTAACGGCAAACCGGTATGGGTTTTAGATAAGTCTGGCTTATTTGAGCTTAATAGCTCAGGGGCGGGTGGCCGTCGTGAAGTTCGTCCCAATGTCGACAAAATTTACGACGCAGATGGAAATCTCAGAATAAAAATTGGAGATTTGAATGCATGACGCAGGGTATTAGATTTTACGATTCTAATGGGGCTGAATATTTAGGTCTCGACTCAAACACGATGAGGGCTGTGTCTCTCATACAAGGAAAAGGTTTGCCTGTTGACGGGCCTGTCATACCTTTACCAAGGTTTGATCCTCTTAAAGGCGTTGTCATGGTCGAGGCATACGGAATCGAGCAAACAGTTATGCCGGGTTACTCGATAGTCGGTGTGTATCCCGAAGCAGCCATAAAATTCGAAGTTTTGGATGCGCAATGGGTGGCTAGCTTTGGCGGCCAATTTGCAAATCAGGAATATTCTATCATGGCGGTACACTATAAATGAGTTATGGGATATTGTGTGTTGGCAATAAGGATCAGACGATAATTGATGATGAGAACTCATTGTTGCATGTCATGTCGTCAGGCTCTTATGCCGCAGCTTCGCCTAACATTAAAGGCTGCTGGATCTATGTGAATTATAACTCGGCGATTAATTCGCCTAGACCCCCGTTGGTATTTATATCTCCGGATGGGGCGGGTGTATATTTTCCGATAGTTCATGCGGGAAGTGCAGGGGCATGGACGGGTTTTTCAGTTTATTTTGCAGGTGATTATCCTACGGTCGGTCTTGCGTATTCTGGAAGATACTGTGCTTGTGTAGCTCACCCACCTGCTACCGGCGGTTATGGAATGCAGGTTTTTGATAAGGGCGGGCAAGTCGTATTCGATAGTAATTATAAAGTTATGAGGTTTGTTGGTGGTGTTCAAGATTGGGTGTCTAGCTATTATGTGGACATGAGCTTTGTGTTCCGGGTGTGGGTGTATAGCCTTGCTTGGACATATGGTAAGGACTCATATTTTTTGATGAATATGTACAGGCAGGACTTTCTGTCGGGCATGAGTTTGTCGTCGGTGAGTGTTGGGTTTCCAGACGTGTCTAGAGCAACTATTGAGTTATCAATAGTTACAGGGAAAGTCAGCGCGCCAAAGTTAAATTGGCCTTTGCTTGTTGGTGTTCCTTAAGCCTTATTTTAATGAGAGCACTGAGTTTGAGGGTTGTCAAAGCAAGTGATTGTTTCGCGTTTTTTTGAAGTGTTACGACAGGAGGATGTATGGCTAGGCAGGAAATAGATTTGGGCACGCGTCCCGCCGGAGTTGGCGGAGACACGCCTCGCAGCGCCAACGTAAAAATCAACGCCATGACGCAGGAACTCTACAGCCGCGTCGAAGCACTCGGCACCGCTGCGACCGCCACGCTGACCACGGGACCTGACGACCACACAGTAGGTCGTGTCGTACGGGTCGGCGATTTTGGTGTGGGTGGCTACAATATGCTTGCTCAAGCCGATCTGGATGTCGTTCGCTCGGTGGGTACCTACTACTCGGTTTCGGGTCTGCATACGCCAACAGGTGTGAACGGCTGGTTGACCGTCAACGAGGCAGGAATCGGCTACACGATGCAGGAGTACGTCGTTGTTACCGACGGCTCCAAGTGGGTCAGGGTCGAAGTCCTGGGCGTGTGGCAACCCTGGCAAAAGGTCCTGACAGACGGACCAGGCCTGGCTGCCAGCCAACAGCGTCTGGGCCTTAAATCACGCGCGTTCCAGGCTGATGGTGAACGCCTGGTCGGGCAGAACATCACGGAGGCGGGCAAGGTCAACGGCTCACTGGTCTCCTCGCTGACCGTTCATACCACCATGCCCTATACCGAGACCGAATCGCCGCTGATTCGTTGTATAGGCTGCATCAACGGCTACACCAGTCCCTTTACCTTGGATCTCTCCTGGTATTACTACCAAGGGGCGTTTAACACCGGCGTTGCATTGTTGAACTCAGCTTCTTCGAGCATCGGCAACCTGCAGGGTGGACCGGCGTTGAAGGTCAGCGTTTACCGGCGTCCGGAGACAGGCCTGATGTCCATCTATATCGGTTTTCCCGGAAAGGTCTACCTGCCGCGTTTTGCCATGTACTCGATCCAGACCGGTGCGCTTGAGGTGTCTACGGCTTATATGTCCGGCTGGACCACAGTAGCCGATATAGCACCGCCCACCGCCAGTATGAATATGGGCGCGCTGACAGTCATCAGTACCTTGAATACCGCCAACTGCGCAAGGCAGGCCGATGGCACGATAAAGGCGATTTGAATATGAGAGCAGTTATTGAATTACGCGGCGCTGAGGGCGATTGCTTGATTGTCCCGTTCAGCAGTCCAAAAGTCACTTCAAAGCGCAAAGCTCAAGGTGTTTATGAGATACGAGGCACGCATGGCCTTGTTACCCTCGCACCCGAAGGAAACGGATGGGGTTACAGCATGGGGGTGGGTGAGAAAGATGTAGTAGCTGTAATCACTTATTACAGAAAAGTCATGACCGTCAAGCTTCAAAAAGATGGACAGCCCTACGACCTGTCTGGAGCCATTTCTCTGCATAGTGAGATTGCTGATTCCGACCCGGTGAAGTTGCCTGATTTTTAGTCAAATGAAAGACCGTTTTTAAAATGCCGCCATTGTGCGGTTTTTTTTACTTTTTTCGGAGGCGCACAAATGGCACGACAAGAAATAAATCTAGGCATAGCCCCAACTGGGCTCGGTGGAGATACGCCCCGCAGCGCCAATATCAAAGTCAACGCGATGACACAGGAGCTCTACAGCCGAGTCAACGCGCTGGGGACGGCTGCAACCGCTTCAGTAACGTCCTCTCATACAGACTACGCAGTTGGCAAGATTCTGCAAACTGGTGATTTTGGTGTCGGTACGCTGACGGGAGTACGTCTTCCGAATGACAACGCAAACATTGCGCAGGCTTCTGGTGAATATTGGACGGCGGGGGTCTGGGACGGCTCAGTCTTTCCGGGTGTTGATGGGCGAAATCAAGGCTATCTGACCATTAGGGTATGGGCCAATCAGTCTTATATAAGCCAGACGTTTCGTGGATTGAATAAAGAATCCGGAGCGTGGGAACGAGTTTTGGAAAATGATGTATGGCGTCCCTGGAATAAACTAATTGATAACTCTGGCAATCGAGGCTTTGCCTTGGGAACTTCTGGCGGCTCGTATCCAGAACAAAATCTAAATGCGATGACGACCGGTATTTATGGTCAATATAATGCACCCGGTAATGCATTTGCTGCGACCAATATATTATCTTGCAACTGGGCACCGGACCCGCAGTGGTATAGCCAACTCTCCATGGGGGTCTCAGCTCCCGCCCTTCATTATCGTTGTGTAAGTTCAAGCTCAGGTGCGCAGAGCTGGGTGCATGTATTAACCAATGCCAACGTCATCGGTGTCGTACAAAGTTCTTCGCAGGGACTCCCCCTGCCAGTTAATTCGGCGATTGTCGAACGAGCTGGTAACGGCGATCGTTGGTATGTGCGGTATGTGGGAGGTTTACAGATTTGTGGGGTTCGTTTCACTGGCTACACATTAGCCGCAGGACAAGTTGTGAAGCCTTGGCTGGCAACTTTTGTGGACGGACCTTCGGTTGCGGTGAATAATCTACCATCGAGTTATTGGGATACTGTTTCGAGCTATTATGCTGATACAGCAAACTTTGTTTTTCGTCCTTTACAAGAAGGTGGCAGTAATACAGTCACCGCAACGGCAATAGGCAGGTGGCATGCATGATTATTAATTATATACCTTTTCGACCATTTTCTGACGGTAGGGTCACTCCAACGACAGCCTTCGTTGAGGGAGAAATACTTGTACTCAATGGTGAGGCAATTGACTTGTCGTTAATTCCGGAAGATACCATACTTCCAATAACTGCGATCGATAATACATTGTTTGGTGGGCCGATTATTCGTGCCAACGGACGTCTTGAATTGACGTTGAAATTGGCGGTAGATGCCGATGCTCCGGACTATATGTGGGTTGATGGCCAAGTGGAGGTAGAAAAGGGAAATGTCCCATTCCCGGTAGCATCATATAGACGCGAGACGGAGTGGGATCTCGCTTCTCAGGTGTCTGTATCGTCAGGCGCAATAAATGTTTCTAAGGAGAAATTTGATGTTTGATCTCAGCCAAGTCCAGAAGATTAAAACCGATGCGGTTCTTGAACAGGAACTTACCTCCAACGAAGCACTTGCGTATCTGGCATCCACTGATTGGTTTGGTTTGCGCCTACTTGAGGAAAATAAACCGATTCCTCCAGATATTCTGGCGGCTCGGTCGTTAGCGCGAAGCAAGGTCATCGCATAAAGTTGCTCAGATAATACCTCAATATGGCTGGCGAGATATTTTAGTATGTTGAAAGGAATCTATGATAATTACTCAGCAGCAACTCTTAAAAATATTGCCCAAAGCTCGTACTTATGCGAGTTTTTTTATATCAGCATTGAATATGGCGATGGTGCGTTTTCAGATTGACTCACCTGCGCGAATTGCTGCCTTTTTAGCTCAAGCAGGCCACGAGTCCGCGCAACTGCGCTACGTTCGCGAACTGGGCAGCGACCAATACCTGAGCAAATACGACACAGGCTCCCTGGCCGCCCGTTTGGGTAACACGCCCGAAGCGGATGGCGATGGCCAGAAGTATCGTGGGCGGGGCCTGATCCAGATTACCGGCCGGCGCAATTACCTGGCATGCAGCCAGGCACTGTTTGGCGATGATCGCCTGCTGCAACAACCTGAACTGCTGGAGCAGCCCCAATGGGCGTGTGAATCCGCTGCCTGGTTCTGGCAAAGCAACGGTTTGAACGAACTGGCCGACAAGGACCTGTTCGACACCATCACCCGGCGCATCAATGGCGGGCTCAACGGCATGGAGGACCGCCTGCAATTGTGGGCGCGGGCGAAGGCGGTGTTATGCATTACTTGACTATCGTGCGCCTGATCGGCGTCTGCCTGCTGATGGTGGTCGTCTGGCAAGTGCAGGCTTGGCGCTACGGTGAGCAGCTTGAGCATCAGGAGGAACTGCATGCCGATGCGCTCAACCAGCAAAGCCAGGCCGCTGCGCATCAGTTAATGATGGTGCAGGAGCAACGTCTGGCCCTGGAGCAACAACTCAACGCCAGCGACCAACAACACACCCGGGAGTTAAGCGATGCCCAACGCAACCAGACTGCTTTGCGTGACCGCCTGGCCACTGCTGATGTGCGGTTGTCAGTCCTTCTCGACGCCAGCGACCCCGCCAACGGTTGCGCAATGCCGGCCACCGCCACCTCCGGCGGCGTGGTTCATGCAGCCCCGCGAGCCCGACTTGACCCAGCGCATGCTCAAAGAATTATCGGCATCACCGACGACGGTGATAACGCCCTGATTGCCTTGCGTGCCTGTCAGGCGTATGTGCAGGCCGTCGCCCGGTAGTTTCTTGATGCACGCTGTAACTTGCATGGCCGATGGGCTCCTGTAGGGTAGGCGAACCCCCCGCCCATCCCTGGAGACGACCGTGAAGGAAATCACTCAACTGGCTGCTGAACTGGGCCGCCGCTTGCAGTTGCTCAATGCCCACGTCACCACCGCCGAGTCCTGCACCGGTGGCGGCATCGCCGAAGCCATCACACGGATACCGGGCAGTTCGGCCTGGTTCGAGGCGGGTTACGTCACCTATTCCAATCGACAGAAGACCCGGCAGCTGAATGTGCCGGAAGCACTGTTCCGCAAGGTTGGCGCGGTCAGCCAGGAAGTGGTGGAGGCAATGGTCCGGGGTGCCCAGGAAAAAAGCCTGGCGCGGTTTGCGGTGGCGGTCAGCGGGGTGGCGGGGCCGGATGGCGGCTCGCCGGACAAGCCGGTGGGCACGGTATGGCTGGCGTTCGGCGTGGGCGACGAAGTAACGAGCGAGCTGGCGCACTTCCCCGGTAACCGGGATGAGGTCCGCCGACAGACGGTAAAGGCCGCGCTGGAGGGCTTGATGCGACGAGCTGCAGCAGAAATAGAAAATCAGGGGTAGGCGATCTCGGATCTTTGTGGAACAATACTGTCTACTTATACAGGTGTTGGCCGCCAGGCCTTATTGATTACGTGAGGACTTTAATGGACGACAACAAGAAGAAAGCCTTGGCTGCGGCCCTGGGTCAGATCGAACGTCAATTCGGCAAGGGTGCCGTAATGCGTATGGGCGATCACGACCGTCAGGCGATCCCGGCTATTTCCACTGGCTCTCTGGGTCTGGACATCGCGCTCGGCATTGGCGGTCTGCCAAAAGGTCGTATCGTTGAAATCTACGGTCCTGAATCTTCCGGTAAAACTACCCTGACCCTGTCGGTGATTGCCCAGGCGCAAAAAATGGGCGCTACCTGCGCGTTCGTCGACGCCGAGCACGCCCTGGACCCTGAGTACGCCGGCAAACTGGGCGTCAATGTGGACGACCTGCTGGTTTCCCAGCCGGACACCGGTGAGCAGGCCCTGGAAATCACCGACATGCTGGTGCGCTCCAACGCCATCGACGTGATCGTGGTCGACTCCGTGGCGGCCCTGGTACCCAAGGCTGAAATCGAAGGCGAAATGGGCGACATGCACGTGGGTCTGCAAGCCCGCCTGATGTCCCAGGCGCTGCGTAAAATCACCGGTAACATCAAGAACGCGAACTGCCTGGTGATCTTCATCAACCAGATCCGTATGAAGATCGGCGTGATGTTCGGCAGCCCGGAAACCACCACCGGTGGTAACGCGCTGAAGTTCTATGCTTCGGTCCGTCTGGATATCCGTCGTACTGGCGCGGTGAAGGAAGGTGACGAGGTTGTCGGTAGCGAAACCCGCGTTAAAGTCGTGAAGAACAAGGTGGCTCCGCCATTCCGTCAGGCTGAGTTTCAGATTCTCTACGGCAAGGGTATCTACCTGAACGGCGAGATGATCGACCTGGGCGTGCTGCACGGCTTCGTCGAGAAGTCCGGTGCCTGGTATGCCTACAACGGCAGCAAGATCGGTCAGGGTAAGGCCAACTCGGCCAAGTTCCTGGCGGATAACCCGGATATCGCCGCCACGCTTGAGAAGCAGATCCGCGACAAGCTGCTGTCTGCAGCGCCTGACGTGAAAGCTGCCGCCAACCGCGAACCGGTTGACGAGATGGAAGAAGCCGACACTGACATCTGAAGCAAACGATGACTGTTGTACTGGATACACTCGTCGCCGTTCGGCGCACTGCAATGGACCTGCTCGCTCGCCGCGAGCATGGTCGAGTCGAGCTGACGCGTAAACTGCGTCAGCGCGGCGCAGAGCCTGAGATGATCGAAACCACCCTTGACCGTTTGACGGAAGAGGGGCTGCTTTCCGAGTCTCGTTACCTCGAAAGTTTTATTTCCTATCGAGCCCGTTCTGGTTACGGCCCTGCGCGAATTCGCGAAGAGTTGGGCCAGCGTGGCTTGCAACGTGCTGATATCGACCTCGCCCTGCGTGAGTGCGGTATCAGTTGGCAGGCGCAGTTGGAAGACACCTGGCGGCGTAAGTTCTCCGGGCATCTGCCGGTGGATGCCAAAGAGCGTGCGAAGCAGGGGCGTTTCCTGAGTTATCACGGGTTTCCGATGGAAATGATCAGCCGCTTATTAAGCGGCCGAGATATGGACGAGCTGTTGTAGTGAGCGGGCTTGCCCCGCGCTGGGTGGCGCAGCCGCCCCAAATCCGTCACCTCGGTTTTTCTGAAACACCGTAGCGTAGTTATTGGGGCGGCTTCGCCACCCAGCGCGGGGCAAGCCCGCTCACTACAGATGACCCGTTCTCATCTCACCGGTTAAAGGCGGCAGGGCTGCACAGCAGTTGCTATACTAAGAACACCAAAAAGGCCCACTATGAAAATAGTGGGCCTTTTTTTTTGCTCAAAAATCAAGCCGTCTCCGGCTCCACCCGCTGTTGGGTCTTACCCTGGGCCTGTGCCCAGTTTTCCGGCAAGTTGATGTAGTCCACCAACTCCCGCAGCCGGCCTTGATCCCGTCCATTGAAGTTGAACACCAGTCGTGTCAAATGGCTGAACCTCGGCTCGTCGTGGTCTTCGCCCGTGTAGGCGAGCTGCTGGAACTCACCACTCAGGCGCAGGCTGGCAAATTCGTTCTGCAAGTGGGCCAGTGCACGATCACTCAGCGGATGATTCATGCGCACCACAAACTCGCGTTTCAGCCAGCGCGTGGAGTGGAAGTTGGCATAGAACCGGTTGATCTCTTCCACTGCTTCTTCGGCGCTGTACACCAGGCGCACCAATTTAAGGTCGGTGGGCAGGATGTAGCGATTGGCTTCCAGCTGGCTGCGGATAAAGTCCAGGGCGCCTTGCCAGAACCCGCCCCCCGGTGCATCCAGCAGCACCACCGGTACCAGTGGGCTCTTGCCGGTCTGGATCAGCGTCAATACTTCCAGCGCTTCGTCCAAGGTGCCGAAGCCTCCCGGACAGAGCACCAGCGCGTCCGCTTCCTTGACGAAGAACAGCTTGCGGGTGAAGAAGAAGTGGAATGACAACAGGTTCTCGGTGCCATCGATGGTGGGGTTGGCGTGCTGTTCAAACGGCAGGGTGATATTGAAGCCGAGGCTGTGTTCCAGGCCTGCGCCTTCGTGCGCTGCCGCCATGATGCCGCCGCCGCCGCCGGTGATCACCATCAAGTCTGACTGTGCCAGCATCGCGCCGACTTCCCGCGCCAAGGCATACAGCGGGCTTTCGACGGGGGTACGGGCCGAGCCGAACACGGTCACCTTGCGCCGGTCCTTGAATTGTTCCAGTACACGGAACGCGTTATCCAGCTCACGGATCGCCTGCAGGGTGATTTTGGCGTTCCAGCGGTTACGATCGTCTTGAGCCATGCGCAAAACGGTGAGAATCATGTCGCGATAAAGGGGGATATTCGGGCTGTTGGCGGCTATCAGCTGGAGCTGCGCGTCGACCTGCTGTGTGAGGTCAGTCCCGTGTTCTTCAAAATGGCGAAGCAGGCGATCATTCGATTCGTAAGGCATTCAACTTCTCCTTTTCTTGCAGGGCCTGGGTAGTCGACGAACGCATCGTCGGTGGCCACGACACTGCATGTGTCATGGCGTGCCGCAGTAAGGCAGGCCTCTTTTGCCCTGAAAATGTTACAGAACAGCAGGTGAAACGGCTGTGAGCGACAATAAGGGGATGGCTTGATCATGTGCCGAAAAACCCTTGGCTGGCAACCGCTTATTGGTCATTCAGCATGAAGTTTAGCGGGGGCGGGAACGCAAGCTGGGGGAAGAGCGCACCGCTGGACAGCAGCGCGCGGGGAACGAGCAAAGGTTACTTTTTCTTCTTGGCCGCAGCCGGTGCCGGGCAATCGGATTCTACGAACTTGACCGACGCCACTGGGCGATTGGTCTTGTTCTCGGTGATTTCATAACGCATCACCGCACCCTTGGCCATCAGTTCGCGGTAGCCCTGGTTCAGGCATACGCTTTGCCCCAACTGGAAATAGACGGCTTTCGGATTGTCACGCATTTGCTGCGCTCGATCAGGCTGCACGCTCAGGTGGTCGATCAGCTGCATGCCTTCAACGGTGTAGGCCACTTCCAGGGTTTTTTCATCGATTTCCCGGGGCAGGTCCTTGTTGCTCTCGGCCGCGACGCTTTGCAGCTTCCTGTTCATTTGGGCCTCCAGCAGCGAGGCCGCATGGGCGCCTGCGGGTATGACCAACGCAAGGGCGACGGATGGGGCGACAAGACGCAGCATGGAACGCAGCATGAAACTCTCCTGATTCGGTTACTGGTGCATAGACCAGCCACTGCGCTGTGCGTTCAGTGGCGCGCAATTATAGGTGACCCCTTGCCACTACAGCCAGGCGTATCGCTGGTAAACTGCTGCCACTTAAGCCTTCATCGAGTTCTCCTGTGTCGATTTATCCCTCCTTGCGGCGTATTCCATGAGCCACGCCGTCTCCCGCCTGCGTTCCGAGCGTCTGGCACGTGCTGTCAGGCCATTCCTCAATCGGGGTTCGCGTGCTGAGCGATGCCCAGGCTGCCGGGTTATTCCCCAGTATTGCCTGTGCGCCTGGCGACCCCAGGTGCAGGCCCGGTCGGCGATGTGCCTGCTGATGCACGATGTGGAGCCAATGAAACCGAGTAACACTGGCTGGTTGATTGCCGATGTGATCGCTGACACCACTGCGTTCGCCTGGTCACGCACCGAAGTCGATCCCCAATTGCTCACGTTGCTGGCTGATCCGCAATGGCAACCGTATATCGTGTTTCCCGGCGAGTTCGTCGCGCCTGAACGGGTTGTCAGCGAAGTGAGGGTGGAGGAGGGCAAGCGTCCACTCTTTATCTTGCTGGATGGCACTTGGAGTGAGGCGCGTAAGATGTTTCGCAAAAGTCCGTACCTGGAGCACTTGCCGGTGCTGAGCCTTGCACCGGAACAGCTGTCGCGGTACAAGCTGCGTCGCTCCAAGCGCGATGATCATTTCTGTACCGCAGAAGTCGCGGCGCTGTGCCTGGAGTTGGCTGCCGATCAGGCGGCGAGCGAAGTGCTGGATGCTTACCTCGATGTATTCAGCACTCATTACCTGGCTGCCAAGTTCCAGATGCCCCTGGGCCTGGGGGATAGCGTCCATAGGCGCCTGACGCCCTACATTGCGACGGTATCACCAGACGACGTTTGCATGATGGCACCGTAGCCGAATCCCCCGCTAAAATGCCTCCTCGGGCACCCCAAAAAACAGGATCATTTAATCAATGGCCACATACGAAATCCTGATAGCCGATGACCATCCGCTGTTTCGCAGTGCACTGCATCAGGCCGTAACCCTGGGCCTTGGCCCCGATGTCCGGTTGGTCGAGGTGGCCAGCATCGCCGAACTGGAGGTCCGCCTCACCGAAAAATCCGACTGGGACCTGGTGCTGCTAGACCTGAACATGCCCGGTGCCTATGGTTTTTCGGGTTTGGTATTGCTGCGCGGGCAATACCCGCAGATCCCGGTGGTCATGGTGTCCGCCCAGGAAGAGGCCGACGTGGTGGTGCGTTCCAAGGAGTTTGGTGCCAGCGGTTTCATTCCCAAGTCCAGTGCCATGGAGGATATCCAGAACGCCGTGCGCAAGGTGCTTGATGGCGATGTGTCCTGGCCGCCGCAGGCATTCGAAGAGGTCAACGTATCCGACGAAGCCAAAGCCGCCCGTGACGGTTTGGCCAGCCTGACCCCCCAGCAGTTCCGGGTGCTGACCATGGTGTGCGAAGGCTTGTTGAACAAGCAGATTGCCTACGAGTTGAGTGTGTCGGAAGCGACCATCAAGGCTCATGTCACCGCGATCTTTCGCAAGTTGGGCGTGCGTACGCGCACCCAGGCCGCGTTACTCTTGCAACAACTTGAGTCAATTTCACAGCATTAAGCTGCAACGCATTCACGCTTTTTTGACTTTGCGTGATCTAGTTTCCCCACTTCTTTGGTTCAGTTGCCTATCTCTATGTCGCCTTTCAAGGGTCAAACCGGTATCAAACGTATCTTCAACGCAGGTGGCTATTCCCTGGATGGCCTGCGTGCAGCTTTCACCGGCGAGGCGGCGTTTCGCCAACTGGTGTTGCTGAACGTCATCCTGATTCCGTTGAGCTTTTTCCTGCATGTCAGCCGGGTTGAACGCGCCTTGCTGATCGCCGTGTGCCTGCTGGCGTTGATCGTCGAATTGCTCAACTCGGCGGTAGAGGCCGCCATTGACCGCATTTCCCTGGACCGTCACCCCTTGTCGAAAAACGCCAAGGATATGGGCAGCGCCGCGCAACTGGTGGCGCTGACCATGATTACCCTGGTATGGGCCGTGATCCTGATCTGAGGATCAGGCAATGTTCGGCAGTACGATTTCGTCGCTGCGCTGAACGCCGGCGGTGAAAGCGCGGCATAGTTCCAGGAACTCGCGCATGGCGGAGGTCTGGTACTTCTGTTTATGCCAGATGAAGTAGAACTGCCGGGCCAGGTCCAGGTCCGGGGTTTCAACCGGCACCAGGCTGCCACGGCGGAATGCATCCCTCAGCGCAAGCCGGGAGATGCAGCCGATGCCCAGCCCGGACTCCACCGCGCGCTTGATCGCCTCGGTATGTTCCAGTTCCAGGCGGATATTCAGCGCGCTGCGGTGATGGCGCATCGCTTGGTCAAACGTCAGGCGCGTGCCCGAACCTTGTTCACGCAAGATCCACGCCTCATGGGTCAATTCTTCCATGCTCGCCACGCCGCGCTTGGCCAGGGGATGTTGCGGTGCGCAGAACACCACCAGCTCATCTTCTACCCAGGTTTGCACCTCGATGTCCGGGTGGCTGCAGTCGCCTTCGATTAGACCCAGGTCAATTTCGTAGTGCGCCACCTGGTGCACGATATGTGCAGTGTTCTGCACATGCAGCTTCACCTGGCTCTCCGGGTGCTGTTGCATGAAACTGCCGATCAGCAGCGTGGCCAGGTAGTTGCCGATGGTCAGGGTGGCGCCGACCGCCAGCGAGCCGAAGCCGGACTTGCCGTTGAGCAGGTCTTCGATCTCCTTGGCCTGGTCTAGAAGCGCGACGGCCTGGGGCAACAGTTGATGCCCGAGGGCGTTGAGACTCAGGCGCTTGCCGGCGCGGTCGAACAGTTGGCAACTGGATTGACGCTCCAGCTCGGTGATCGAGGTGCTGGCGGCGGATTGAGATAAGGCCAGAAGGCCAGCAGCGCGCGAGACGCTTTCCTGCTGGGCGACGGCGACGAAAACCTGCAGTTGACGGAGAGTAAATCGCATATCGATATAACCGATAACCCTTATCTTAATAATCCAGTTAACAGATATTGTCGCCGCCATTAGAATACGCTGCAATTGCGCACCTATATTTCTGGCGCAGACCCATTTCCAGGAGTCCCCCGTACATGAGCAACATGAACCACGAGCGTGTCCTCAGTGTTCATCACTGGAACGACACTCTGTTCAGCTTCAAGTGCACCCGCGATCCGGGCCTGCGCTTCGAGAACGGTCAGTTCGTGATGATCGGCCTGCAACAGCCCAACGGCCGCCCGCTCATGCGTGCTTACTCCATCGCCAGCCCTAACTGGGAAGAGCATCTGGAATTCTTCAGCATCAAGGTGCCCGATGGCCCGCTGACTTCCCAATTGCAGCACTTGAAGGAAGGCGACGAGATCATCATCAGCAAAAAACCGACAGGCACCCTGGTGCTCGACGATTTGAAGCCGGGCAAACACCTGTACCTGCTCAGCACCGGTACTGGCCTGGCTCCGTTCATGAGCGTGATCCAGGACCCGGAAACCTACGAGCGTTTCGAAAAGGTGATCCTGTGCCACGGCGTGCGTTACGTCAACGAAGTCGCCTACCGCGAATTCATCACCGAGCACCTGCCGCAGAACGAGTTCTTCGGTGAGGCGCTGCGTGACAAGTTGATCTACTACCCGACCGTGACCCGCGAGCCGTTCGAAAACGAAGGCCGCCTGACCGACCTGATGCGCAGCGGCAAGTTGTTCCGCGATATCGGCCTGCCGCCGATCAACCCTGAAGATGACCGCGCCATGTTGTGCGGTAGCCCAAGCATGTTGGACGAAACCAGCGAAGTGCTGAACAGCTTCGGCCTGAAGGTTTCGCCACGCATGCGTGAGCCGGGCGATTATCTGATTGAGCGTGCGTTCGTCGAGAAGTAAGCGCTGTCAAAATGTGGGAGGGGGGCAAGCCCCCTCCCATATCGGGTTTGCGGTTTATCCAGCGGTAAGCACTTCCAGCACGCAAATCACTCCGGCCTCGGGATAGTGCCAACGCACATCCACATCCCAGAACTGCGCACCATACTCACGCTCAGGCCCAGGCGTCTGATAGGCCGGCCGCGGGTCCTGTGCCAGGCATTGCTCGATCAATTCCACCAACGGCTCATCCAGCCTGTGCGCATGGCCTTGTGCCTGATGCAGGGCGGTCTTCAGCCATTGCACCGGGATTAGCAGCGGCGCGCTGCTGGCGATGCTGTTGGTGGCGCTGCCGATAATGTCGGCGTAGGGCACATAGGGCTTGATATCCAGTACTGGCGTGCCATCGAGCAGGTCAATTCCGGAAATCCACAGCCGACCCGGTTCCACCTTGTCCAGCTTCACCACCGATTGGCCGATGCCGTTCGGTCGGTGAGTCGCGCGGGTCGCAAACACGCCCATGGACGTATTGCCCCCCAGGCGCGGTGGGCGCACTTTCAGGCGTGGCTTGTCTTCCAGGGCCTGATGAAACAGGAACAGCAGCCACACATGGCTGACCTGTTCCAGGCCCTGCACCGCCTCACCGCCGTCAAACGGCGCCACCAGCTCCAGCACGCCACGCGCGGCAGGCGCCAGTTGTGGCTGGCGCGGGATGGCGAATTTCTCCTTGAAGCAGGAGCGCACAAAGCCGACGGGGGAGACGTTGTAGGCCATGGTTCAGGGGCGAACGCGCATGGTGAGGCCCTTGAGGAAGTTACGCAGCAACTGATCGCCGCACGGGCGATAGTTGGTGTGGCCGAATTTGCGGAACAGTGCGCTCAGTTCCGGTTTGGACACTGGGAACTCGGCGGCCTTGAGGATCGTGTGCATGTCGTCTTCCTTCAGTTCGAAGGCCACACGCAGTTTCTTGAGGATGATGTTGTTGGTCACCGGGGTTTCGATCGGTTGCGGCGGACGACTTTCGTCCTTGCCGCGCTTGAAGATCACCAGGCCATCAAGGAAGTGAGCCATGACTTCGTCCGGGCAGAACACAAAGCCTTCTTCCTCATCCTTCTTGAGGTAGGTCAGCAAATCGTCCTTGGTCACGTCCATGCCGCCGAGCTTGATGATTTCGACCATCTTGTTGTCGCTGATGTCGAGCATGTAGCGCACGCTGCGCAGTACGTCGTTGTGAATCATGGTAGGCAATCCTGGTATTCAACTGAGGACACCGCCGCCATGGGGGCGATGCCGATAAAAAGGGGCAGTGGCTTAGAACTTCTCTTTGGCGGACAGGTAGCGCCATTGGCCCACCGGCACTTTGCCGATGGACACGCCGCCGATGCGGATGCGCCGGATGGCGATGACTTTCAAGCCGACCGCTTCGCAGAACAACGCAATCACGCCCGGTTGCGGGTTTTTCATCGCAAAACGCAGGCGGTTTTCGTTCTGCCAGCTGGCTTTGACCGCCGGCAGTTCCTTGCCTTTGTAAGTCAGGCCGTGGTTCAGGCGGTTCAGGCCATGGGCAACCATGTCGCCTTCGACCTCCACCACATATTCCTGCTCGATCTTGGCGGCGTCGGCGGTCAACTTGCGCAGAATTTTCCAGTCCTGGGTAAACACCAGCAGGCCGCTGGCGTTGGCTTGCAGATCGGCGCTGGCGGTCAGGCGCAGGAAGTGGCCCTTGAGCGGGCGCTTGCCGAAACGGTGTTCGTCCGACAAGGTTTCGGCGCTGATCGAGGCCATGGCGGTCTCGACATCCACGCCGGCAGGCGCGTGCAGCAGGAGGGTCACCGGCTCTGGCGCGGTAGCCTTGGCCTCGGGGTCGAGTTCGACTTTTTGGGTGGTGACCTTGAACTGCGGTTCGTCGATCACTTCACCGTCCACCGAGACCCAGCCGCCTTCGATAAACAGCTCAGCCTCCCGTCGGGAGCAGCCAACCAGTTCGATCAGACGTTTGGAGAGGCGTATGGGGTCAGTCATGACAAGGGCCGTAACAAAAGGGGGCAGCTATTGTACCTGTGTGGGCGCGGTTAATCCCGGCTCCATTTCATTTAGCCGGGTTGGGCTCGTTGCTGCACCTGGCGCAAACGCATGTGCAGCAAAGGATACGGCTGGCCCAGGCCATCCTGCTCTGCGCGTCCGATCACCTCGAACCCTTGTTTGAAGTAGAAGCCCAGGGCCTGCGGGTTCTGTTCGTTGACGTCCAATTCATCGGCATTCAGGTGCTCGATCGCGTATCGCAACAGTTGGCGGCCCAGGCCCTGGCCACGGTGCTGGGGGGCGATAAACAGCATCTCGACCTTGCCGCCCGCTACCCCGGCAAACCCGGTGATGCGTTGGTTCCGGTCTTTGGTGCAGATCAGCATGACCGAGTCCAGGTAACGCGTCAGCACCAGTTCCTTAAGCAATACGATGTAACTGTCCGGCAGGAAATCGTGGGTCGCCCGCACCGAGTCTTCCCAGAGCTGCGCCAGGTGCGTGTAGTCGCTGCTTTTGGGTGTATGGATAACTGAATGCTGACGCATGCCCGCTGCCCCTTGCCGATGATCGGCGACGATGGGCAAACGATAGACCTAAAAAGCCCCGCATCTTGTCCAGAGGCAGGGCTTTTTTAAAATATTTCAAAGGCGCTGATCAGTCGCGCTTTTCAGCCCACAAATCGTATTCGTCGGCATCGGTCACGGTGCACCAGACCTTGTCGCCTGGCTTCAAGCCGCTGGCATCGTCGATGAACACGTTACCGTCGATCTCCGGCGCATCGAAGAAGCAGCGGCCCACCGCGCCTTGCTCGTCGACTTCGTCGATCAGCACTTCGATTTCCTTGCCGATGCGCAGTTGCAGGCGCGCCGAGCTGATGGCCTGCTGGTGCGCCATGAAACGCTCCCAACGGTCCTGCTTGACGTCATCCGGCACCACGGCCAGGTCCAGCAGGTTGGCCGGGGCACCTTCGACCGGCGAGTACTGGAAGCATCCGACGCGGTCCAGCTGCGCCTCAGTCAGCCAGTCCAGCAGGTACTGGAAGTCCTCTTCGGTTTCGCCAGGGAAGCCGACGATGAAGGTGGAGCGGATGATCAATTCCGGGCAGATCTCGCGCCAGTTCTTGATGCGCGCCAGGGTCTTGTCTTCGAAGGCCGGACGTTTCATGGCCTTGAGCACTTTCGGGCTGGCGTGCTGGAACGGGATGTCCAGGTACGGCAGGATCTTGCCGGCGGCCATCAACGGGATCAGTTCGTCGACGTGCGGGTACGGGTAAACGTAGTGCAGGCGCACCCACACGCCCAGGCTGCTGAGGGCTTCGCACAGTTCGGTCATGCGGGTTTTCACCGGCGCGCCGTTCCAGAAACCGGTGCGGTACTTCACGTCGACACCGTAGGCGCTGGTGTCCTGGGAGATGACCAGCAGCTCTTTCACGCCGGATTTGACCAGGCGCTGGGCTTCGTCGAGGACGTCACCCACCGGGCGGCTGACCAGCTTGCCGCGCATCGAGGGGATGATGCAGAAGCTGCAGCTATGGTTGCAGCCCTCGGAAATCTTCAGGTACGCGTAGTGGCGCGGGGTCAGCTTGATACCTTGCGGCGGCACCAGGTCGATCAGCGGGTTGTGGTCCTGCTTGGGCGGCACCACTTCGTGCACGGCATTGACCACCTGCTCGTACTGCTGCGGGCCGGTCACGGCCAACACGCTTGGGTGCACGTTGCGGATGTTGCCTTCTTCCACGCCCATGCAGCCGGTCACGATGACCTTGCCGTTTTCCTTGATGGCTTCGCCGATCACTTCCAGGGATTCGGCCTTGGCCGAGTCGATGAAACCGCAGGTGTTGACCACCACTACGTCGGCGTCCTGATAAGTGGACACCACGTCATAGCCTTCCATGCGCAGTTGCGTCAGGATGCGCTCGGAGTCTACGAGCGCCTTCGGGCAACCCAGGGAAACAAAGCCGACCTTGGGATTGGCCGTCGCGGGAGTGGTGGACATGTCTAACCTCGGTATTGAATGACGCCGCCAGTCGGGCACGACAAGGCGGTAGACGGGCGCTTGGCGCGCCTCTGATCAAAAAGTGCGCAATTCTAGCGACGGGCAACGCACTTGACCAGCTTTATACAGGGAAATACGACGAGTGCTGTATTGGGGAATCCGTACAGCCCTTACCATGCTCTTAAGCTCGGGCGTCATGCTCTGCGCGGTGTGAAACAACTTTAGACATGCCCACACCTAAAGCTTGAAGCACCTTCAAGAGCGTGGAGAGCTTTGGGTCGCCACCGATAGCGATGGATCTATAGAGATTGGCTCTATTGAGCCCCGTATTTTGCGACAGGCTGAGCATCCCACCACGAGCCTCCGCCACTCGACGAATTGCGACAAGGAAGGCGTCCTCACCCCCGGCCTCATCGATTTCCTCAAGTGCTACAGATAGATACTCGAGAGCAAAGGCTTCGTCGTTTCGGAGCATTTCGAGAACGCTGTCTTCATGAGAGCGAGTACGAATGGTCATTTTTGCTGCACCTTGTAAGATTTCCAGAGAGCCTTGGCCTGATCGATATCGTTTTGCTGTCTGGTCTTGGAACCACCGCCCAACAGGAAAACAATCTTCCGATCCTGAATTGCGTAATACACACGAAACCCTGGTCCGAAATCGAGCTTCATCTCAAAAACTCCATCACCCACGGGCTCGGTAATGCCAAAGTGGCCAAGGGACGCCCGGTCCACTCTGGTGGTGATTCTCGCTTTTGAACGCGTGTCTTGCACGGTGTCTAGCCAAGCTTGATAGATATCCACGCCATTGGCTGACAGTACGTGTTTCACTTCGTACATGAGGAATGTACCTTAAAAGAGACAGGTCGATGATTGAATTTTTTGTATCGACGGCGCGTGCCATGCGGGATCACGATTTATTGATCAGGTACGTTGGTCAAAAATTTTTCGCTTAGACCACTGAGGCAGCACTACTGAGCCGGGCCGAAAATATACGGCTGGCCGTTAAGGTGATCAATGCAGGCAAAAAGGCTCCAAGCTGCAGTGACGTCTATGTAAAGACCGCATAAAAAGACACTCGAATCACTTGAGCAGGGAAATACGACGAGTGCTGCGCTATGCTTCGCGCCGTTGCGCACGGGTAAAACCCCGAGGTCAATAAAACGTCTGTTACGAGAAGTAAATCAGCGCATGCTAGGGTCAGCTCAGATGCGCTGGTTATATAAGACCTCAGGTCAAAGGGCAGGAGTGGTTGATGGGTCAGGCAAGTAGTCAGGCAGCAGGTGCCGAGCATTCCAACGCAAAGCCGATTGGCATGCTGGTGGCGGCGGTCGGGGTGGTTTACGGCGATATCGGTACCAGCCCGCTCTATACCCTTAAAGAAGTGTTCACAGGTGGTTACGGGGTTCAGGTCAACCATGACGGGGTCTTCGGCATTCTGGCGCTGATCTTCTGGTCACTGCTCTGGGTGGTATCGATCAAATACGTACTGTTCATTCTGCGTGCCGATAACCAGGGTGAGGGCGGCATCATGGCCCTGACGGCGCTGGCGCGGCGGGCGGCGTCGCCGTACCCGAAACTGCGCTCGGTGCTGGTGATCCTCGGCTTGATCGGCGCGGCGCTGTTCTACGGCGACAGCATGATCACCCCGGCGATCTCGGTATTGTCGGCGGTCGAGGGTCTGGAGCTGGCCTTTGACGGTCTCGAACGCTGGGTGGTGCCGCTGTCGCTGGTGGTGCTGGTCGGGCTGTTCCTGATCCAGAAGCACGGCACCGACCGCATCGGCAAGCTCTTCGGACCGGTGATGGTGGTGTGGTTCCTGGTGTTGGCCGGGCTTGGCATCCACGGCATTTTGCAACACCCGGAAGTGCTCAATGCACTGAACCCGGCGTGGGGCGTGCGTTTCTTCGTGTCCCATCCCGGTATGGGCGTGGCGATTCTTGGCGCCGTGGTACTGGCCCTGACCGGTGCCGAAGCCCTGTATGCCGACATGGGCCACTTCGGGCGCAAGCCGATTGCCCGCGCCTGGTTTGCCCTGGTACTGCCGGCGCTGGTGCTCAACTACTTCGGCCAAGGTGCTTTGCTGCTGGAAAACCCCGAGGCGGCGCGTAACCCGTTCTACCTGCTGGCACCGGACTGGGCATTGATCCCGCTGGTCGCGCTGTCGACGCTGGCCACGGTGATTGCGTCCCAGGCCGTGATTTCCGGGGCGTTTTCCCTGACCCGCCAGGCGATCCAGCTGGGTTACATCCCGCGCATGCACATCCAGCACACCTCCAGCGCCGAGCAAGGCCAGATCTACATCGGCGCGGTGAACTGGTCGCTGATGGTCGGCGTGATCCTGCTGGTGCTGGGTTTTGAATCCTCCAACGCCTTGGCTTCGGCTTACGGGGTGGCGGTGACGGGCACGATGCTGATCACCAGCATCCTGGTATCGGCGGTGATGCTGTTGCTGTGGAAATGGCCACCGGTGCTGGCGATTCCGGTCCTGATCGGTTTCCTGCTGGTGGACGGCCTGTTCTTCGCCGCCAACGTACCCAAGATCGTTCAGGGCGGCGCCTTCCCGGTGTTGGCGGGGATTGTGCTGTTTATCCTGATGACCACCTGGAAGCGCGGCAAGGAACTGCTGATGGACCGCCTTGAGGAAGGCGGGCTACCGCTGCCGATTTTTATCAGCAGCATCCGCGTGCAGCCGCCGCATCGCGTGCAGGGCACGGCTGTGTTCCTTACCGCGCGGCCTGACGCCGTGCCCCATGCGCTGTTGCACAACCTGTTGCATAACCAGGTGTTGCACGAGCAGGTGGTGATGCTGACGGTGGTCTATGAAGATATCCCGCGCGTGCCCGCTTCACGGCGTTTCGAAGTGGACGCCTACGGGGAGGGGTTCTTCCGGGTGATCCTGCATTTCGGCTTTACCGATGAGCCGGACGTGCCCGAAGCCTTGAAACTGTGCCATCTGGACGACCTGGACTTCAGCCCGATGCGCACCACCTATTTCCTCAGTCGCGAAACGGTGATCGCTTCGCGCATCAAGGGCATGGCGCGGTGGCGCGAAAGCTTGTTTGCCTTCATGTTGAAGAACGCCAACGGCAACCTGCGTTTCTTCAAGCTGCCGGTAAACCGGGTGATCGAGCTGGGCACCCAGGTCGAGATGTAAGTTTTTGCAGCACGGGAGCCGGCAATCGGCTCCCGCTTTGTTTCTGAACCCTGTGCAATCCATCGTTGTCGACTAGGCTCTAAGCACTGTTATGCAGGCGCGCCCTTGCCCGCGAAAAACGTCAACGTTAACGCGTCTATCCTGGGTGAACACGGCGCCCGTGAGGCTTTCGCGAGCAAGCGCGCTCCTGCAAAAAGTGCCCAAAAAGTCCAGAAGAGGTGCGCCATGAGTCAGCTGCTCGAACCTTACACACTGCGCCAATTGACCCTGCTCAATCGTATTGCGGTGTCGCCGATGTGCCAGTATTCCAGCGAAAACGGCCTGGCCAATGACTGGCACCTGGTGCACCTCGGCAGCCGTGCCGTGGGGGGCGCCGGCCTGATATTTACCGAAGCCACCGCCGTCACTGCCGATGGCCGCATCACTGCCCAGGACCTGGGCCTGTGGAACGACGAACAGATCGAACCCCTGCAGCGCATCACGCGGTTTATTGCGGCCCAGGGGGCAGTGGCCGGTATTCAACTGGCCCATGCCGGGCGCAAGGCAAGCACCCATCGGCCGTGGATCGGCAAACACGGCAGTGTCACGCCGCAAGAAGGCGGCTGGGTGCCGGTGGGGCCGTCGCCGATCGCCTTTGATCCCAACCATACCCAACCCAAGCCGCTGGACGAGGGGCAGATCCAGCAGGTGATTGCCGATTTTGTCGCTGCCGCCAAGCGCGCCTTGACCGCCGGGTTCGAAGTGGTGGAAATCCACGCCGCCCACGGCTACCTGCTGCACCAATTCCTGTCGCCCCTGAGCAATCAGCGTCAGGACCGCTATGGCGGTTCCTTTGAAAACCGCATCCGGCTGGTGCTGGAGGTGACCGAGGCCGTCCGCGCCGTGTGGCCCCAGGAGTTGCCGTTGTTTGTGCGGGTGTCGGCCACCGACTGGGTGGAAGATGGCTGGAACCCCGATGAAACCGTGGAGCTGGCGCGCCGCCTCAAAGACCTCGGCGTGGACTTGATCGACGTGTCTTCCGGCGGCACCGCCGCCAATGCCGAGATTCCCACCGGCCCGGGCTACCAGACCCGTTTTGCCGAGCGAGTGCGCAAAGAGTCCGGTATTGCCACCGGCACTGTCGGCATGATCACGGAGCCGGCCCAGGCCGAACACATCCTGCGTACCTGCCAGGCGGACATCATTTTCCTCGCTCGTGAACTGCTGCGTGACCCTTATTGGCCGTTGCATGCCGACGATGATCTGGGCGGGCGCAAAGCCATCTGGCCGGCGCAGTACCAACGGGCGACCCATCGCGACCAGCCGATCCACGAGTCGGATCTCAGGGACTGATCACCTGCACACGCAGCCAAAACCCACCCTGGCACGGTGGGTTTTTTCTTGCCTACGTTTAACTGGCATGTCGATCCTGGATCGCTGAAAAGGGACTTCTCAATGTAGGTCGAAGGCGTATTAAAAGGTCCGCGCAGGCTTATGAACGCCCGCTGTATCGTCCTCTTCGTGAGAATGCCCTGTAGGTGTTTGTTACCGAAGAAAAATTTTAAGTGAATACTCTAAAAAAATCCCACGCATGGCGAGATAGTTTCTACGCTTAGGGTAAGCCCGGTTTCTGGCCCAGGGAATCAGGCTGTGAGTCCTTGAAGACATTGCGTTTCACGGCAGGCGGGTAATGGGCATGAGGAATATTTGATCGATTTCAGGAGAAGCAGTCCATGGCCAAGTCCTATGGTGTAGCGGGTGTGGTGGTGTCTTTTCTGACCCGCAGGGTGTTCTTGCGTAGCCGAAGGTTGAGTTCGGATGAGGCCGAATTACTGGCGCAGTACCGCGCCCTGACCGAGAGCGATCAAGTGGCGATGCGGTACCTGATCGGGGCGATGAAGAGTGTTTCGCGGTTCTGAACCACCCGCTTGATATGTGGGAGGCGCGATGCCCCTCCCACATTATGGCAACCGGTGCGTCAGGTGTACTTGCGCTGTTCCGGTGCCGGCGGGAAGTATTGATACAGCCAGGTTTCACTCAGGGTACGGTCCTGCGTGCGGATAAACAGCCGCAATTCCACCGGCTCGACGCTGTCGCTGGTGGGGTACCAATCGAACAGAATGCGATAGCCCTTGATGTTGTCGAGCGCCAGCACGCTGAAATCCTTCACCTGGCCATGGGAGCAGGTCACCACCGGCTCAATCCCGGTGCCGGCCGGCAGGCGGTCCAGGCCGCCGCCCTTGAAGTCCACGGCAAACCGGCGTGCCCATACTTCAGGGTAGTGCTCGCCCGGTGCCCAACCTTCGGTAAAGCCACCCATGCCTGAGCGTGTGGCGTCGACCTGCGCCAACGGTGTGCTGACCGGTGGCAAGGCGCTCCAGTAAAGCTTGTAGCCATAGTTGAGCGAATCGCCGGCGGCCACGGGCTTTTTCGGGGTCCAGAAGGCCACGATGTTGTCCAGGGTTTCGCCGGTGGTGGGGATTTCCAACAGGTCAATGGAGCCTTCACCCCAAGCGGTCGTCGGTTCGACCCACAGGCTTGGACGCTTGCTGTACCAGTCGACGGTGTCCTGGTAACTGGCAAACTCATGGTCGGTCTGGACCAGGCCGAAACCTTTCGGATCGGTATCGGCAAAGGCGTTGAACTGCAGTTTGGCCGGGTTGTTCAGCGGGCGGCAGATCCACTCACCGTTGCCGCGCCACATCGCCAGGCGGTCCGAGTCGTGGATTTGCGGGTGAATGGTGTCGCACATGCGACGCTCGTGAGTGCCGCAACTGAACATGCTGGTCATCGGTGCGATGCCCAGTTGTTCGATGGCGGTGCGCGCATTGATATGCGCATCGATGGCCATCACCACTTGGTTGGCCTGGCAGTCGATATCGAAGCGGTAAGCCCCGGTGGCGCTCGGCGAGTCGAGCAGGGCGTAGACCACAAAGCGCGTGGCGTCCTTGTCCGGCGTTTCAAACCAGAACTGCGTGAAGTCAGGGAATTCCTCGCGTTTTTTCGCGTAGGTATCAATCGCCAGGCCGCGTGCGGAAAGGCCGTATTGGCCGGTGGAGTCCACGGCTCTGAAGTAGCTGGCGCCGAGAAACGACAGCACGTCATGCCGATCCAGTTCCGGCGCCTTGAACAGCTTGAACCCGGAGAAACCCAGGTCGCCGGTCAACTGCTGGGTGTCCACGGTGGTTTTGGCATAGTTGAACAGTGAAGGGCGGAAATGCACCTCGCGCGCCTCACGGGTCTTGGGGTCGACGCTGTGCATGCGCACGGGCGTCTTGAAACCCATGCCGACGTGGAAGAACTGCACGTCCAGTTGGCCGTTCAATTCCTTCCACAGCGAATGGTTGCCGTCGTAGCCGATGGCGTTGAAATTCTGCGGTGTCATGTTCGCCAGGGTCGGCGGCAGCACCTGCTTGGTGTCCTTGTATGCGGTCCCGGCGAGTTGTTTGGCCTGGGCCTTCAGCGACTCAAAATCGAAGGCCACGGCCTTGCCATCGGCGGCGCGGTTGCCGGCCCAAGCCTGTGCGGCCAACAGGCCGCTGGCCGACAAACCGGTGTAAGCCGCAATGGCCATGGATGCTTTGAGCAAATTCCTGCGGTGCATAGAGACAACCTGTCGTGAGCAAATCCCGCGCCGGCCTTGGCGCGTGCTGGATTAAAAATAACGGTTCGGACATGCCTTCGGCCAAACGCTACGGACAATAAACAGACGCTGGATAGCTTAAGCGGTTCGATGAGCCAGGAAAATTGATTGATGGCGGCATGATGGCTTTGCATGTGAAACAAAGCATTTCCGCCGCCCCGCTGTCGTTATCTCTGGCCTTACACCGACGTTACATCTGGAAGCACTCTAGGTCGGGGTTTTTTAGCACTTAGTTTTACGCTGGGGGCCTATTGGTCCTATGAACCCAAGTGTCTGGAGGTTGCGAATGAATACCCGTGGATTACTCGATCAGTTGCTCAAGTCTGGCCAGGATATGTTGCAGAACAAAGCTGGTGGCCAACGTAAACAGGACGATAAAAGTGCCCTGGGCGGCTTGCTTGGAGGGGGTGGCCTGGGCAGCCTGCTCGGCGGTGCGGGCGGCGGCGCCCTGGCGGCGGGAGCCATGGGGCTGTTGCTGGGCAACAAAAAAGCCCGCAAGTTCGGCGGCAAGGCCCTGACCTACGGCGGGTTGGCGGCACTCGGCGTGATTGCCTACAAGGCCTACGGCAACTGGCAGGCGCAACAGGCCGGCGTAGCACAAGGCGAACCGCAAACCATCGACCGCCTGCCGCCGGCCCAGGTCGAGCAGCACAGCCAGGGGATCCTCAAGGCACTCGTGGCGGCCGCCAAGGCCGACGGGCATGTCGATGAGCGCGAGCGGGCGCTCATCGAAGGGGAGTTCACCAAGCTGGACAACGACCTCGAGCTACAACGCTGGCTGCACGCCGAGCTCAACAAACCGCTCGACCCGACCGACGTCGCCCGCGCTGCCGCCACGCCGGAAATGGCCGCCGAGATGTACATCGCCAGCGTGATGCTGGTCGACGAAGAAAACTTCATGGAAAAAGCCTACCTCGACGAACTGGCCCGCCAGCTCAAACTCGAACCCGGCCTGAAAGCTGAGCTGGAAAAGCAAGTGCGGTTGAACGCATAACCCCAGGTAGCACGCAAAACCCATGTGGGAGGGGGCTTGCCCTAATGCTAGTCAGTTAAAAGAACCTGCCGCAACCAAACTCTGTAGTGAGCGGGCTTGCCCCGCGCTGGGCGGCAACGCCGCCCCAACAAAGACGCCGCGGTATTTCAGGACCGAGGTGCCTGCGTTTGGGGCGGCTACGCCACCCAGCGCGGGGCAAGCCCGCTCACTACAGATGATGTGTTCTACAGCCCGCCATTTAACTGACTGGCATTAGGGCTTGCCCCCGATAGCGGTGGTCAATTATGTATAAGTGGCCTGGCACACTGCTATCGGGAACCAGCCCCCCTCTCACAACTATTCGCGTCCTCTGCCTGGTCCGGCAAAAGCTGTTGATAAATGCAGGCATCCGCTCAGCTATACTCCCCTGCATTTGAATGGGCCTTCGAGGAATTACTGTGAAGAACTGGACCTTGCGCCAAAGGATTTTGGCTAGCTTTGCGGTCATTATCGCCATCATGCTGTTAATGGTTGTGGTCTCCTATTCACGGTTGCTGAAGATCGAAACCAGTGAAGTCGCGGTGCGTGACGACGCGGTGCCGGGGGTTTACCTCAGTTCGATGATTCGTAGCGCCTGGGTCGACAGTTACCTGCATATCCTGGAACTGATCGGTTCGGGTCAAAACAAGGGGCTGAGCGACACCGACAAGGCTGAGTTCAAGTCCTTCGAAGCGCGCATCCTGCAACAGATGGCCAACTACCAGGCCACCATCAACGGTGGTGACGATCAGGCCGAGTTCGATAGATTCGAAGCCTACCACCAGAATTACAACAAGGCCCTGGCTGCGGTGGTGGATCGCTTGCAAAACAACGACGTCGCCGCTGCGCGCAAGTTGTTTGACACCGAAATGACACCGGCCTGGACCGCAGGCCGCATGAAGCTCAATGACATCATTACCGAAAACAAGAACGTCGCCGACCATGCAACCAACGCGATCGACGCTGCTGTAGAGGCCGCAAAGATCAGCATGTTCGTCTCGCTGGGCCTGGCCATTCTCGCCGCCGCCCTTTGTGGCCTGTTGTTGATGCGCGCGATCACGGGGCCGATGCAGCGCATTGTTTCGATCCTGGGCACCATGCGTGACGGTGACCTGAGCAAACGCTTGAACCTGGAGCGCAAGGACGAATTCGGCGCAGTCGAAACCGGCTTCAACGACATGATGACCGAACTGACTGCGCTGGTGTCCCAGGCCCAACGCTCGTCGGTGCAGGTGACCACCTCGGTGACCGAGATCGCCGCGACCTCCAAGCAGCAACAGGCGACCGCCACCGAAACGGCTGCAACCACCACCGAAATCGGGGCCACTTCTCGCGAAATTGCTGCAACGTCCAAGGACTTGGTCCGCACCATGACCGAGGTATCCACCGCCGCCGACCAGGCTTCGGTCGCTGCCGGTTCCGGCCAGCAAGGGCTGGCGCGCATGGAAGAAACCATGCATTCGGTGATGGGCGCCGCCGACCTGGTCAACGCCAAGCTGGCGATCCTCAATGAGAAGGCCGGCAACATCAACCAGGTGGTGGTGACCATCGTCAAGGTTGCCGACCAGACCAACCTGTTGTCGCTCAACGCGGCTATCGAAGCCGAGAAGGCCGGCGAATACGGCCGCGGCTTTGCCGTGGTTGCCACCGAAGTCCGTCGCTTGGCCGACCAGACCGCAGTGGCCACGTATGACATCGAACAGATGGTGCGCGAGATCCAGTCGGCGGTGTCGGCGGGCGTGATGGGCATGGACAAGTTTTCTGAAGAAGTGCGCCGTGGCATGTTCGAAGTGCAGCAAGTCGGCGAGCAGCTGTCGCAGATCATCCACCAGGTACAGGCCCTGGCGCCTCGGGTGTTGATGGTCAACGAAGGCATGCAGGCCCAGGCCACCGGTGCCGAGCAGATCAACCACGCGTTGGTGCAACTGGGCGATGCCAGCAGCCAGACCGTGGAGTCCCTGCGCCAGGCCAGTTTTGCCATTGATGAACTGAGCCAGGTTGCGGTCGGTCTGCGCAGCGGCGTATCGCGTTTTAAAGTCTGATGAGCGACTTTGCGGCTAAACGCGGCGCCGTCCCGGCAGCGAAAAAGACGTTGTTCCTGGTGTTTCACATCGGCGGCGAACGTTATGCGCTCAAGGCCACGGAAGTGGCCGAGGTGCTGCCGCGCGTGCCGCTCAAACCCATCGCTCATGCGCCGACGTGGGTGGCAGGCATATTTGCCCATCGCGGGGTGTTGGTGCCGGTGATCGACCTCAGTGCGCTGACCTTCGGTACAGCGGCCCAGGTGCGTACCAGTACTCGTCTGGTGCTGGTCAACTACCAGCCGCAACCCTGGATCGAGGCGCGCAGGCTGGGGCTGATCCTGGAGCAGGCTACCGACACCTTGCGTTGCTACCCGACCGAGTTTCAACCCTATGGCCTCGACAATCGGCAGGCGCCTTACCTGGGGCTGGTGCGTGAAGATGCCCAGGGCTTGATGCAGTGGATCGGCGTGTCCGAGTTATTGACCGATGAAGCCCGCGCTTTGCTATTTTCTGCCGAGCTGAGCCTATGAACAGCGACCCCCGTTTCTTTACCTTCCTGAAAGAACGCATTGGCCTGGACGTCGCATCGGTGGGCGAGGCCATTATCGAGCGCGCCGTGCGCCAGCGCAGCCAGGCCGTGCAGGCGGTGACGCTGGAGCATTATTGGCAGCGACTGCAAAGCTCGCAGGACGAGCAGCAAGCGCTGATCGAGGCGGTGATTGTTCCGGAGACCTGGTTTTTCCGATACCCGGAGTCCTTTGCCACCTTGGCGCGCCTGGCCAAGGCGCGTCTGGCCGAGATCAACCAGCTGCGCGCGTTGCGCATTCTCAGCCTGCCATGTTCGACCGGCGAAGAGCCCTATTCGATTGCCATGGCGTTGCTCGATGCCGGCCTGGCCCCGCACCAGTTCAAGGTGCAGGGCATGGACGTCAGCCCGCTGTCGGTAGAGCGGGCACGGCGCGGGGTGTACGGGAAGAATTCTTTTCGCGGTGGCGACCTGGAGTTTCGCCAGCGCCATTTCACCGAGCAGGCCGACGGTTACCACATTGCCGATCGAGTGCGTGAGCAGGTGCGCCTGCAAGTCGGAAACCTGCTGGACCCTGCGTTGCTGGCGAATGAGCCCAGCTATGACTTCGTGTTCTGCCGCAACCTGCTGATCTACTTCGACCAGCCGACCCAGAAACAAGTCTTCGATGTGCTCAAGGGCTTGACCCATGTCGATGGCGTGCTGTTTATCGGCCCGGCCGAAGGCAGTTTGCTGGGGCGCCATGGCATGCGCTCGATTGGCGTGCCGCAGTCCTTTGCCTTCAGCCGACATGTGGAACCGGTGAAGCCTGCGCCGGTTTTCGTGCCGATGCCGGCACCCGTCCCGGCGCGCAGCGCAGCACCGATCCCGCCCAAACCGCGCCCGTTCAGCACGGTCAGCGCCCAGGTGCTGCCGATCAAGGCGCCGCAAACGGACGCGGGTGATTTGCTCAGCCGGATCGCCACCCTGGCCAATGAGGGCAAAAGTGCTGAGGCCCGGGCTGCCTGCGAACAGTATTTGAGCAACCACCCGCCGGCCGCCCAAGTGTTTTACTGGCTGGGCTTGCTCAGCGATGTGGCCGGCAGCGCCCTGGAAGCCCAGGGGTATTACCGCAAAGCCCTATACCTGGAACCGCAGCACCCGCAGGCCCTGATGCACCTGGCCGCGTTGCTCGAGTCCCAGGGCGACAGTGCGGGGGCGCGCCGTTTGCAGGCGCGGGCCGCGCGTAGCGAGCGAGCTGACAGTGAGTCCAAACGATGAGTACCTCCGACGCGCTCGACACTGCGGGTCTTGACCTGACCCTGGCCGACACCCAACGCATCGACGATTGCTGGAACCGTATCGGCATTCATGGCGACAAGTCCTGCCCGTTGCTGGCCGAACATATTCATTGCCGCAACTGCTCGGTGTATTCCGCCGCCGCCACGCGCTTGCTCGACCGCTATGCGTTGCAGCAGGACGATCGTCACGCGATCGCCGCCGACGCCGTCGACGAGAACGTGGCCACCCGTTCCCTGCTGATGTTCCGCCTCGGCGAAGAATGGCTGGGCATCGCCACCCGCTGCCTGGTGGAAGTGGCACCGCTGCAACCGATCCATTCCCTGCCGCACCAGCGCTCACGGGCATTGCTCGGCGTGGCCAACGTACGCGGCGCGCTGGTGGCGTGCCTGTCGCTGGTCGAGCTGCTTGGCCTGGACGTCACCGATCATGGCGCGACGGGCGGGCGCATCATGCCGCGCATGTTGATCATCGCCGCGCAGGACGGTCCGGTGGTGGTGCCGGTGGACGAAGTCGACGGCATCCATGCCATCGATGAGCGCGCCTTGAAGGCCGCGTCCGCCTCCGGCACCCAGGCCAGCGCGCGCTTCACCCAGGGTGTGTTGCAGTGGAAGGGCCGCAGCCTGCGTTGGCTGGACGAGGCGCAATTGCTGTCCGCCGTGACCCGGAGCCTCACATGACCCCCGACCAGATGCGCGATGCCTCGTTGCTGGAACTGTTCAGCCTGGAAGCTGATGCGCAGACCCAGGTATTGAGCGCGGGCCTGCTGGCCCTGGAGCGTAACCCGACCCAGGCCGACCAGCTTGAGGCCTGCATGCGCGCCGCCCATTCGCTCAAGGGCGCGGCGCGCATCGTCGGTGTGGACGCCGGGGTCAGCGTGGCCCACGTCATGGAGGACTGCCTGGTCAGTGCCCAGGAAAGCCGTCTGTACCTGCAACCTGAGCATATCGACGCTCTGCTGCAGGGCACCGATTTGCTGATGCGCATTGCCACCCCCGGCAATGATGTGGGAGCGGCCGATATTGATGCCTATGTGGCCTTGATGGAACGGCTGCTCGATCCGTCGCAGCCGAGTGCCAATGTCGCGCCGCCGCCACCACCGACCGAGCCTGCCCCGGCGCCGATCATTGAAGCGCTTGCACCTGAGCCCGAGCCGGCGTTGCCGCGCCAGAGCAAACCGATGACCGAGGGTGGCGAGCGCGTGCTGCGCGTGACCGCCGAGCGCTTGAACAGTCTGTTGGACCTGTCCAGCAAGTCCCTTGTGGAAACCCAGCGGCTCAAGCCTTACCTGGCAAGCATGCAGCGCCTCAAGCGGATTCAAAGTAACGGCGCACGCGCACTGGATACGCTGGACGGCCAGCTCAGGGCGCTGGATTTGAGCCTCGAAGCCGAGGAGGCGCTGGCCGACACCCGGCGTTTGCTGAGCGAAGCCCAGGCCCTGCTGGCGGAAAAAATCGTCGAGCTGGATGAGTTCGGCTGGCAGGCCGGGCAGCGTGCCCAGGTGCTTTACGACACGGCGCTGGCCTGTCGCATGCGGCCCTTTGCCGATGTACTGGCCGGGCAGGTGCGCATGGTCCGCGACCTCGGGCGCAGCCTGGGCAAGCAGGTGCGCCTGGAAATCGAAGGCGAAAAGACCCAGGTCGATCGCGACGTGTTGGAAAAGCTCGAGGCGCCACTCACTCATTTGCTGCGCAATGCCGTCGACCACGGCATCGAAATGCCCGAGCAGCGTATCCTGGCGGGCAAGCCGGCCGAGGGCCTGATCCGTCTGCGTGCCTCCCATCAGGCGGGGTTGCTGGTGCTGGAACTGAGCGATGACGGCAATGGCGTCGACCTTGAGCGCCTGCGCGGGACCATCGTCGACCGGCACCTGTCACCGCCGGAAACCGCCTTGCGTTTGAGCGAGGAGGAACTGCTGACGTTCCTGTTCCTGCCCGGTTTCAGCCTGCGCGACAAAGTTACCGAAGTGTCCGGACGCGGCGTGGGCCTGGATGCGGTGCAGCATATGGTCCGGCAATTGCGCGGCGCGGTGGTGCTGGAGCAGGCGGCGGGGCAGGGCAGTCGCTTCCATCTGGAAGTGCCGTTGACCCTGTCGGTGGTGCGCAGCCTCGTGGTGGAAGTCGGCGGTGAAGCCTATGCTTTTCCGCTGGCGCATATCGAGCGCATGTGCGACCTGTCGCCGGACGATATTGTCCAGTTGGAAGGCCGCCAGCATTTCTGGCACGAGGGCCGGCATGTCGGTCTGGTTGCCGCCAGCCAGTTGTTGCAGCGCCCGGCGGCGCAAAGCAATGACGCGACATTGAAGGTCGTGGTCATCCGCGAACGCGATGCGGTGTATGGCATTGCGGTGGAACGTTTCATCGGCGAGCGCACCCTGGTGGTGTTGCCGCTGGATGATCGCTTGGGCAAGGTCCAGGACATCTCCGCCGGCGCCTTGCTGGATGATGGTTCGGTGGTGTTGATCGTGGATGTCGAAGACATGCTGCGCTCGGTGGACAAGCTGCTCAACACCGGCCGCCTGGAGCGCATCGCGAGGCGCAGCCAGCAGGCCACCGAAGTTGCGCGCAAGCGGGTGCTGGTCGTGGATGACTCGCTGACCGTACGTGAGCTGCAACGCAAATTGCTGTTAAACCGCGGATATGAAGTGGCCGTTGCAGTCGACGGCATGGACGGCTGGAACGCCTTGCGCTCCGAAGACTTCGACCTGCTCATCACTGACATTGATATGCCTCGCATGGACGGTATCGAATTGGTCACACTTCTGCGTCGTGACAGTCGCCTGCAATCGTTGCCGGTGATGGTGGTGTCGTACAAGGATCGCGAAGAAGACCGCCGCCGTGGACTGGATGCCGGCGCCGACTATTATTTAGCCAAAGCCAGTTTTCACGATGACGCCTTGCTCGACGCCGTGGTTGAACTGATCGGAGGAGCCCGGGCATGAGGATTGCGATCGTCAATGACATGTCCCTGGCGGTGGAGGCGCTGCGCCGCGCACTCAGTTTCGAGCCTGCCCACGAAGTGGTGTGGGTGGCCAGCAACGGCCTGGAAGCCGTGCAACGTTGCGCCGAACTGACCCCGGACCTGATCCTGATGGACCTGATCATGCCGGTGATGGATGGCGTGGAAGCCACCCGTCAGATCATGGCCGATACCCCGTGCCCGATCCTGATTGTCACCGTGGACCGCCAGGCCAACGTCAGCCGCGTGTTCGAAGCCATGGGCCATGGTGCCCTGGACGTAGTGGACACACCGGCGCTGGGCGTGGGCAACCCCAAGGATGCAGCGGCGCCGCTGCTGCGCAAGATCCTTAACATCGGCTGGCTGATTGGTCAGCGCGGCAGCCGCGTGCGCGCCGACGCGACGCCGCAACGTGCTACCGGCAAGCGTCAGAGCCTGGTAGCGATTGGCTCGTCGGCGGGAGGGCCGGCTGCCCTGGAAACCCTGCTCAAGGGCTTGCCAGGCGACTTTCCCGCCGCCATTGTGCTGGTGCAGCATGTGGATCAGGTGTTCGCCGCCGGCATGGCCGAGTGGTTGAGCAGTGCGTCCGGCCTGCCGGTGCGCCTGGCCCGTGAAGGCGAACCGCCACAAAGCGGCGTAGTCTTGCTGGCCGGCACCAATCACCACATCCGCCTGCTGAAAAACGGCACGCTGGCCTATACCGCCGAGCCGGTGAACGAGATTTATCGACCTTCCATCGACGTGTTTTTCGAGAGCGTCGCCAGCCACTGGAATGGCGATGCCGTCGGCGTATTGCTGACCGGCATGGGGCGCGATGGCGCCCAAGGGCTCAAATTACTGCGTGAACAAGGATATTTGACCATCGCCCAGGACCAACAGAGTTCAGCGGTGTATGGCATGCCCAAAGCGGCGGCGGCAATTGATGCCGCTGTTGAAATTCGCCCACTGGATAGAATTGCGCCCCGATTGCTGGAGGTCTTTGCAAAATGATCAAAACCTCCCGTGCTGCTGGTTTGCAGGTGGTAATTCAGGTGACTGCACATGAATGATTTACAGCTCGACGACTTCAAGACCGATGAAAATGCCGCCATGGTGTTGCTGGTTGACGACCAGGCGATGATCGGCGAAGCCGTGCGACGCGGCCTGGCCCATGAAGAGAACATCGACTTCCACTTTTGCGCCGATCCGCATCAGGCGATTGCCCAGGCGATTCGCATCAAGCCCACGGTGATCCTGCAAGATCTGGTGATGCCGGGGCTGGACGGCCTGACCCTGGTTCGCGAATACCGCAACCACCCGGCCACCGCGAATATCCCGATCATCGTGCTGTCCACCAAGGAAGACCCGCTGATCAAGAGCGCTGCCTTTGCTGCAGGCGCCAACGACTACCTGGTGAAGCTGCCGGACAACATCGAGCTGGTGGCGCGCATTCGCTATCACTCGCGCTCCTACATGACGCTGCTGCAACGGGATGCGGCCTACCGTGCGCTGCGGGTCAGCCAGCAACAGTTGCTGGACACCAACCTGGTGCTGCAACGCCTGATGAACTCCGATGGCCTCACCGGGCTGTCCAACCGTCGCCACTTCGACGAATACCTGGAGCTGGAGTGGCGCCGTGCCATGCGTGACCAGACCCAGCTCTCGCTGTTGATGATCGACGTGGACTTTTTCAAGAGCTACAACGACAACTTCGGCCATGTCGAAGGCGACGAAGCCCTGCGCAAGGTCGCTGCCACCATTCGCGAGGCCAGCAGCCGTCCTTCGGATTTGCCGGCGCGTTATGGCGGTGAAGAATTTGCCCTGGTGCTGCCGAGCACCTCGCCGGGCGGCGCCCGACTGGTCGCGGAAAAGCTGCGCATGGCGGTGGCGGCCCTGAAAATCCCGCACATCGCGCCGACCGAGGGGTCGTGCCTGACCATCAGCATCGGCCTGTCGACCCTGACGCCCAAGCAGGGCACGGATTATCGGCAGTTGATCATGGCGGCGGACAAGGGGTTGTATATGGCCAAGCACAACGGGCGCAATCAGGTCGGTATCGAATAACCGGGTGGCAGGGAGCAAACCCCGCCTTTTCGCCAAGCGGGCTGCCGTTTCAGCCCGATTGCCGTTATACTCGCCGGCTTTCAAAAGTTCGCCAACGAGTGCTGCCCGCCATGGAAATCAACCCGATCCTTAACACCATCAAGGACCTGTCCGAGCGCTCCGAAACTATTCGGGGGTATCTTTGACTACGATCAAAAGCATGAGCGCCTGACCGAAGTCAATCGTGAGCTTGAAGATCCGAGTGTCTGGAACAAACCTGAATACGCCCAGGAACTGGGCCGCGAGCGCGCTGCGCTGGCGCAGATCGTCGACACCCTCGACGAATTGAATGCCGGTCTGGCCGATTGCCGTGACCTGCTGGACATGGCCGTCGAAGAAAACGACGAAGGCGCAGTGGGCGATGTCGTCGCCGAGCTGGCCCGTCTCGAGGAAAACCTCGCCAAGCTTGAATTCCGTCGCATGTTCAGCCACGAAATGGACCCGAACAACGCCTACCTGGATATCCAGGCCGGTTCCGGCGGCACCGAAGCCCAGGACTGGGCCAACATCCTGTTGCGCATGTACCTGCGCTGGGCCGACAAACGCGGTTTCGACGCCACCATCATGGAACTGTCGGCCGGTGAAGTCGCCGGTATCAAGGGCGCGACCGTGCATATCAAGGGCGAATACGCCTTTGGTTGGCTGCGTACCGAGATCGGCGTGCACCGCCTGGTGCGCAAGAGCCCGTTCGACTCCGGCAACCGTCGCCATACTTCGTTCTCTGCGGTGTTCGTCTCGCCGGAGATCGATGACAAGGTGGAAATCGAGATCAACCCGGCCGACCTGCGGATCGACACCTATCGCTCCTCCGGCGCCGGTGGCCAGCACGTAAACACCACCGACTCTGCCGTGCGTATCACCCACGTGCCGACCAACACGGTGGTCAGCTGCCAGAACGAACGTTCCCAGCACGCGAACAAGGACACCGCCATGAAAATGCTGCGGGCCAAGTTGTACGAGCAGGAAATGCAGAAGCGCAACGCCGCTTCCCAGGCGCTGGAAGACACCAAGTCGGATATCGGCTGGGGTCACCAGATCCGCTCCTATGTGCTCGACGCGTCGCGGATCAAGGATCTGCGCACCAACATCGAACGCAGCGATTGTGACAAGGTACTCGACGGTGATATCGACGAATACCTGGAAGCCAGCCTGAAATCCGGCCTGTAATCCCTTGCCGGCGATCCCCGGCCGCAGGCCGGGGACAACGAACCTGATGGAAGATTTAAAGACATGAGCGACCAACAACTCGACCCGCAAGCCCTGCAACAGGAAGAAAACTCCCTGATCGCCCTGCGCAAGGAAAAGCTTGCTGCCGAGCGCGCCAAGGGCAATGCCTTCCCCAACGACTTCCGCCGCGACAACTACTGCGATGCCTTGCAGAAACAGTACGCGGACAAGACCAAGGAAGAGCTGGCAGAGGCTGCAATCCCGGTCAAGGTTGCCGGTCGCATCATGCTCGACCGTGGTTCGTTCCTGGTGATCCAGGACATGACCGGGCGTATCCAGGTCTACGTCAACCGCAAGACCTTGCCTGAAGAAACCCTGGCCGCGGTGAAAACCTGGGACATGGGCGACATCATCGCCGCTGAAGGTACCCTGGCCCGTTCCGGCAAGGGTGACCTGTACGTCGAAATGACCAGCGTGCGCCTGCTGACCAAATCCCTGCGCCCGCTGCCGGACAAGCACCATGGCCTGACCGACACCGAACAGCGCTACCGCCAGCGCTACGTTGACCTGATCGTCAACGAAGACGTGCGCCAGACCTTCCGCGTGCGTTCGCAAGTCATCGCGCACATCCGCAGCTTCCTGATGAAGCGCGACTTCCTCGAAGTCGAAACGCCGATGTTGCAGACCATTCCTGGCGGCGCCGCAGCCAAGCCGTTCGAAACCCACCACAACGCGCTGGACATGGAAATGTTCCTGCGTATTGCCCCCGAGCTGTACCTCAAGCGCCTGGTGGTGGGCGGCTTCGAGAAAGTTTTCGAGATCAACCGCAACTTCCGTAACGAAGGCGTTTCGACTCGTCACAACCCAGAATTCACCATGTTGGAGTTCTACCAGGCTTACGCCGACTACGAAGACAACATGGACCTGACCGAAGAGCTGTTCCGCGAGCTGGCGCAGTTGGTCCTGGGCAGCACCGACGTACCGTACGGCGACAAGGTGTTCCACTTCGGCGAGCCGTTCGTGCGCCTGTCGGTGTTCGATTCGATCCTCAAGTACAACCCTGAGTTGACCGCTGACGACCTGAACGACATCGACAAGGCCCGTGCCATTGCCAAGAAAGCCGGCGCCAAGGTGCTGGGTTTCGAAGGCCTGGGCAAACTGCAGGTGATGATTTTCGAAGAGCTGGTGGAGCACAAGCTCGAACAGCCGCACTTCATTACCCAGTACCCGTTCGAAGTGTCGCCGCTGGCCCGTCGCAACGACGACAACCCGAACGTCACCGACCGTTTCGAGCTGTTCATCGGCGGCCGCGAAATCGCCAACGCTTACTCCGAGCTTAACGACGCGCAAGACCAGGCCGAGCGCTTCATGGCCCAGGTGGCCGACAAGGACGCCGGCGACGACGAAGCCATGCACTACGACGCCGACTTCGTCCGCGCCCTGGAGTACGGCATGCCGCCGACGGCGGGCGAAGGTATCGGCATCGACCGTCTGGTGATGTTGTTGACCAACTCACCGTCGATCCGCGATGTGATCTTGTTCCCGCACATGCGGCCACAAGCGTGACCGTAGCGTAATCCGAAGCCGCCTTATATAAGGCGGCTTTTTTATGCGGCGTCTATAAGCGTCAAGCGAACAGCGCCAGATTTTGATCAATGCAAGGATGTGTGTGGTGAACCGCGTAATGGCTCAAGAAGGCGCCGCCGGCATTGCGGCTGCCGTGGCTGAAAGTGTCCAGTACCAGGGCCGCAAGGCCAGTCGCCGGGGCAGCGAGCAACGTCGGCAAGACATTCTCGATGCGGCGATGCGCATCGTGGTGCGTGACGGTGTGCGCGCCGTGCGCCATCGCGCCGTGGCGGCGGAGGCGGGTGTGCCGCTGTCCGCAACCACCTATTACTTCAAGGATATCGATGATCTGCTCACCGACACGTTTGCCCAATACGTCGAACGCAGCGCGGCCTACATGGGCAAGCTGTGGGTGCGCAATGAGGGTCTGCTGCGCGAAATGGTCGCTTATGGTGATGGCAGCCCCGAATCCCGTTCGCAATTGGCCGATGATATTGCGCGACTGACCGCCGATTACGTCTTGCGCCAGTTGACCAACCGTCGCGAGTACCTGATGGCCGAGCAGGCGTTTCGTCAGGAAGCGCTGCTCAACCCGCGCCTGGCCGAGCTGGTGCGTTCCCACCAGCAGATTCTGTTGCAGGGCACCGGGCAGTTTTTCCAGGTACTGGGCTCTCGCGAGCCGCAACAGGATGCCAAAGTGTTGACGGCGATTATCGGTCGGATGGAGTATCAGGGCCTGCTTGACGGTCTGGAGCCGCTGACCGGTGAAGAGATGCTCGCGATTCTCAAGCGATACATGCATTTGGTGTTGGCTTCGGTCTGACACTACGCTCCAGGTAAAACTCACCTTGCACCTGCAGCGCGCGAGCCGATAACGTTTATAGAGGAAGCACCAGGTGGACGATTACCAGCAGACGATACGCACCTTGTCTGATCGCATTGTGCTGGCGCAAACACCGATTCGCGTCCTTGACGCGGTGAAGTGGGACGAAAATATTCGCCAGGGGTTTCTCAAGGCCAAGGGCAAGGCCATGCCTGCCGTGGATCGTGATTACTACCTCAACCGACCGTTGTCGTTCGATTCCAGCGCCGTGAAGCTGGAGTTCCAGAACATCGAGCGGGACATTACCCGCCGTCTCGGCCAATTCAGCCCGGTCGGGCAGATCATGCGCCGCATGTGCCGCGAGTACCGCATGGTCGTGCGCATGCTCGAAGCTCGCGGCACCGAGGATTTCGGCCTGATTTCCCAGGAGCTGTACGGCGCCGCCTCCGATGCGTTCCATGCCGGCGACCCGACCCTGGCGGACCTCGGCCTGATGCTCTCCGACTACCTGAACAATATCGACGGCCGTGGCGACCTCAAGGACGAAGCCAAGACCCTGACGGCCAAGGATGCCGTCGCCTTGCTGCAAACCCGCTTGAATAAAGTGTTTGGCGAGGCCGAGGAAACCATCCGTGTGTTCGAGTCCGACGGTATCGTCGCCGACGCTGCGGCGGGGGCCGACTACATCAAGATCCGCGCCGACGCGATGTTCAACGAGCGCGATGTGCGCGCCCTGGAGGTGCATGAAGGTCTGGTCCACGTCGGCACCACCCTTAACGGCCTGAACCAGCCGATCTGCACGTTCCTGTCCAAGGGCCCACCGTCGTCCACCGTGACCCAGGAAGGCTTGGCGATTCTGATGGAAATCATCACCTTCGCCTCTTACCCAAGCCGCTTGCGTAAATTGACCAACCGCACCCGCGCCATCCATATGGTGGAAGAGGGCGCCGACTTCCTGCAGGTGTTCGAGTTCTTCCGCGAGCAGGGCTTTGAGATGGCTGAAAGCTACGGCAATGCCAGCCGGGTGTTCCGAGGTTCGGTGCCGACCGGCTTACCGTTTACCAAGGATCTGTCCTACCTCAAGGGCTTTATCATGGTCTACAACTACATCCAGCTCGCCGTGCGCAAAGGCAAGCTGGAGCAAGTGCCGCTGCTGTTCTGCGGCAAGACCACCCTGGAAGACATGCGCACCTTGCGCCAACTGGTCGACGAAGGCCTGGTGGTACCGCCCAAATACCTGCCCGAGCAGTTTCGCGACATGAACGCGTTGGCGGCCTGGATGTGCTTTTCCAACTTCCTCAACCACTTGAGCCTGGACCGGATCGAGGCCGATTACTCCAATATTCTTTAGGGTATTGGCCTGTGGAGGCTTTAACGGATGAGAGTCCTCGGCATTCTGTGCCTGTTACTGACATTGAGCGGCTGCAGTTCGCTGCTGTTCTATCCCGAACCCGGCCTGCCGTTCACGCCGGAAAAAGCGCACCTGCACTACCGTGACGTCACCCTCACGACCGCTGACGGGGTAAAACTTCACGCCTGGTGGTTGCCGGCCAAGCCCGGCGTGCCGCTCAAGGGCACGGTGCTTCACCTGCACGGCAATGGCGGCAACCTGGCCTGGCACCTCGGTGGCAGTTGGTGGTTGCCGGAGCAGGGCTATCAGGTGTTGATGCTCGACTACCGTGGCTACGGGTTATCGGAGGGTAAACCGTCATTGCCGGCGATTTACCAGGATATCGATGCGGCCTGGCAATGGCTCGATCAAGCGCCTGAAACCCGGGGCCAACCCCTGGTTATCCTGGGGCAAAGCCTGGGCGGTGCGCTGGCTGTGCATTACCTGGCCGCGCACCCGGAGCGTCAAACCCAACTGAAGGCCTTGGTGCTGGATGGCGTGCCCGCCAGTTATCGTGACGTAGGGCAATTCGCCTTGAGCACTTCCTGGTTAACATGGCCATTCCAGGTGCCGCTGTCCTGGCTGGTGCCCGACGCCGACAGTGCGATCAACGCCATGCCGGCGCTGACCGGTGTCCCCAAGCTGCTGTTCCATAGCCTGGATGACCCGATTGTGCCGCTGGCCAACGGTATCCGCTTGTATCAGGCCGCGCCGCCGCCACGTGTGTTGCAACTGACCCGTGGCGATCATGTGCAGACCTTTGCCGACAAGACCTGGCAGACCGTGATGCTGCGTTATCTGGACGACCCGCAGCACTTCAACGGCCTGCGCCGCCTGGGCGAGATCCCGAATTATCCGACTCCTAAAGTTGATTCATCAGAGAGCCCGCAATGAGTGAAGAACGCAACATGATCCCACTGATCCTCACCGGTATCGGCACCATCATCGGTACCGTCGGTTGCCTGTGGTTTTATGGCTACCTGCATTTCGCCAAGCCGGAGGACGCATTGCTTCTGAGCGATTTCACGATGCTCAAGACCGTGCCGGGAGAGGATTACAAAATCTCCCTGACCCCGGCCGCGCAAGTGGCGCAGTGCGTTGACGGTGTGCTGGTGATGTTCGACACCGAACAGAAGGGCCTCAGCGGTGTGTTGGTCAACAACAAGAAACAGGCTGTGCGCTGCCTCGGCCAGGAAACACCGCAACTTCAGCAGTAAATCGCTCCAATTAACCGTTTCTGAAATATCTGGAACCGTATTCCGTAAGACGCCACTCAATGCCCAGTCAGCGGTGCTGACGGGTAACTTACGAATAGTCAGCCAGGGGGGAAGTCACGGTGAATATCGGTGCGATCAGTAGGATGTTGGACATGGCCCGGGCGCAGCAGATTCTGGATGAGTGCAGCGAGTGCGAGGCTGAGTCGCCCCTCGCGAAGCGAGATGAACTGAAGCGCAAGCTGGAGTTTGATCCTTTCGGCGCCGACGAAAATAAACCCCAGATCCAGTACTGAACGAAAAAACCCACCGTCTCCGGTGGGTTTTTTTATCCAGCTTCAATCAATCAGTTAGCCAGGCTGGAGCGCGGCTTGACTGGCTGGTTGTCGTTGGAGATGGTCACTTCAACGCGACGGTTCATGGCACGGCCCGATGCGCTGCCGTTGTCGGCAACCGGGTATTCCTTGCCGTAACCCTGGGTCACGATGCGCGAGATATCCACGCCTTGTTGCGCCAGTGCACGTTGTACCGAAGCGGCACGACGCTCGGACAGGCTCTGGTTGTACGAATCGGAACCGGTGCTGTCGGTGTAGCCTTCGACGATCACTTTACGGTCCGGGTTATCGCGCAGGAACTGCGCCAGTTTGGTGATGTTGACCAGGCCGCTGGATTTCAGGTCGGACTTGTTGGTGGCGAACAGCACGTCACCGAAAGTCACCAGGGTGCCACGATCGGTCTGCTTGGCGTTCAGGCTGTCTTGCAGTTGCTTGATCTGCGCATCACGGGCTTGCAGCAGGGCGCGGGCACGTTCGTCACCGGCGTTTTTCAGCTTGGCTTCGGATTCACGCAGCACGATGGTGTCTTTGGCCACTTCAACGCGCTGGTTGGTCAGGTAGGCCAACTGGTCGACTTTCTTCTCGTCTTCCTTGTCACGGTAGGCTTTTTCAGCCTTGTCCAGCCAATCGCTGGCGTCCTTGGTTTCCAGGGCCGCCAACTTGGTGGCTTGCGGGTTGGTCTGCAAAGCCGCGAAATTGGTCTTGGCGTTTTCCAGGTTCTGGTTCGGTGGGGTGGAGCAGGCCGCCAGAGCAACGCTCATTGCCAACAGGGCAGGGATCATCAGTTGTTTACGCATAATCGTGTCGTCCTTTCAGTTCGATTTCGGGTGCAATGCAATCAGGGGCAGCGGGCTTATTTCTGCTGGATAACAGCCGGGCGCATACCTTCCTGACGCAGCTCCTGAACAGCTTTCTGGGAATCCTTCACGGCCTGTTGAGCCTTGGCTGCCTGGGCCTTGCGCTCTGCAACGCGAGCGTCCCATTCGGCTTGTTCAGCCAACTGACGGGCTTTGTCGTAGTTCTTGTCGTGCATGGCGATTTCGGCTTCTTTGAGCTTGTCCTGGGCCGATTTCATTTCCACAGCCGCGAACTCGGTACCGCCAGCGCTGACTGCGCTGTTAACAGCCGATTGAGTCACCGCGTATTGCTCAGTCGGAGGGTTGCCTGCGCAACCCGCCAGTACGAAGCTGGTGCCGATCGCCAGCGCGGCCAATTTGAGCCCGCGCAGGTGGTTAAACGAGGATTTGGCAGTGCTGGTTTTCATCGTCTTCAACTCCATTGGATAACTCCTGAAAAACATCAAAATCCACTTCGTTGGTCAGCGGTTGGGGCCCGGCGGTAAAGCTCGAAATGCCCTTTCAAACGGCCGTTCCAAGTTGATGGCTTACTGGCTGTGACCTGAGGCTTTTTTCAAAAGTTCAGAGAAGATGGCGATTTGCCTAAAAAAATATTTGACTGACTGGTCAGCGTTTTGAAGATGGAACTTTCGTCGCGCGCAGCGGTACTCCGAGCCTGTGAAAGGCCCGGAATACAAGGGGTTTACCGGTTTTTAGAGTGGTTCGTCAGTGCTTCTGTTTATCGGCACTCGCCGAAAAATCATGCAGATAGCGTCGCGACAGGCTGAGAAAGCGTGGGGTAGGGCCGACGTCCTCATACAACGGATCGCCCTCTTCATCGGTGGCAATCACCTGTTGACCCTTGACGTACGGAAAGCTGGCTTCGAGCTCTTCAAGGGCGGCGCCGATCAGTTCGCCGAGCAGTTCTTCGGTGTGGCGCTTGGGGTACATCTCGGCAATGGCGGCCAGCCTCGCGGCGGCCTCCACATCCAGATGGATCGCGTATTCGGTTTTGGTCATGCGACCCTTGGCGGTTTCTTCCCAATGCTGGGCCAGTTCTCGAATTTTCATGGCTACCTCAATATGCCCGCGGGTTGCGGGCGCTGATGAGTGACCAGTCGCTGATGTGGATAACACGGCGACTCATAGTTGAGACTAGCTGCAATTGATAAGGTTTAAAGCCTTGTCAGAAACCGACGTCGGCGGCACTCTTGAACCCCTGCGCGTCCCGGATTTCTGGCTGGAGATTGGCTGATGAGTGATATCGATGCACGCTTGCGCGAGGATGTTCACCTGCTGGGTGAGCTGTTGGGCAACACCATTCGAGAGCAGTACGGTGATGATTTTCTCGACAAGATCGAGCAGATCCGCAAAGGCGCCAAGGCTGACCGGCGAGGGGCTGGCGATGAATTGAGCGCCAGCCTGAACCAGTTGCAGGAAAATGAACTGCTGCCCGTGGCGCGAGCCTTCAACCAGTTCCTTAACCTGGCCAACATCGCCGAGCAGTACCAGCTGATTCATCGACGCGATGAGTCGCAACCGGCGCCCTTCGAGTCCCGGGTACTACCGCAATTGCTGGCCCGCCTGCAACGCGAAGGTCACAGCAACGAGTCCCTGGCCCGCCAATTGGCGCGGCTGGAGATCGAACTGGTGCTCACGGCCCACCCCACCGAAGTCGCCCGTCGTACCCTGATCCAGAAGTACGATGCGATTGCCGCGCAACTGGCCCTGCAGGATCACCGTGATCTCACCACGGCCGAGCGCGAGCAGATCCGCGAGCGCCTGCAACGGCTGATCGCTGAAGCCTGGCACACCGAAGAAATCCGCCGCGTACGGCCCACCCCGGTGGATGAAGCCAAATGGGGCTTTGCGGTGATCGAGCATTCGTTGTGGTACGCCATTCCCAATTATCTGCGCAAGGCCGACAAGGCGTTATTCGCCGCTACCGGATTGCATCTACCCCTGGAGGCGGCGCCGATTCGATTTGCCTCGTGGATGGGCGGGGATCGCGACGGTAACCCCAACGTCACCGCACCGGTCACCCGTGAAGTGTTGCTGCTGGCACGCTGGATGGCGGCCGATCTGTATCTGCGTGATGTCGACCACCTGGCCTCGGAGTTGTCGATGCAGCAAGCCAGCGCGGCATTGCAAGCCAGGGTCGGTGACAGCGTCGAACCCTATCGCGCCTTGCTCAAGCAACTGCGTGAACGGCTGCGCGCCACGCGCCAATGGGCGCACACCGCGTTGACGGCCGCCACGCCGGCCACCGCCGAAGTGCTGCAAAACAACCGCGAGCTGCTGGAGCCGTTGGAGCTGTGCTATCAGTCGCTGCATGAGTGCGGCATGGGCGTGATCGCCGATGGGCCGCTGCTCGATTGCCTGCGCCGTGCGGTGACATTCGGCTTGTTCCTGGTGCGTCTCGATGTGCGTCAGGATTCCAGTCGACATTCGGCGGCCATGACCGAAATCACCGATTACCTTGGCCTCGGCCGCTATGAGGACTGGGACGAAGAGGCCCGTATCGCCTTCCTGATGAAGGAGTTGGCCAATCGCCGGCCCTTGTTGCCGGGCTACTTCAAACCCTCTGCGGAGACCGCTGAGGTGTTGAATACCTGCAAGGAAATCGCTGCCGCCCCGGCGGCGTCGCTGGGCTCCTATGTCATCTCCATGGCGGGCGCCGCGTCGGATGTGCTGGCGGTGCAATTGCTGCTCAAAGAGTCGGGCGTTCAACGCCCGATGCGTGTGGTGCCGCTGTTTGAGACCCTGGCTGACCTGGATAACGCCGGTCCGGTGATGGCAACGCTGTTGCAGTTGCCGGGCTACAGGGCGCGCCTGCAAGGGCCGCAGGAAGTGATGATCGGCTACTCGGACTCGGCCAAGGACGCGGGCACCACAGCCGCTGCCTGGGCGCAGTACCGGGCGCAGGAACGCCTGGTGGATATCTGCCGCGAGCAACAGGTGGAACTGCTGTTGTTCCATGGCCGCGGCGGCACCGTCGGCCGTGGCGGCGGCCCGGCTCACGAGGCGATTCTGTCGCAGCCGCCGGGTTCGGTGGCGGGGCGCTTTCGCACCACTGAACAAGGCGAAATGATCCGCTTCAAGTTCGGCCTGCCCGACATTGCCGAGCAAAACCTCAACCTTTACCTGGCGGCCGTACTGGAAGCCACCCTGCTGCCTCCGCCGCCACCCGAGCCTGCCTGGCGTGATTTGATGGACGAACTGGCCGCCGACGGTGTCAGCGCCTACCGCGCCGTAGTGCGGGAAAATCCGCAGTTCGTCGAGTACTTCCGCCAATCCACGCCGGAGCAGGAGCTGGGGCGTCTGCCACTGGGCAGTCGCCCGGCCAAACGGCGTGCGGGGGGCATTGAAAGCCTGCGCGCCATTCCGTGGATCTTCGGCTGGACCCAGACCCGCCTGATGTTGCCGGCCTGGCTGGGCTGGGAGGCCGCCTTGAGCAAGGCGCTGGAACGCGGCGAAGGTGAGTTGCTGGGGCAGATGCGCGAACAGTGGCCGTTCTTCCGCACGCGCATCGACATGCTGGAAATGGTGCTGGCCAAGGCCGATGCCGACATTGCCCGCCTGTATGACGAGCGTTTGGTGCAGCCTGACCTGTTGCCGCTGGGTGCGCACTTACGCGACCTATTGTCGCAGGCATGCAGCGTGGTACTTGGCCTGACCGGTCAGTCGCAACTGCTGGCCCATAGCCCGGACACCCTGGAGTTCATCCGTCTGCGTAACACCTACCTCGACCCTCTGCACCTGCTGCAGGCCGAGTTGCTGGCACGCTCGCGTCAACAGGAAGCCGAGCAAGACAGCCCTCTGGAACAGGCGCTGCTGGTGTCCGTGGCCGGTATTGCCGCCGGCTTGCGCAATACCGGCTGAAGTTTTCCAAGTGTTCTCAACGGCTTGCAGATAAACCACGACGGCCGCCCGGAAAGGGGCGGTCGGCGTTTGTGCCGGCGGGTTGCACTCAGGCATACCCTACCTATGACGCATGTCCGGCGCGGGTTCCTGCGACTTTTGGCGGCTTGTATGGTGACGGCCCGCTGTGTATCTTGATCAGCCTTTGGCCGTTTGATTCGGCCTGGACCCACATATTCAAGCTTCATATTTCTACGAGATTTGCCCCTACGCGGCGAATCCGGGCACCATCTCTATAAAAAATTGAGGAGCACATCGATGCGCGTCATTCTGCTGGGAGCTCCCGGGGCCGGTAAAGGTACTCAGGCGAAGTTCATCACTGAGAAGTTCGGCATTCCACAAATCTCCACCGGCGACATGCTGCGTGCTGCCGTCAAGGCCGGCACCGAGCTGGGCCTGATCGCCAAGAGCGTGATGGACAGCGGCGGCCTGGTCTCCGATGACCTGATCATCAACCTGGTCAAGGAACGCATCAGCCAGGAAGATTGCAAGAACGGTTTTCTGTTCGACGGCTTCCCGCGCACCATTCCCCAGGCTGAAGCCTTGGTGAAGGCCGGCGTGGAGCTGGATGCGGTGGTTGAAATCGCCGTCGAGGACGAAGAGATCGTGCAACGTATCGCCGGTCGTCGCGTTCACGAAGCCTCGGGTCGCGTGTACCACACCGTTTACAACCCGCCCAAGGTTGAAGGCAAGGACGATGTCACCGGCGAAGACCTGGTGCAGCGCAAGGACGATACGGAAGAAACCGTGCGCCATCGTCTCTCGGTCTACCATTCCCAGACCAAACCGCTGGTGGACTTCTACCAGAAGCTTTCCGCTGCACAGGGCAAGCCGAAGTACAGCCACATCCCTGGCGTCGGTTCGGTAGAAGCCATCACCGCCAAGGTGCTGCAGGCTCTGAGCTGATTCATTGATCAGCTTCATCTACAACGGCCCGCTTGCGGGCCGTTGTTGTTTATACTGGCGCACTTTTTTCGACTTGGACACCCACACCGATGAGCACCCTGCTGGCCCTGGACACCGCGACTGAAGCTTGCTCCGTTGCCTTGCTGCACGACGGCAAGGTAACGAGCCACTACGAGGTGATCCCGCGCCTGCATGCGCAGAAGCTGTTGCCGATGATCAAGCAACTGCTTGAGGAGGCGGGCACCACGCTTGCTGCCGTGGATGCCATCGCCTTCGGCCGTGGCCCTGGTGCATTCACCGGCGTGCGTATTGCCATCGGCGTGGTACAGGGCCTGGCGTTTGCGTTGGAGCGCCCGGTGTTGCCGGTTTCCAATCTCGCGGTGCTGGCCCAGCGCGCGCTGCGTGAGCACGGTGCGACCCAGGTCGCGGCGGCCATTGATGCGCGCATGGATGAAGTGTATTGGGGATGCTATCGCGAAACCGCTGGGGAAATGCGTCTGGTGGGGAGTGAAGTGGTTCAGGCGCCAGAGGCGTCCGTATTGCCCGATGACGCCCAAGGCGATTGGTTCGGTGCCGGCACCGGCTGGGGTTACGGTGAGCGTCTCGGCGTGAAGACCGTCGGCCAGGCCGCCGATATGTTGCCGCATGCGCAAGACTTGCTGACCCTGGCGCGTTTCGCTTTCGAGCGCGGCGAAGCCATCCCGGCCGATCAGGCGGCACCGGTTTATCTTCGCGATAAAGTGGCGCAGACCAAGGCCGAACGCGGGATTATTTGACGTCAAAAAGGCGGGATTTGGCCGACAAATTTCGCCAATCGTCAGAATTTGCGCGGGTTTCTAAACCTTTTACAAATTATGTGTTCTAGTTAGCACCAGAGCATTTGCGCGCCATGGAAAGTGCCGCTAAATTGCCATCATCGATTCCGAGTCTGCATGTATGCGTATAGACGGATTTTCCTCACAGTCCTACCCCATCAAACGCAAGCCACGTAAGGCGAGCGTGACGGTAGACGAGTCCGTTGAAGATTCGCCGGACTTCATTGAGTTACAGTCCGACTCGCCCTCCAACGCCCAGGGTTCCACAGGCTCGCGTATCGGCGGTCTGCCTGCCCGCCAGCAAGACATGGTCTTCCCGCGCTCCATGAGCAAAAGCGTCGCCACCGCCCTGGCCAGCTACCTGACCACCGCCGGCTTTGTCGAATGGGATATGGAAGTGCTGGGTCTCGATATCCACATCTGATGCGCCTGCCTTACTACATCGGTTGCCCTTCCTGGAGCGAAAACGCCTGGCGCGAGTATTTGTACCCGGCCGATGCGCGTTCCGGCGATTACCTCGCGCTGTACTCCCAGGTTTTCAACGCCGTTGAAGGCAACACCACATTTTATGCCCGCCCCTCGGCCGCCACGGTGCAACGCTGGGCTGAAATCATGCCTGCGGATTTTCGCTTCACCGCCAAGTTCCCCGGCGATATCAGCCACGGTGGTGACTTGCGTGAGCAATTGCCGGCGGCGGAAAGCTTTGTCGGTTTGATGAGCCCGTTGGGCGAGCGCATTTCACCGTTGTGGCTGCAACTGCCGGCGACCTTTTCGCCACAGCGCCTGGGTGAACTGGCCGGGTTCATCGATGGCCTGGAGCGCCCGCTGGCGGTGGAAGTGCGTCATCCGGAATTCTTCGCCAAGGGTGATGCCGAGCGGATGCTCAACCGTTTGTTGCGTGACCGTGGTGTCGAGCGTATCTGCCTGGATCCCCGCGCCCTGTTCAGTTGCACCTCCACCTCGGCCGCGGTGCTGCATGCTCAATCGAAAAAGCCCAAGGTGCCACCGCGCCCGGCGGCGCTCACCCAGTTTCCTCAGGTACGGTTTATCGGCCATCCGGAACTGGAGGCCAATGACCCGTTCCTGATCCCTTGGCTGGAAAAGATCGCCGGCTGGATCGAGGAAGGGCGCACGCCCTACGTGTTTTTGCACACGTCGGATAATCGCCTGGCCGCGCAACTGGCACTGCGTTTTCACGCCAAATTGATGGTGCGCCTGCCAGGCCTGCCGCCTTTGCCGACCTTGCATCGAGAACCCGCAGCGGAGCAACTGGGGTTACTCTAAGGCTCCTTTTTCCGACAGGAGTGAGCCATGGACGCACAAGCCCTGCGCGCCGATACCTTCAAGGCCCTGCATGAAGGTGATCGCGCCTTCGTCATGCCCAATCCGTGGGACGCCGGTTCCGCCATCATGCTTGCCAGCCTGGGTTTTGAAGCCTTGGCCACGACCAGTGCCGGGTTTGCGTTCAGCCTGGGACGGCCGGATGCCGAGGGCGCGCTATCGCTGGAAGACACCCTTGGCAATGCTTCAATGATTGTCCGGGCGACTTCCCTGCCGGTGGCGGCCGACCTCGAAAACGGCTTCAGCGACACCCCCGAAGGCTGCGCCCAAACCATTTTGCGGGCGGCGGCCACGGGCATCGTCGGTGGCTCTATCGAAGACGCCACCGGCATCGCGGCCGACCCGATCTACCCATTCGATTTATCGGTTGAGCGTGTTGAGGCGGCTGCCGCGGCTGCGCGCAGCTTGCCCTATGCCTTCACGCTGACGGCCCGCGCAGAAAACCTCCTGCACGGGCGCCTGGATCTGCCTGACACCATTCGCCGCCTGCAAGCCTACGCCGAAGCCGGCGCCGATGTGTTGTATGCCCCGGCGTTGCGCACTGCCGAAGAGGTGTTGGCAGTGGTCAAGGCGGTCGCGCCCAAGCCGGTGAATGTGTTGATGTCCGGTGGCTTGAAATTGAGCGTGGCGCAGTTGAGCGAGATGGGAGTGCGGCGTATCAGCGTCGGTTCGGCTTTGGCCCTGGCGGCCTATGGCGAGTTCTACCGGGCGGCGCAGGAAATGTATGAGTCGGGCACGTTCGAATTCACCGAGCGCAAGATGCCGTTCAGCCAGGCCAATGGGTTTTTCAAGCGTTGAATCAGGCGGCCAGGCGCAGGTTGTTGAGGATCAGTGGGCGCGCCCAGTGGTAATCGAAGTCCAGCGCCTTCTGTTGCGCCTCCAGCTCTTGCGGTGGGTACGGCGTGGCTGGCGGTGGCAGCAGGTCCAGCTCGAACTCGGCAATCGGCAGATGCAGTGGGCGCGGTTGCGGTGCGGGGCCAGGTTCAGGCAGTGGTTGGCCGGCGTTCAGCACGAGCGGGCGAACCCAGCCGCTGTCGAAATTCTGTTGGCGCTGCTGGGCGACAATTTCTTCTGGCGCAAAAGGTGTGGCGGGAGGCGGCAGCAACTCGGTTTCGAATTCGGCGATCGGCAGGAACAGCGGCTCAGGTGGGGCGATTTCGGTGTCTATCACGTCGCATTCACGCTGGGTGAGGATCTGCGCCAACAGATCGGCGCCTTCGCTGGGTTCTACCGCAGGGTCCAGGGTTGCAGGCGCCTTGATGGCCAGCGCGTTCGGTGAATCACCAAGCTGTTCGGCCAACGCGCGGGCGAAGAAGTCCTGCCACACATGACTCACCCCGGCCAGCGCTTGAGTATTGCGCAGGCCGTAATGGTTGTGGGTCGGCAGTACACCGATGGTTAGGGGAAGAATGTCTGACATTTTTCTCGGTCGACGCTCAGCTCTGGCAAAATACCTGACTGTTGGTTTTATCGGCCAGTGTTGGCCGATCCTTAATATTTTTGAGCGTAGCGATTGATGAGCGAACAACCAGCGGCCAGCCGCATTCGGGTCGAGGCCTTGGCCGAAGGTTTCCAGGCGCGTGCCGAGCAATGGGCTGAGCAGCTTGGGCTGCCGTTGCAGCTGGAGGCGGCGGACTTTTCCCTGCAGGTCGGGGAACAGGGACTGCAACTGCAACAGCTTGGGCCTGACGCACCGGGGCCGGTGCGTGTGGATTTTGTCGAAGGCGGCGCGGCGCACCGGCGCTTATATGGCGGTGGCAGCGGGCAGATGATCGCCAAGGCCGTGGGCATCGCCCAGGGCGTGCGCCCGCGTGTGCTGGATGCCACGGCCGGGCTGGGCAAGGATGCGTTCGTACTGGCGAGCCTGGGCTGCGAGATGAGCCTGATCGAGCGTCAACCGCTGATCGGCGCTTTGCTCGAAGATGGCCTGGCACGTGGCGCGGATGATTTCGAGGTGGCGCCGATCGTGGCGCGCATGCAGTTGCTCAAGGGCAACTCCATCGACGTGATGCTCAATTGGCAAGGCGAGCCACCCCAGGTGATCTACCTGGACCCGATGTTCCCCCACCGTGAGAAAACTGCCCTGGTAAAGAAAGAAATGCGCCTGTTCCGCCCCTTGGTGGGCGATGATCCGGACGCGCCGGCGTTGCTCGCGGCCGCACTGGCCCTGGCCAGCCACCGTGTGGTGGTCAAGCGCCCACGCAAGGCGCCGTGTATTGAGGGGCCCAAGCCGAGCCATGCGTTGGATGGCAAGTCCAGCCGGTATGATATTTACCCGAAGAAAGCGCTCAAGCCCTGACTCTTCATTGGCCTTGAGGGCCTCATCGGGAGCAAGCCCCCTCCCACACTTGAGTGTATTCACAAATCAAATGTGGGAGGGGGACTGCCCCCCGATGAGGCCACCCGGATAACACCCGGGCTCAGGCCCGATAAGCCCGCATAAACAACCCCACCACTTCCTGCACATGGGCTTCGGCGGCTTCCTCGCTCAGTTGTCCGCCGCAGCCGTATAGCAAACAGAAGTTCGCCGTGCCCTTGAGCAGGCAGAAGAAATGTTCGGCTGCCGTAAACGGCTTATCGATGCTCAGGGCGCCGCTCTGGTCGATCTTGCCGAGCAGGCGCTCCATCCCCTGGAGCATGCGCATGGGGCCGGCTTCGAAGAAGATCTGTGAGAGTTTCACGTCCTGATTGCCGGTGGTCATCATCAGGCGGTGCAGGTTCACCGATTCTGCGCTGTTGATCAGCCGATGAAAGCCCCGTGCGATGTTCAGCAGCACGGTCTCCACGGGCACACCTTTGGGGAGCTCGAAATACATCACCGGTAACTGTTCTTCGCACGTGGCCACCACGGCAGCGGTGAACAGGGTTTCTTTGTCGGTGAAATGGCTATACACGGTCAATTTTGACACGCCGGCCTCAAGAGCCACGGCATCCATGCTGGTACTGGTGTAGCCATTGCTCAGAAACAGGGTTTTCGCCGCTTCGAGAATTGCCTGGCGTTTTGCCATGTCCTTGGGACGCCCGGGGCTATTGGTGTTCACAGGATTGTCGGACATTTTCACCTTTAATACTGGACTGGCGAGTTTGGTATTAATAACATACTGGCCAGTATAATTATTCCTAGCTTCATTTGCGAAAGGTCCTTCAGCATGCGCAGCACTTTCCTGCCCCTTGCGTTGCCTGCCAGCCTGGCCTTCCTGTTGGCCGCCTGCGGCCATGAGGAAGCGGCCCAAACCACCATCCGCCCGGCCATGGTGGTGCAACCACAGCCATCCGCGCAGGCGATGGAAAGTTATCCGGGTGAAGTGCGTGCCCGTTACGAGCCGGACCTGGCCTTTCGCATCGGCGGTAAAGTCAGCAAACGCCTGGTGGAGGAGGGTGAGCGGGTCAAGGCCAATCAACCCTTGGCCGAACTCGACCCCCAGGACGTGCGCCTGCAACTGGAAGCCACCCGCGCCCAGGTGGCCGCCGCCGAGGCCAACCTGAGCCTGGTGCGTGCCGAGCGTGATCGCTACAAGACCCTGATGGATCGTCAGATGGTCAGCCGCTCCCAGTACGACAATGCCGAAAACCTCTACCGATCCGGTGAGGCGCGCCTCAAGCAGATCAAGGCCGAGTTCGACGTGTCCAGTAACCAGGCCGGTTACGCCGTGTTGCGCGCGCCGCAGGACGGTGTGGTCGCCAAGCGTGCAGTGGAAGTCGGGCAAGTGGTGTCAGCCGGCCAGACCGTGTTCACCCTGGCCACCGATGGCGAGCGCGAAGTGTTGATCAGCCTGCCTGAACAAGGCTTTGGCCGGTTCAAGATCGGTCAGCCGGTGTCGGTCGAATTGTGGAGCCAGCCGGACCAACGCTTCACCGGGCATATCCGTGAACTGTCCCCCGCTGCAGACCCCAAGTCGCGGACCTTCGCCGCCCGTGTTGCCTTCACCGGCGGCAAAGTCCCGGCCGAACTGGGCCAGAGCGCTCGCGTTTTCATCCAGGCCGAGGGCGCGGTCGCGCTGTCGGTGCCGTTGTCGGCCCTCAGTGCAGAGAATGGCGCCTCCTACGTCTGGCGCGTGCAACCCGACAACACCCTTAAGCGTACTCCGGTGCGCATCGGTGCCTTCGGCGAAAAAACCGTACCGGTGCTGGAAGGCCTGGCGCCCACCGATTGGGTGATTGCGGCGGGCGTGCATGTGCTCCATGAGGGCCAGCAAGTGCGCCCGGTGGACCGCTCCAACCGCGTTGTGAATCTGGCGACCAAGGAGTAGTCCCCGATGGGTTTCAATCTTTCCGAATGGGCGTTGCGTAATCGCCAGATCGTACTGTTCCTGATGATCCTGCTGGCGGTGGTCGGCACCCTGTCCTACACCAAACTGGGGCAAAGCGAAGACCCGCCGTTTACCTTCAAGGCCATGGTGATCAAGACCAACTGGCCCGGGGCCACGGCCCAGGAGGTTTCGCGGCAGGTCACCGAGCGCATCGAGAAAAAACTGATGGAGACCGGCGACTATGAGCGCATTGTCTCGTTCTCGCGCCCCGGCGAGTCCCAGGTCACCTTTATGGCCCGCGACTCGATGCACTCCGCGCAGATTCCGGAGTTGTGGTACCAGGTGCGCAAGAAGATCAGCGACATTCGCCAGACGTTGCCGCCGGATATCCAGGGGCCGTTTTTCAACGATGAATTCGGTACCACCTTCGGCAACATCTATGCGCTGACCGGCGACGGCTTCGACTATGCCGTGCTCAAGGACTACGCCGACCGTATCCAGATTCAACTGCAACGCGTGCCGGATGTGGGCAAGGTCGAGCTGCTGGGCCTGCAGGACGAGAAAATCTGGATCGAGCTGTCCAACCTCAAGCTCGCCACCCTCGGCCTGCCCTTGGCGGCCGTGCAGCAAGCCTTGCAGGAGCAGAATGCGGTCTCCACGGCGGGCTTCTTTGAAACCCCGACCGAGCGCGTACAGCTGCGGGTGTCAGGCAACTTCAAGACCGTGGAGGAGATTCGCAACTTTCCGATTCGCGTCGGTGACCGTACCTTCCGTATTGGTGACGTGGCCGACATCCACCGTGGCTTCAACGATCCACCGGCGCCGCGTATGCGCTACATGGGCGCCGACGCGATCGGCCTGGCCGTGGCCATGCGTGACGGCGGCGACATTCTGGTACTGGGCAAGGCCCTCGAAGGGGAGTTCGCACGCCTGCAGAAGAATCTTCCCGCGGGTATGGAACTGCGCAAGGTGTCGGACCAGCCGGCGGCGGTAAAAACCAGCGTCGGCGAATTCGTCCAGGTGTTGGCCGAGGCATTGGCCATTGTATTGCTGGTGAGCTTTTTCTCCCTTGGCCTGCGCACCGGCATGGTGGTGGCCCTGGCGATTCCGCTGGTGTTGGCGATGACCTTTGCCACCATGTATTACCTCGGCATCGGCCTGCACAAGATCTCCCTTGGCGCTCTGGTACTGGCGCTGGGCTTGCTGGTGGACGACGCGATCATCGCCGTGGAAATGATGGCGATCAAAATGGAGCAGGGCTACGACCGGCTCAAGGCGGCGAGCTTTGCCTGGACCAGCACGGCGTTTCCGATGCTTACGGGGACGTTGATCACGGCGGCGGGCTTCCTGCCGATTGCCACTGCGCAATCGAGTACTGGCGAATACACCCGCTCGATCTTCCAGGTGGTGACCATCGCACTGTTGGCGTCATGGGTCGCCGCCGTGGTGTTTGTGCCGTACCTGGGGGAAAAGCTCCTGCCGGACCTGGCAAAGATTCACGCAGCCAAACACGGCGCCGATGGCCCTGATCCCTACGGCACACCCTTCTACCAACGCGTAAGAGGTCTGGTTGAGTGGTGTGTGCGTCGGCGCAAAACCGTGATCGTCCTGACCTTGCTGCTGTTTATCGGCTCGGTTGCGTTGTTCCGCTTCGTGCCGCAGCAGTTCTTTCCGGCTTCGGGGCGCCTGGAGCTGATGGTCGACTTGAAACTGGCCGAAGGCGCGTCCCTGAGCAACACGGCCGACCAGGTCAAACGCCTGGAAGCCTTGCTCAAGGACCACGCCGGCATCGACAACTATGTGGCCTATATCGGCACCGGTTCGCCGCGTTTCTACCTGCCGCTGGACCAGCAATTGCCGGCGGCCAGCTTTGCGCAATTTGTGGTGTTGGCCAACACCATTGAAGAACGTGAAACCCTGCGCACCTGGCTGATCGAAACCCTCAACGAACAATTCCCAGAGCTGCGTTCGCGGGTCACACGCCTGGAGAACGGCCCGCCCGTGGGGTACCCGGTCCAGTTTCGCGTGACGGGCGAGCACATCGAAGAAGTGCGTGCCCTGGCGCGCAAAGTCGCCGTCAAGGTTCGCGAAAACACCCACGTGGTCAATGTGCACCTGGACTGGGAAGAGCCAAGCAAGATCGTCTACCTCAACATCGATCAGGACCGCGCCCGTGCGCTCGGTGTCAGCACCGCCAACTTGTCGAAGTTCCTGCAGAGTTCGCTGACTGGTTCCACCGTCAGCCAGTACCGTGAGGACAACGAGTTGATCGAAATCCTCCTGCGCGGCACCGTGCATGAACGCACCGAACTGTCGTTGCTGCCCAGCCTGGCGGTGCCGACCGACAACGGCAAAAGCGTAGCATTGTCGCAGATCGCCACCCTTGAATATGGCTTTGAAGAGGGCGTCATCTGGCACCGCAACCGCCTGCCGACCGTGACTATCCGTGCCGACATCTATGGCAAGGAACAACCGGCGACCCTGGTCCAGCAAATCCTGCCGACTCTTGAGGGTGTGCGTGCCGAACTGCCGGATGGTTACCTGCTCGAAGTGGGCGGCACCGTCGAAGACTCCGCCCGTGGCCAGAACTCGGTGAAGGCCGGCGTGCCGTTGTTCATCGTGGTGGTACTGACCTTGCTGATGTTGCAGCTGCGCAGTTTCTCACGCACTGCCATGGTGTTTCTGACGGCGCCACTGGGCTTGATCGGCGTGACGTTGTTCCTGCTGGTGTTCCGCCAGCCCTTCGGCTTCGTGGCCATGCTGGGCACCATCGCGCTGTCAGGGATGATCATGCGTAACTCGGTGATCCTGGTGGACCAGATCGAACAGGACATCAAGGCGGGTCTCGCGCCGTGGCAGGCGATCATCGAAGCTACCGTGCGACGCTTCCGCCCGATTGTACTGACTGCGCTGGCGGCAGTCCTGGCGATGATCCCGCTATCGCGCAGCGTGTTCTTCGGGCCAATGGCCGTGGCGATCATGGGCGGGTTGATAGTGGCGACGGCGTTGACACTGTTGTTTCTGCCGGCCCTTTACGCGGCTTGGTTTCGAGTCAGGAAGGATGCCTGACCTGCTTGCGTAGCTGAAGGTAGTTGCGCCCAGCCGGTTGGAACGGCCTGGGCGCAGCCAGGGGGACGTTACAGCGCGCCGAACACCTTCTTCGCCAAACTGGTGGCCGCTGCCGCCGGGTTCTTGCGAATGGTTTCTTCCTGCTGCGCAATCATCTTGAACAGCCCGTCCAGCGCCTGCTCGGTCACGTAGTTTTCAACGTTGGCATTCTTGGCATCGAGCGCGCCGAAGGTCGCGGCCTTGCCGGCCAGGGCGTTGTACTGTTGGGCCACGCCCACCTTGTCGGTGGCGGCCTTGACGATCGGCAGGAACTTGGCACGGATCTGGTCACGGCTGCTTTTGTTCAGGTACTGAGTCGCCGAATCCTGGCCGCCGGTGAGGATGCCTTTGGCGTCGGTCACGCTCATGTTCTTCACCGCATTGACCAGGATCGGCTGCGCCTGGGTCACGGCGGTTTCTGCCGCCTTGTTCATGCTGGTTTCCAGTTGCGTGACCTGATCACCCATGCCGAACATCTTCAGCTTATCGGCGACTTTGCCGAGCTTGCCGGGCAGGCCGATCCTGACTTCAGGGTTGTTGCTGAAACCACCGGGTACGCCCAGTTGTTTCACGGCGATCTGTGCACCCTGGGTCAGTGCGTCCTTGAGGCCGCCGTTGGCATCGCCCTGGGACAGGCTGCCAAGGTCCAGGGCCATGGCGTTGGCACCGAGCAGCAGGCCGGCACACAGGGCGGTAAGGCGAAGGGAGTTACGGAGCATGGGCGCTTCCTTGAGTTCGTGAATCAGTGGGCGACGGCATCAACACGCAGGCGCAGCGGCGGTTGAGCCTGGCCGTCGAGCTGTACGGCGTGCCGTTCGGTGGTGACAAACAGTAGCTTGCCCTCCAGTTCGATGCGAGCGCTGACCGAGTAACTGTGGCCCGGCTTGACTTGCGCAGGGTCGTAGCTCAGGTGAAAGGGCAGCGGGACCTGGCCTTTGACCGGGCCTTTCTGTTCGGCGAGCGTCACGGCCGGGGCGTCCATCAGGGACACGTCTTGCAGGCTCACGCTCAAGGTGGCCGCAGGCGGCAAGGCAATGCGTTGCAGGTAGAACACTTCGCCGTCGAGGCTGGCCTTGGGGGCTGGGGTCATGGACTGGCAGGCTCCGAGCAGGGCGGTGAGGCCCAGGAGGATGATTTTTTTCATGGTGCAGCTCCTTTTTCAACGGCGCCGGAAACCGCCCGGCGCCTGATTCAATCTAGCGGGTTTCTGGCGTGTCGACGGATGCCTCGGCCGCGCCGTCAACCCGATGCAGGGCCACTTGCCGGATCGACAGGCGAATGTCTGCCGGCAGCACGCGTTTCGCCGCGCCTTCGGCCAACTCACCGAGCAGGTCGTGGTAACTCAACTTGCCTGCCTCATCACGGCGCAGCACATCTTGCTCCAGCAATGTCTGGATGAAATGTCGGAAAAGGCTTTTGTCGAAGAATTCCGGAGCGTTCAGGCCATGCAGGATCGACAGGCGCTGGGCCATGATCGTGCACAGGTCTTCCAGTTCTTCGGCGCTGATGCTGTTCTGGCCGCTGTTGAGCAGCAGCGAGATGGCCATGTAGAAGCGCTGCAGGGTCTGGGCAATGCTTTTGGACAGCAGTGTCAGCAGCACAAAGTGCCGTGAACTCGGGGCCGGGCGCAGGTAGACGGCGTTCTCGAAGCGCAGCAGGCCCTGTTCCACAAACGCTAGCAGCCATTGATCGACGACGGCGTCCAGCTCTTCCAGTGACCAGCGGATAAACAGCTCCGATTGCAGGTACGGATAGAGCGCGCGGGTGTAGCGCAGGATCTGTTCGCGGCTCATCCGCGAGCTGCTCTGGAAGAAGCTGGCCAGCAATGCCGGCAGGGCGAAGATGTGCAGCACGTTATTGCGGTAGTAGGTCATCAGGACGGCGTTCTGTTCGTCCAGATACAGGATCTTGCCCAGGGCGTCGCTCTGCTCCGACAACAGGGCCATGTCCTTGACGTGCTTGATCAATGCCAGGCCGTTGCCCTCGGGCAGGGTGGTGTGGGGCGAGTAGGGCACGCTGCGCAGCAACGCCAGGTACAGGTCCAGTTGGCGCGCCATGGCCTGTTCATCCAGGGCCAGGCGCGTGGTGGACAGCAGTGCCAGGGCCACCAGGTTCACCGGATTCACCGCCGCAGCTTCGTTCAAGTGGCGCGCCACCTGTTCACCTAGGCGGTGCGTGGTTTCATTGAGCCATGCCGGTTTGTAGTTCGGGCCCAGTTCCTGGGCGCGCCAGTCCGGTTGCTCGCCGTCGAGGAACTCGGCCAATTTGATCGGCTCGCCGAAGTTGACCGCGACCTGGCCGAAACGCTGCTTGAGCGCGCCGACGACTTTGAAAATATCGAAGATCGACTCTTTTTTCTTGCTCGCCCCACGCAGTTCGCCCAGGTAAGTACGGCCTTCGAGCACACGTTCGTAGCCGATGTACACCGGTACGAAGACGATCGGCGTGCGTGATGAACGCAAGAAACTGCGCAGGGTGATCGCCAGCATCCCGGTTTTCGGTTGCAGCATGCGCCCCGTACGTGAACGACCACCTTCGACGAAGTATTCCACCGGGAAGCCTTTGGTAAACAAGGTATGCAGGTACTCGTTGAACACGGCGGTGTACAGCGGGTTGCCCTTGAAGGTGCGGCGCATGAAAAACGCACCGCCACGGCGCAGCAGGCTGCCGATCACCGGCATGTTCAGGTTGATGCCGGCGGCGATATGCGGCGGGGTCAGGCCGTTCTTGAACAGCAGGTACGACAGCAGCAGATAGTCGATATGGCTGCGGTGGCAAGGCACGTAGATGACCTCGTAGCCCTGGGCAACCTTTTGCACGCCTTCGATGTTGTTGACCTTGATGCCATCGTAGATTTTGTTCCAGAACCAACTGAGCACCACTTCCAGGAAGCGGATCGCGGTGTAGGTGTAGTCCGAGGCGATTTCGTTGCCATAGCGCAGGGCCAGTGCCTTGGCTTTTTCCGGGGCTATTTTTTCCCGCTCGGCTTCTTCCGCAATGGCTTGGCGCACCAGCGGCATATTGACCAAACCCTTCACCAGGTTACGGCGGTGGGACAGATCGGGGCCGATCACGGCGGTCTTCAGGTTACGAAAGTGCACACGCAGGATGCGTTGAGCCATGCGTACGGTGCGTTCGTGACCTTTATTGTGCTCGATCAATTCACGCAGGTTAATTGGCGCAGAGAATTGCACACGGGTCTTGCGACCGAGGATCAGGATGCTCAGCAGCCGGCGCAGACGCCCGGTGACGGCCCAACTGTCGGCAAACAGCAGCTTCCACGGGCTGGACTCGCTCTCGGGCGATTGGCCCCAGAACACGCTGACCGGAATGATTTGTGCATCTTCCTCGGCGCGTTCGCTCAGGGTATCGACCAGCCGGGTCAGGGTCGGCGGTGCGCCTCGCTTGTCCTGGCGGCCGAGCCAGTCGGGGTCCGGCGTGAGGTAGAAGAACGCGGCGGGTTCGATCAGTGGGCCTACCGAGACCGGCAGCACCGGGCGCGGTAGGCCGGCCTTGGTGCATTCGGCGTCGACCACGGCCAATTCGGTGAGAGAAGGCGATTGCAGGACATAGAACACTGGCCGGCTGCGGTCGAGGTTAAGGGTTAGGGACGACTGGTTGATCGTCTCCGAGCGAACCCAGAGGTACAACAGTCGGCGCAAGGTGCCAAACACCAGACGGCGGAACGGGGAGCGGGTCATAGGCGTGCTGCTTCAAGTGGGAAAAACCGAGCAGATGCTCGGGCGGGTAGTGTGCCGTATTCGCCGAAAATCGGCAAAAAGCGGCTAAATAAACTTGAGTTGAAGCTTTTTGAGCCTGCCATATACTCGGCAGTTCAATGCGGCTCACTCAACAATAAAAAGCATGTGGGAGAAAAACAGATGACAACGCGCGAAACCGGCAATGTGAAGTGGTTCAACGATGCCAAGGGCTATGGTTTTATCCAACGCGAAGACGGCAAGGATGTGTTTGTGCACTACCGCGCCATTCGGGGTGAAGGCCACCGCTCCCTGGCTGAAGGCCAGCAGGTGGAATACGCCGTCGTGAGCGGCGAGAAAGGCTTGCAGGCGGAGGATGTGGTCGGCCTCTAAGCCCACCGCTGAACAACTGTGGGAGGGAGCTTGCTCCCGATAGCGATGGACCAGTCAGCTTAATGTGCAACTGACCCACTGCAATCGGGAGCAAGCCCCCTCCCACTTTTTGATTCGGTTCACACTGGCGGATCAGGCCGTTTTCCAGGTGATCTGCTCTTCACCGTCCGCGCTGATGCGAATCCAGGTGTCGGCGCTTTCCTCACCTTCTTCCTCAACCCAGGTGCCCGGTGCACAACGCACTTCCACGTTCAGCGCGGCAAAGGCTGCGCGGGCGCAGGCGATGTCGTCGTCCCAGGGCGTCTGGTCGCTTTCCAGGTACAGGCTGTTCCATTTGCCCACGGCTTTGGGCAGCCAGGTCACGGGTACGGTGCCGGCTTTGCACTTGTAGGTCTGACCCTTCTGGACCCAGTCGGTGCACGGGCCCAGGGCTGCGCCCAGCCAGGCGGCAATGGCCTTGTGGTCGACGTCGGCGTCCTTCAGGTAAATCTCGATATCAGGTTGGCGCATGGATGTTCCTCGTTGCGGGATTTAAAAAATCCATTCGCGGATACTAAAAAGTCGGTTATTGAAGCACGAAATAATCGTAGCGCATTGACACCGTCACCCGCAGCGGCTCGGCCGCCTCGATCACCTGTGCGCGGCGCTCGGCGCTGGCGCGCCAGCCGTGTGGGGTCATGGCCAGCAGGTTGGCACGGTCTTCGGGCCTGGCCAGGCTCAGGGTGAACGTCAGTGTTTCGCTGTGCGCCAGGCTCATACCGTCCGGCACCAGGGCCAGATGCTTGTCGTCGGTGTACTCGCGCACTTCGTCGTACAGGCGCTCGCGCAGCTCCATCAAGTGGCCGCTGGTCGGCCCGACCTTCATCAGGCCGCCGCCAGGGCTGAGCAGACGTTTGGCTTCCTGCCAGTCCAACGGGCTGAACACGCTGGCGAGGAACTGGCAACTGGCGTCCGCCAGCGGCACGCGGGCCATGCTGGCGATCAACCAGGTCAGCGCCGGGTTGCGCTTGCAGGCACGCTTGACGGCTTCCTTGGAGATATCCAGCGCGTAGCCGTCGGCATGCGGCAGGGCTTCGGCGATCTGCGCGGTGTAGTAACCCTCGCCGCAACCGATGTCGACCCAGCGTTGCGGCGCCCGTTCGGCAGCCAACTCGGCCAGGCGCCTGGCGACCGGCGCATAGTGCCCGGCGTTGAGGAAGTCGCGGCGCGCCTCGACCATGGCCAGGTTGTCGCCCGGGTCGCGGCTGTTCTTGTGTTGTACCGGCAGCAGGTTCAGGTAACCCTGGCGCGCACGGTCGAAGCGGTGCCCGGCCGGGCAGGCCACGCCGTTGTCCACCGCGTTGAGCGGTGCGCTGCAAATGGGGCAGGCGAGCATCAGGCGAGCAACTTGATCAGGGTCTGGTAATAGATTTCGGTCAGCACGTCGAGGTCACTGGCCAGGATGCGCTCGTTGACCTGGTGAATGGTCGCGTTGACCGGGCCGAGTTCGACGACTTGAGTGCCGAGCGTTGCAATGAAGCGCCCGTCCGATGTACCACCGCTGGTGGACGCCTGGGTGTCGCGCCCGGTGATCGCCTTGATGCTGGCGGAGACCGCATCCAGCAGGGCACCCGGTTCGGTCAGGAACGGCAGGCCCGACAAGGCCCAGTCCACATGCCAGTCCAGCGCGTGCTTGTCGAGGATGGCTGCAACGCGTTGTTGCAAGCCTTCGACGGTGGACTCGGTGGAGAAACGGAAGTTGAACACCGCCTTCAGCTCACCTGGGATTACGTTGGTGGCACCGGTGCCGGAATTGAGGTTGGAAATTTGGAAGCTGGTCGGCGGGAAAAACGCATTGCCGTCATCCCAGTGCTCGGCAGCCAATTCGGCCAGGGCCGGAGCCGCCAGATGAATCGGGTTCTTCGCCAGGTGCGGGTAAGCCACGTGACCTTGTACGCCGCGCACGGTCAGGGTGGCGCCGAGGGAACCACGACGGCCGTTCTTGACCACATCGCCCACCAGGGTGGTGCTCGACGGTTCGCCGACGATGCACCAGTCCAGGCGTTCCTTGCGGGCCGCCAGACGTTCGATCACGGCTTTGGTGCCGTGGTGCGCCGGGCCTTCTTCATCGCTGGTGATCAGGAAGGCCACCGAGCCCTTGTGGTCCGGGTAGTCGGTGACGAAGCGCTCTGAGGCCACGAGCATGGCCGCCAGGCTGCCTTTCATGTCTGCCGCGCCACGGCCGCAGAGCATGCCGTCTTCGTCGATCAGGGCATCGAACGGGTCATTCTGCCAGGCCTGCACCGGGCCGGTTGGCACCACATCGGTGTGACCGGCAAAACACAGCACCGGGCCGTCGTGCTTGCCATGGGTGGCCCAGAAGTTGTCCACGTCTTCAATGCGCATCGGCTCAAGCTTGAAACCGGCGTCACCCAGGCGCTGCATCATCAGCTTCTGGCAGTCGGCATCGATCGGCGTGACCGAGGGGCGACGGATCAGGTCGATTGCGAGTTGAAGGGTCGGCGAAAGGTCGGCATGGGCCGTCATGGGAAAACTCCGGAAGCGTGTCGTGGCGCAGAACGAATGTGAAATACGGCACCGATTCAGTGTGGGGGGGCGGTGCGACGATTCGACTTGCTCCCGATTGAGGGGTGTCAGTCACTGTCTATGTTGACCGGTACACCGCTATCGGGAGCAAGCCCCCTCCCACATAAAGCATTGGCGCAAGGCTGGCGCATAAAACGGCCGTTATCTTATAGCAAAACGGCGGCCAGAGGCCGCCGTTTAGTGCATTGCGCAAGTTTTTACGCGGCCGGCGCGGGTTCCGGTTTCGGCGCAGGTTTTGGCAACGAAGACAGGAACGCCATGATCAAGGCCGCCACATACGGCAGCGATTGCACCAGCAGCATCACCACCCAGAAGCGCATGTCATTGCTCGGCAGGCCTTGCACCAGGTAGATCCCCAGCGCCGCGCCCCACAACAGCAGCATGATGAACATCTCTTCACGGGCTTCCGAGATCGCGACCCAGAAGCCGTGGTTATCCGCGTTTTTCGGTGTACGGAAGAACGGAATACTGCTGGTGAAGAAACCATACAGCACCGCCTTGGCGATGGTATGGGACAACGCCAGGCCGGCCAGGGCTGCGCAGAACGCGTCCTTGAGGTTCACGCCTACCGCACGGCGGTAGAGGAAGATGATCTTGCCGACCTTGAACACGAACAACGCCAACGGCGGGATCGCGAAAATCAGCAACGGCGGGTCGACCCGCGTCGGCACGATGATCATCGCGGCCGACCACAACAGCGCGCCGACGGTGAAGAAGATGTTCATGCCATCCGCCACCCACGGCAACCAGCCCGCGAGGAAGTGGTAGCGCTGGCCACGGGTCAGCTCGGTATCCTTGCCGCGCAACAGGCTGGCGGTGTGACGCTTGATGATCTGGATCGCGCCATAGGCCCAGCGGAAACGCTGTTTCTTGAAGTCGATAAAGGTATCCGGCATCAAGCCTTTGCCGTAGCTGTCGTGGTAGTACGCGGCCGACAGACCTTTTTCGAACACCCGCAGGCCCAGTTCGGCGTCTTCACAGATGCACCAGTCGGCCCAGCCCAGCTCTTCGAGCACCGAGCGACGGGTCATGGTCATGGTGCCGTGCTGGATAATCGCGTCGCGGTCGTTGCGGGTGACCATGCCGATATGGAAGAAACCCTTGTATTCGGCATAGCAGAGCTTCTTGAAGGTGCTTTCGTTCTGGTCGCGGTAATCCTGCGGCGACTGCACCACGGCGATTTTCGGGTCGGCGAAGTGCGGCACCATGTGCTTGAGCCAGTTGGGCGACACGCAGTAGTCCGAGTCGATCACCGCGATCACTTCGGCATCCTTGGCGGTATGCGGGATCAGGTAATTCAATGCGCCGCCCTTGAAACCGGCCAGGGGCGAGACATGGAAGAACTTGAAGCGCGGGCCCAGGGTTTCGCAGTAGTCGCGCACCGGCTCCCACACCGCCGGGTCCTTGGTGTTGTTGTCGATGATCAGGACTTCGTAGTCCGGGTAATCGAGGGCGGCCAGGGCGTCGAGGGTCTGTTTGACCATCTCCGGCGGCTCGTTGTAGCACGGCACGTGGATCGATACTTTCGGGCGGTAGTGCGAATCCCCTTCCACCGGCAGGAATTCACGCCGACGCTTGTGGGTCCATACCGCTTCGGCCAGTTCGTGGGCCTCGGTCAGCAACACGATAAACACGCCGAGTGCACCGAGTGCCAGCAAGATACCGACGGTCACGCTGAACCAGGTGCTGTATTGCTGGCTGTAGTCGTAGCCGATCCATACCAGCACCGAACCGCACAGGAACGCGATAAAGGTCAGGAAGGTACGGCCACGCTGGCGCAGGGCCGAGCCGTCGATCATCAGCAGGGTGAGGGACAACAGCGCAAGCACCACCGAGCCGATGGCCAGAACGCGCCATTGCGGGATCGCCACGACCGGGCCTTCGAAATTGAATTTCTGCTGGCGTGCCGCGTTATAAACGCCCCAATAGGCGCCCGCCGAACCTTCGTCGCTGACTTTCCACGGCTGATCGAAGGCCTCGATCACGAAGTAGTTGTAACCTTGGCGGTTCAGCTTGTTCACCAGGGTGCGCAGGTAGATGGCCTGGTCCGCCGGGGACGTTTCGTTGCCACCGCGCATGCGTCCGTTACTCGGCCAGCCAACCTCCGACAGCAGCAGCGGCTTTTTCGGGAACAGTTTCTTCAGGTCCCGGGCACGGTCGAGTACGTACTGGCCAGCCTTGTCCATCGGAATAAATTCCCAGAACGGCAAGATGTGCGCGGCGATCAGGTCGACGTGCTTGGCCAGTTGCGGGTTCTTCTCCCAGATGTGCCATTGCTCGGAGGTGGTCACCGGCACTTTCACGGCGGCGCGCACCCGGTCCAGCAGCACGATCAGTGCTTGCGGGGTGATTTCCTCGCGGAACAACGCCTCGTTACCGACCACTACGCGCACGACACTGCGCGAGCTGTTGGCAATCTCGATGGCGCGCTGGATTTCGCGTTCGTTACGCTCAAGGTCCGGGCTGATCCAGATCCCCAACGTCACGCGCAGGCCGAATTCTTCGGCCAGTTTGGGGATGTCGCCCAAGGTGCCGTCGACCGAGTAAGTACGGATGTTGTCCGTCAGCTTGCTCATGATCGCCAGATCCTGGCGCATCTGATCGTCGGTCGGGTACTGGTCTTTCTGTGGGAACTGGCCTTGCTGGAACGGCGAGTAAGAGAACCCGGAGATCTGTTCAGGCCAGTTGGGGGTAGTGACCGGGCGATTGATCAGCGCCCAGAAGCCGGTGAACAGCGCGGCAATTGCCAGCACTACCACCAGGTTGAGTCCAAATTTACGCGATGACATGGCGGTTTCGGGTTCCAAAGGCTGTGGAACGAAAAGAGGTGTCGGCCAACGCCGAACGGCGCGCATCCTACACTGGCACTTCCCTGAGCGTACAGCGGACAGAGAAAAGCCGGACGTTAGTCAGCGAAAGCCCTCCTAAGTTCTTTACTTGTAGCTTGTCGCTTCGAACTTGTCGCTGCGTAGTCCATAATGCGCGCCGGTTTTTGGGGTAATGGTCATGAGTACAGAAGATCCGCGGTTTGCAGGCGTCGCCCGCTTGTATGGCATTGAGGGCCTGGAACGCTTGAAGGCGGCCCATGTGGCCATTGTCGGCGTGGGCGGCGTTGGCTCCTGGGCGGCGGAAGCCATGGCCCGCTGCGGGGTGGGCGAAATATCGCTGTTTGACCTGGACGATGTCTGCGTGAGTAACAGCAACCGCCAGTTGCATGCCCTGGACAGCACCGTGGGCAAGCCCAAGGTCGAGGTAATGGCTGAGCGCCTGCGCGGTATCAACCCGCACTGCACGGTCCATGCGGTGGCCGACTTCGTGACCCGCGACACCATGGCCGAGTACATCACCCCGGATATCGACTGCGTGATCGACTGCATCGACGCCGTCAACGCCAAGGCTGCGCTCATTGCCTGGTGCAAGCGCCGCAAGATCCAGATCATCACCACCGGTGGCGCCGGCGGGCAGATCGACCCGACGTTGATCCAGGTATGCGATTTGAACCGCACGTTCAACGATCCGCTGGCCTCCAAGGTTCGCTCCACCTTGCGCCGCGACTACGGGTTCTCGCGCACCGTGACCCGCCATTACAGCGTGCCGTGCGTGTTTTCCACCGAGCAGCTGCGCTATCCCAAGCCGGATGGCAGCATCTGTTTGCAGAAGAGCTTCGTCGGGGATGGAGTCAAGCTGGACTGCGCCGGTGGGTTCGGCGCGGTGATGATGGTCACGGCCACGTTCGGGATGGTGGCGGCGACCAAGGCAGTGGACAAGATTGTGGCCGGGGTGCGCCGGCCTTCCGAGCGGACCAAACCCACTTAGCGTTCACTGCTAAAAAAGTGTTGAGTGTGGGAGGGGGCTTGCTCCCGATAGCGGTGGATCAGCCAATATATCGAGTGACTGACACTCAGCAATCAGCAGCAAGCCCCCTCCCACAAAGTTCGCGCATACGTTGCAACACCGCATTCAAGCCGTTGCTGCGCGACGGTGAAAGTTGACGGGAAAGCCCCAACTGGTTGAACCAGTCGGGTAGGTCTACCGTTTGCAACTCTGCCGCCGACAAGCCATTGACCCGCACCAGCAGCAAGGCCACCAAGCCACGGATCATGCGCGCATCGCTGATCGCGGCAAATTGCCAATGCCCGTGCTCCAAGCGTCCCACCAACCACACCAGGCTCTCACAGCCCTGCACCAGGTTGGCCTCGACCTTGTCCTCATCTGCCAATGCGGGCAGCCGTTCGCCCCATTGCATCAGCATCCGGGCGCGCTGTTCCCAACTGCCCACCGACTGAAAGGCTTCCAGCGCAGCCAGCGCTGCCACCGGCATGCTCATCGCAACATATCCAGCGCCTGGTCCAACGCTTCAAAAAAGCGCTCCAGGTCATCCGAGTCGTTGTACAGCGCCAGGGATACACGGATCGCCCCGGACAAGTGCATCGCCTTGAGCAGCGGCATCGCGCAATGGTGCCCGGCGCGCACGGCAATACCCTGCTCGGTCAGCAGGTGCGCCAGGTCGGCGTTGTGCACGCCGTCCACGACAAAGCTGACCAGCGCGACCTGCGGTGCTCCGAGCACGCGCACGCCGTTTCGCGCTTTCAGCCCGCGCAACAGATAGTCATGCAGCGCGGCCTCATGGGCGAGCACTGCCGGTTGATCCAGCGAACTCAGGTAATCCAGGCTGGCGCCCAGGCCGATCACACCGGCAATCGGTGGCGTGCCGGCTTCAAACCCCAGCGGTGCGCTGCGAAAGCTCGCGCTGTGGTAGTCCGCCTGTTGCACCATCTCGCCGCCAAACTGCCAGTGGCGCAGGTGATGCAGGGCTTCATTGCGCCCGAACAACACCCCGACACCGTCCGGGCCGTACAGCTTGTGACTGGAAAAAACGTAGAAGTCGCAGCCCAGTGCCTGCACGTCATGACGGCCATGGACGATCCCTTGGGCGCCATCCACCACGGTCAGTGCGCCGTGTGGGTTGGCCAGTGCCAGCAGGGCTTGCAGTGGCTGCCAGGCGCCGAGCACGTTGGACAGCTGGCTTACCGCCAGCAGCCGCGTGCGTGGGCCGATCAGTTCGGCGGCGGCTTGCAGGTCGATCACGCCATCATCGTCCAGCGGCAGGACCACCAGGGTGAGTGCGCGGCGCTTGGCCAGTTGCTGCCAAGGCAGCAGGTTGGCGTGATGTTCCAGGGCGCTGATGACTATCTCATCGCCCGCATTGAATAAGTGCTCCAGGCCGTAGGCCAGGAGGTTCAGCGCAGCAGTCGCGCCATGGGTAAACACGATTTGCCCGCTGTCACCTGCGTTCAACCACTGTGCGACTTTGCTGCGGCTGTCTTCGAAAGCCTGCGTCGCATGGGCGCCGGGCAAATGCTGGGCACGATGCACATTGGCTGCGCCGTTGGCATAGTAATGGCTGATGGCATCCAGCAAGGCCTGGGGTTTTTGTGTGGTGGCGGCGTTGTCCAGATAGGTCTGGTCTTGCCGTTGCAGGGTGGCGATGGCCGGGAAATCGGCGCGCCAGGGAGAGGGCACAAGCATGGTGTTCAAGACTCGTATAAGCGAGCCGCAACCCGAAGGCGCGGCCCGCTAGTGGCATCGAGTGGCTGCTTAGTTGTGAGCGTGCAGCGCTTCGTTCAGTTCGATGGCCGATTTGTGGGTTTTGCACTCCACGGCACCGGTCTCGGAGTTGCGACGGAACAACAGGTCCGGCTGGCCGGCCAGCTCGCGAGCCTTGACCACCTTGACCAGTTGGTTGTGCTCGTCCAGCAGGGCAACCTTGGTCCCGGCGGTCACGTAGAGGCCCGACTCCACGGTGTTGCGGTCGCCCAACGGGATGCCGATACCGGCGTTGGCACCGATCAGGCAGCCTTCGCCGACCTTGATCACGATGTTGCCGCCACCCGACAGGGTGCCCATGGTCGAGCAACCGCCGCCCAGGTCCGAGCCTTTGCCGACGAACACGCCTGCCGAGACGCGACCTTCGATCATGCCCGGGCCTTCGGTGCCGGCGTTGAAGTTGACGAAACCTTCGTGCATCACGGTGGTGCCTTCGCCCACGTAGGCGCCCAGGCGCAGGCGTGCCGCGTCAGCGATACGTACGCCGCTCGGCACCACGTAGTCGGTCATTTTCGGGAACTTGTCCACCGAGAACACTTCCAGCAGTTCGCCACGCAGGCGCGCTTCCAGTTGGCGTTCGGCCAGCTCGTTGATGTCGATGGCGCCCTGGCTGGTCCAGGCCACGTTCGGCAGCTGTGGGAACACGCCGGCCAGGCTCAGGCCATGCGGCTTGACCAGACGGTGGGACAGCAGGTGCAGCTTGAGGTATGCCTCAGGCGTGGAGGTCAGCGCAGCGTCTTCGGCCAGCAGGGTGGCAACCAGCGGAGTGTGGCTTTCCGCCAGGCGGTTGAGCAGCGCAGCTTGGGTCGCATCGACATTCTTCAGTGCATCGGCCAGTTGCAGCGCTTGGCTGATGGTGAAGCTGATCGCCTGGTTGCCGCCGGTGTAACCCAGGATCGGTTTGATGGCGGCGACGATTTCGGCCGATGGATTGAGCAGTGGCTGTGCGTAAAACACTTCCAGCCAGGCGCCTTGACGGTTTTGAGTGCCGACGCCGAAGCCCAGGCTGAACAGGGAATTGGACATGCTGTTACCTCTACAAAAATGGAAGGGCTGGCCTACTTCAGGGCCGCCGAATAACTATCTGGCTTGAAGCCAATCAGGGTTCTGTCTCCGAGATCCAGCACCGGGCGCTTGATCATCGAGGGTTGCGCGAGCATCAATTCAATGGCTTTCGACTGATCGAGATCGGCTTTGCATTCGTCTTCGAGTTTGCGAAAGGTGGTGCCCGCACGGTTCAAAACCACCTGCCAACCGTGCTCGTTGCACCATTGGGTCAAGTGTTCGCGGTCGATACCGGCCGTTTTGTAGTCGTGGAACTCATAGCTCACCCCGTGCTCGTCGAGCCAGGTGCGCGCTTTTTTCATGGTGTCGCAGGCTTTGATGCCGAAAAGGTGCAACGTTTTGCTTGAAACGGTCAAGGAATTGCCCCCTTTGAGCGTGTGAAAACGGAAGGTCACGGATTATGCCACGACCAGCGGCCTCTGGTGCCCCTCGTCGTGCTGACGTGCGACTTATGGGCAAATGCCGGTGACGGCATAGGTGCGTACCATAGCGGGGTAATATGGCACTTCAACGGCCAGTTGTTGCCTGATGTGTGTCGTTGCAAGTCGATTGTCCGGGAACCCCGCGTTATGCAAACCGCCTACACCGTTCTTATCCTGCTGATGCTGGTCAGCGTTTCGCGTCTTGTCGGGCGTGTCATTCCCCTGCCGTTACCCTTGGTGCAGATTGCCGCCGGAGCCCTGCTGGCCTGGCCTACGCTGGGGTTGCACGTGGCACTGGACCCGGAGCTGTTCCTGTTTCTGTTCCTGCCACCGTTGTTGTTCTCCGATGGCTGGCGCATGCCCAAGCGTGAGTTGTGGCGGCTGCGTGGCCCGATCCTCACGTTGGCGGTGGGGCTGGTGCTATTCACCGTGGTGGGTGCCGGATACTTTATTCATTGGCTATTGCCTTCGATCCCGCTGCCGGTGGCCTTTGCCCTGGCGGCCGTATTGTCGCCGACGGATGCCGTGGCGGTGTCGGCCATTTCCCAGAACCGTTTACCCAAGCCGCTGATGCACATGCTGCAGGGCGAAGCCTTGATGAATGATGCTTCGGGTCTGGTGACGTTCAAATTCGCCCTGGCGGCGGCATTGACGGGGGTGTTTTCCCTGGCGGATGCCAGCCTGACGTTCGTTCTGGTGGCCTTGGGTGGCCTGGCGATTGGTGTGGCGTTGAGCTGGCTGGTGGGGCGCCTGCGCGCCTGGATGATCGCGCGAGGCTGGGATGACCCGGCCACCCACGTGGTGTTCATGTTGCTGCTGCCATTTGCAGCTTATGTGCTGGCCGAGCGGCTAGGCGCGTCGGGCATTTTGTCGGCGGTGGCGGCGGGCATGATGCAAAGCTGGCTCGACCTGTTGCCGCGCCAGACCAGCACCCGCTTGCTCAATCGCAGTGTCTGGTCGCTGCTGGAATTTGCCTTCAACGGTTTGATCTTCCTGCTGCTGGGTCTGCAATTGCCGGACATCATCAAGGCGGTGGTGAGCCATGAACCGACGCTATGGCCGACGTTGCTGTATCGCTGCCTGGATGTGGTCGCGATCTTTCTGGTGCTGGTGATCCTGCGATTCATCTGGGTGCAGAGCATCTGGCGGTTGTCGGGCTTGTTGCGCAGGTTGCGTGGGAAAAGTGAACTGACCCTGGTACCTACAGCCCGCTCCTGCTGGTTGCTGACCGTCGGTGGGGTACGCGGTGCGGTGACCTTGGCCGGTGTGATGTCGGTGCCTTTACTGCTGGCGCCGGGGCAAGACTTCCCTGAGCGTGACCTGCTGATCTTTATCGCCGCCGGCGTGATCCTGCTCTCATTGGTCGCTGCCTGCATTGCCTTGCCGTTGCTGCTGCGCGGCATCGAGCAGAGTCCCGATGAAAAGCGCCATCGCGAAGTGCGTGAGGCTTGGAAGAAGACCGCCGTGGCGGCGATTCATGCCCTGGAAGCCGAGGAGCCGACAGAAGCCGCGGCTCCCGACGCTGCCCAGGCGGCACTGGCTACGGAACTCAAGGCGCGGCTGATGTCGGAATATCGCCACCAGTTGGAGGTTTTCAATGACTCAGCCGAAGCCCAGGCGTTGGCGCAGCAGATGGACTTGCTGGAACGCAAGTTGCGGCTCAAGGCCTTGCGGGCACAGCGTTTGGAGTTGTACAGCTTGAGCCGCCATCACCAGATAGGTGATGACGTGTTGAGGGAAGTATTGGCGGATCTGGATATGAGTGAGGCGAACCTGGGCCATGTGAAATGACCCAGAAAGCGCTTAGCGTCGACGCTGGATGAACGCGCGAATCCGCTCGGCGGCTTCCACACACTCCACCAACGGCGCAACCAGCGCCATGCGCACACGGCCGGCGCCGGGGTTGAAGCCTTGCACTTCGCGTGAAAGGTAGGAGCCCGGTACTACGGTCACATGTTCTTCCATGAACAAGTCACGGCAGAATGCGGCATCGTCGCCGTTCACGTTCGGCCACAGGTAGAAACCGCCATCCGGACTTTGCACGTCCAGCACCGGCTTGAGAATCGCCAGCACGGCATCGAATTTCTCACGATACAGGTCGCGGTTGGCCTGCACATGGGCTTCATCCTGCCAGGCGGCAATGCTCGCCAGTTGGGTTTGTACCGGCATTGCGCAGCCGTGGTAGGTACGGTACAGCAGGAAGGCCTTGAGAATGTCGGCGTCGCCGGCCACGAAACCGGAACGCAGGCCCGGCAGGTTGGAGCGCTTGGACAGGCTGTGGAACACCACGCAGCGTTTGAAGTCCTGGCGGCCCAGCTCGACGCAGGCGCTCAGCAGGCCCGGCGGCGGGGTTTGTTCGTCGAAGTACAGTTCGCTGTAGCACTCGTCGGCGGCGATGACGAAGTCGTATTCGTCGGCCAGGGCGATGAGTTTTTTCAGGGTTTCGACGGGGATCAACGCGCCAGTCGGGTTGCCGGGTGAACACAGGAACAGGATCTGGCAGCGCTTCCAGATGTCCGGCGTCACGGCATCGAAGTCCGGATTGAAACCGTTGGCGTCCAGGCACGGCAGGTAGTGCGGTTTGGCACCGGCCAGGAACGCAGCGCCTTCGTAGATTTGGTAGAACGGGTTCGGGCTGACCACCAGGGCGTCGTCACCGCGGTTGACCACGGTTTGGGTGAAGGCGAACAGCGCTTCACGGGTACCGTTTACCGGCAGGATATTGCGCGCCGGGTCCAGCCAGCCCTTGGGCACGTTGAAGCGCCGCTCGCACCACGCGCCGATGGCCTCGCGCAGGGCCGGGATGCCCAGGGTGGTCGGGTAGACCGCCATCTGGTCGAGGTTGTCAGCCAGGGACTTGGCCACGAATTCCGGGGACTTGTGCTTGGGCTCGCCGATGGACAACGCAATCGGGCGCTTGTCCGGGTTCGGCGTGACGCTGCCCAGCAAGGCGCGCAGTTTCTCGAACGGGTAGGGCTGCAACTGGTTCAGGGCGTTGTTCATGTAAGCCTCAATCACCGTAAACACCGACCTGTGGGATCGTGTTCACAAAGTTAAAAATTCAAAAGGTCAGGCGTGTCAGTTCGACACCGGGTTCCTGGGTCACGCTCAGTTGCTGCACGATGGCTTCCTGCAAGCGCAGGCACAGCTCGGGGTCGGACAGCGGGTGGTTGTCGGCATCGGTGATGAAGAACACGTCTTCCACGCGTTCGCCCAGGGTCGCAATCTTGGCGTTCTGCAGCGACAGGTCGAACTCCAGGAAAATCCCGCCGATACGTGCCAGCAGACCGGGACGGTCCGGCGCGCTGAGCTCCAGTACGGTGACCGGGCGCTGGGCGTCGTTGGAGATGGTGACCTGGGGGGCAAAGGCAAAGTGCTTGAGCTGGCGCGGCACGCGGCGCTGGATGATCGTCGGGTAGTCGGCAGGGTTGCGCAGGGCTTCGGTCAGGCCTTCGCGGATCTTTTTCACCCGCACCGGGTTATCGCCAATCGAGTCGCCATCGGTATCGAGCACGATGTAGGTGTCGAGGGTGAACTGGCTGCTGGAGGTGATGACCCGGGCGTCATGGATGTTCAGGTTGAGCTGGTCCATGGCGGCTACCGTCACGGCGAAGAAGTCGTGTTGGTCCGGCGCATAGATGAAGATCTGCGTGCCGCCTTCGAATTCGCGCTGGGTGGTTTCCTTGATCAGCACCAGCGGGCCGCCATCGGCCGGCTGCTGCAGGATGGCGTCGGTGTGCCAGGCCACATCGCCGGCGGTGTGGCGCAGGAAATAGTCATCGCCCAGTTGCGACCAGAGCTGCTCGACGTCGTCGGGGTCATTGCCACCGCGCACCAGGATGTCCAGGGCCGCGCTTTGGGTGCGGCGGATCTGTTCTTCGCGGTCCACCGGGTTTTCCAGGCCACGGCGCAGGGCGCGCTTGGTCTCGGTGTACAACTGGCGCAGCAGGCTGGCGCGCCACGAGTTCCACAGTGTGGGGTTGGTGGCATTGATGTCGGAGACGGTCAGCACATAGAGGTAGTCGAGGCGAGTTTCATCACCCACGATGCCGGCGAAGTCGTGGATCACCTGCGGGTCGGACAAGTCCTTGCGTTGGGCCGTGGTCGACATGACCAGGTGGTTCTGCACCAGCCAGACGATCAGGCGGCTGTCCCACAGCGGCAATTGGTGGCGCTGGCAAAAAGCTTCGGCATCCACCGCACCGATTTCCGAGTGATCGCCATGCCGGCCCTTGCCGATGTCGTGGTACAGGCCCGCCAGGTAGATCAACTCGGGCTTGGGCAGCTTGGCCATGAGCTTGCTGGCCAGCGGGAATTTCTCCGACACCTGAGTGTACTGCAGCTTACGCAAGTGCTTGATCAGGTTCAGGGTGTGGGCGTCTACCGTATAAATGTGGAACAGGTCATGCTGCATCTGCCCGACGATAAAACCGAACTCCGGCAGATAGCGCCCGAGAATGCCGTAACGGTTCATCCGGCGCAGGTTGCGGTGGATGCCGATCTTGCACTTGAAAAGTTCGATAAACAGGCTGGTGTTGCGGATGTCGTTGCGAAACTCGTCGTCGATCAGGTGACGGTTTTCTCGCAGCAGGCGAATAGTGTCGGCGCGTACGCCTTTGATTTCCGGCTGCTGGGCCATCAGTACGAAAATTTCCAGCATCGCGAACGGGGTACGACGGAACACGTAATCGTTGCGTGCCTCGATATAGCCATCGTGCAGCTGGAAGCGTGCATTGATCGGTTGCGGCGGCGCTTCGTCATCGGGAGCCAGGATCACTTCTTCGAAGTGCTGGATGATCAGGTCGCTGAGCTGGGCAATGCTCATGACGACGCGGTAGTACTGCTGCATGAAGCTTTCAATGCTGGTCTTCGCGTCTTCGCCTTCAAAGCCCAGCAGGGCGGCGATGGAGCGTTGATGGTCGAACAGCAGACGGTCTTCGGCGCGTCCGGCGAGCATGTGCAGGGCGTAACGTACTTTCCACAGGAATTCCTGGGAGGACGCCAACAGCGCGTTCTCACTCTCGACGAGGAAGCCTTCACCCGCCAGTGCCCGCAGGTTCAGGGTGCCGTACTGGCGGCGGGCGACCCACAGAATGGTCTGGATATCCCGCAAGCCGCCCGGTGAGCCTTTGACGTTGGGCTCCAGGTTGTATTCGGTGTCGTTGTACTTGTGGTGCCGGGCTTTCTGCTCGGCGCGCTTGGCCAGGAAGAAGTCCTTGCTTGGCCACATATGTGCAGTGCTGGTGACTTCCAGCATGCGCTGGCGTAGACGTTCGGGGCCGGCGATGGTGCGGCTTTCCATCAGGTTGGTGATTACCGTCAGGTCGGCGCGGGCCTCTTCGGCGCATTCGTCAACCGAGCGCACGCTCTGACCGACTTCCAGGCCGATGTCCCACAGCAAGGTCAAAAAGCGCTCGATGGAGTCGCGAAAGATCTCGTGGTCGGCGCCGTCCATCAGGATCAACAGATCGATGTCGGAGTAGGGGTGCAATTCGCCGCGCCCGTAGCCGCCAACGGCCACCAGGGCGATATCGGCGTCTTCACTCCAGCTGAACTGTTCCCAGGCTTTCTGCAGGATATTGTCGACGAACCAGGCGCGGTCCTCGATCAGCCGGCGGATGTCCCGGCCTTTGCGAAAGCGCTCATCGAGCACCTCGCGGGCCTGGCGGATAGCCTTCTTGAAGGCGGCGATGGGGCTTGCCTTCAGTGCCAGCTCCGCCTGGAACTGGCCACGGTCGAAGAGTTCGGGGTCCACCTGGGGCATCGATTGGCTTTCCTTTCTATCTATCAGTCAGTCACAACAGTGTTTGGGAAAACCAAACCAGGCCTTATGCCGAAAGGCGCGGGATGGTGTCGTCCGAGCGCAGGGTGAAGATCTCGTAGCCGGTTTCGGTGACCAGCAAGGTGTGTTCCCACTGGGCGGAAAGCTTGCGGTCCTTGGTGATTGCGGTCCAGCCGTCGCCCAGCACCTTGGTATCGGCCTTGCCCTGGTTGATCATCGGCTCGATGGTGAAGGTCATGCCTGCCTTGAGCTCCATGCCGGTGCCGGCGCGGCCGTAGTGCAGTATCTGCGGCTCTTCGTGGAACACCTTGCCGATGCCGTGGCCGCAGAACTCGCGAACCACCGAGAAGCCGTTCTTTTCGGCGTGCTTCTGGATCACTTCGCCGATGTCGCCCAGGCGGCAACCGGGCTTGACGATCTCGATGGCCTTGTACATGCATTCCTGGGTGACCTGGGACAGGCGTTCGGCCCAGACCGGCACATTGCCGACGTGGAACATGCGGCTGGTGTCGCCGTGGTAGCCGTCTTTGATCACGGTGACGTCGATGTTCAGGGTGTCGCCGTCTTTCAACGGCTTGTCGCCTGGAATGCCATGGCAGACCACGTGGTTGATCGAGGTGCAGATCGACTTGGGGAAGCCCTTGTAGTTCAGTGGGGCCGGGATCGCCTTCTGGACGTTGACAATATAGTCGTGGCAGATGCGGTCCAGCGCCTCAGTGGTAACGCCGGGCTTGACGTGTTCGGCGATCATTTCCAGCACGTCGGCAGCCAGTTTGCCGGCAACGCGCATGCCTGCGATGTCTTCGGCGGTTTTCAAGGTAACGGTCATACAGGCTCTCTCTAGCGCGATGCGCTGAAATCAATACGGTTCACGGTGTGCGGCAATAAAGGTTACAAAAAACGCACAAACCCCAAGAAACGCGATTCTAACAGACGATGGTGTCAAATCATGAGCCTCTGATGATCGCTTCTCTCTATAAGGTTGGGCCTTGCCGGCGCGATTCAAAGGCTCAGGTATAGGCGATAGGCGGCAAATGTCATTGCGGGTTTCGTTTTTTGACTGCGTGTGGTATAAAATGCGCCGCTTTCCGGGGATGCCCCGTGAAGCTTAAATCCACACACGTGTCGACACGATGACCTGGGTGCCGGAGGCCTTGATGCCGCTGGTTGGTCATTGGGATACGTGGAGGCCAAACCCGACTTATTAAGGAACTATCATGTCCCAAGTCAACATGCGCGATATGCTGAAGGCCGGTGTGCACTTCGGTCACCAGACCCGTTACTGGAACCCGAAAATGGGTAAGTACATTTTCGGCGCGCGTAACAAGATCCACATCATCAACCTTGAAAAAACCCTGCCAATGTTCAACGAAGCTCTGACTTTCGTAGAGCGTCTGGCCCAGGGCAAAAACAAGATCCTGTTCGTCGGCACCAAGCGTTCCGCTGGCAAGATCGTTGCTGAAGAAGCAGCACGTTGCGGTTCGCCGTACGTCGATCACCGCTGGTTGGGCGGCATGCTGACCAACTTCAAGACCATCCGTGCTTCCATCAAGCGTCTGCGTGACCTTGAAGTACAAGCCGAAGACGGTACTTTCGCCAAGCTGACCAAGAAAGAAGCGCTGATGCGCTCCCGTGACCTGGAAAAGCTCGATCGTTCCCTGGGTGGTATCAAGGATATGGGCGGTCTGCCTGACGCACTGTTCGTAATCGACGTTGATCACGAGCGCATCGCGATCACCGAAGCCAACAAGCTGGGCATCCCGGTTATCGGCGTAGTCGATACCAACAGCAGCCCGGAAGGCGTTGACTACATCATCCCAGGCAACGATGACGCAATCCGCGCTATCCAGCTGTACATGGGTTCGATGGCTGACGCTGTAATCCGTGGTCGCAACCACGTTGCTGGCGGTACCGAGCAGTTCGCTGAAGAAGCTCCGGTAGCTGCCGCTGAGTAATTGACGCCCTGGCGTTGACTCAGTAAGCAAAAAGGGGGCTTGGCCCCCTTTTTGCCACCTCGAAAACCATTTGTCGGCGCCCACTTGTGGCAGTGCAACATAGCGACTGTAACGTGCAGCGGCCTACAAGGGAGATTCGGGAAGAATTGAACGCCCGTTTGATCGGGTGGAATGGTTGAAAACCTATCCAAGAGGATTTTGAAATGGCAGAGATTACTGCAGCGTTGGTTAAAGAACTGCGTGAGCGTACTGGCGAAGGCATGATGGATTGCAAAAAGGCCTTGACCAAGGCTGGCGGCGACATCGAAAAAGCCATCGACGACATGCGTGCTTCCGGCGCCATCAAGGCTGCCAAGAAAGCAGGCAACGTGGCTGCTGAAGGCGCAATCGCGCTGAAAGAAGACGGTAAATCCGCAGTGCTGCTGGAAGTGAACTCGCAGACCGACTTCCTGGCTCTGCAAGACGACTTCAAGGCATTCGTTGCTGAAAGCGTTGAAAAAGCGTTTGCCGACAAGCTGACTACCGTTGAGCCTCTGATCGAAGCTCAAGAAGCAGCTCGCCTGGTACTGGTCGGCAAGGTTGGCGAAAACGTCAACATCCGTCGCCTGACCCGCGTAGAAGGTGATGTGGTTGGTGGCTACCTGCACGGCAACAAGATCGGCGTAGCCGTTGTTCTGAAGGGCGGCGACGTTGAGCTGGCCAAAGACATCGCTATGCACGTAGCGGCAACCAACCCTGAGTTCCTGCTGCCATCGGAAGTTTCCGCTGAAGCGATCGAACGTGAGAAGGGCGTGTTCCTGACCCTGAACGCCGACAAGATCGCCGGCAAGCCGGAAAACATTGTTGAGAACATGGTCAAAGGCCGTATCAGCAAGTTCCTGGCTGAAGCGAGCCTGGTTGAGCAGGCGTTCGTCAAGAACCCTGAAATCAAGGTTGGCGAACTGGCTAAGAAAGCCGGTGCTGAAATCGTTTCCTTCACTTACTTCAAAGTAGGTGAAGGCATCGAGAAGCCGGTCGACAACTTCGCTGAAGAAGTTGCTGCCCAGCTGGCTGCCGCCAAGCAATAAGACAGTTTTCAACTGTCGCCGAAAGAGGCTGCCCGCTCACGCGCGCAGCCTCTTTTCAAATGGGAAGGCCAATTTTATTTGGTTTCCTTTCGGAACTGGCTTACAAAGCCGTGTTCCGATGGCGCTGTGATAGCGTCCAGCTAGAGTGAACGCAAGCCGTAAACGGCTCGCCAAGAATTTTTTAAAAAATACGCCGCAGGAGAGATTCGCAATGGCTCAGCAGGGCAGTGGTTATCAGGCTCGCTATAAACGCATTCTACTCAAACTTAGCGGCGAGGCCCTGATGGGCTCGGAAGAGTTCGGGATCGATCCCAAGGTGCTCGATCGCATGGCGCTTGAAGTCGGCCAGTTGGTCGGTATCGGTGTTCAGGTTGGCCTGGTGATCGGTGGTGGTAACCTGTTCCGTGGTGCGGCGTTGAGTGCCGCCGGTATGGATCGGGTCACTGGCGACCACATGGGCATGCTGGCCACTGTGATGAACGCCTTGGCCATGCGTGACGCCCTGGAGCGTGCCAATATCTCGGCTATCGTGATGTCGGCTATTTCCATGGTCGGCGTGACCGATCACTATGATCGTCGTAAAGCCATGCGTCACCTGAACTCCAAGGAAGTGGTGATCTTTGCTGCCGGCACGGGCAACCCGTTCTTCACGACCGATTCGGCTGCGTGCCTGCGCGCTATCGAGATCGATGCCGATGTCGTGCTCAAGGCGACCAAGGTGGACGGTGTGTACACCGCAGACCCATTCAAAGACCCGCATGCCGAGAAGTTCGATCATCTGACCTACGATGAAGTGCTGGATCGCAAGCTGGGCGTGATGGACCTGACCGCTATTTGCCTGTGCCGCGACCACCAGATGCCGCTGCGCGTATTTAACATGAACAAGCCCGGCGCCCTGCTGAATATCGTACACGGCGGCGCAGAAGGGACTTTGATCGAGGAAGGCCAACAATGATCAACGAAATCAAGAAAGACGCCCAAGCGCGTATGCAGAAATCCCTGGAGTCTCTGAGCCACGCATTTGGCCAGATTCGTACCGGCAAGGCGCACCCGAGCATTCTGGGCAGCGTCATGGTGCCTTACTACGGCGCTGACACTCCGCTGAGCGGCGTGGCCAACGTGACGGTCAAGGACTCGCGCACTCTGCAAGTCGTGGCGTTCGAGCGCAACATGCTCGCCGCTGTCGACAAGGCCATCCAGAGCGCCGGCTTGAACCTCAACCCGACCAACCTGGGTGAGTTGCTGTTGATCTCCATGCCGGCCCTGACTGAAGAAACCCGCAAGGGCTTCACCAAGCAGGCCCGCAGCGCAGCCGAAGATGCGCGTGTTGCCGTGCGCAATATCCGTCGCGATGCGCTGGGTGACCTGAAGAAGCTGGTCAAGGACAAGGAAATCAGCGAAGACGAAGAGCGTCGTGCCGTCGCCGATATCGACAAGTTGACCAAGGACGCCGAGGCGCAGATCACCAAGGCTACCGAGGAAAAAGAAAAGGACCTGATGGCCGTATAAGGGGTCAGGACGCCTTCATGGAAAAGACCAAGCAGACTGTGCCCTCCGTGGTACCGCGCCATGTCGCGATCATCATGGATGGGAATAATCGCTGGGCGAAAAAACGCTTTATGCCGGGTGTTGCCGGGCATAAAGCGGGTGTCGATGCGGTGCGCGCCGTGATTGAGGTGTGTGCCGAAGCCAAGGTTGAAGTGTTGACGCTGTTTGCCTTCTCCAGCGAGAACTGGCAGCGGCCCGCCGACGAAGTCAGTGCCTTGATGGACCTGTTCTTCAAGGCGCTGCGGCGTGAGGCCAAGCGCCTCAACGATAACAACATCAGTCTGCGCATCATTGGTGATCGCTCGCGGTTCCATCCGGAACTGCAAGCGGCCATGCGCGAAGCCGAGGCAATGACTGCTGGCGCCAACCGTTTTGTGCTGCAGATTGCAGCCAACTACGGTGGCCAGTGGGATATCGCCCAGGCTGCGCAACGGCTGGCCCGCGAAGTGCAGGCCGGGCATCTGCGGCCGGAAGACATTACGCCCGAACTGTTGCAAACCTGCCTGGTAACCGGCGACCTGCCGTTGCCTGACTTGTGCATCCGTACCGGTGGCGAGCACCGCATCAGCAATTTCCTGTTGTGGCAGTTGGCCTACACCGAGTTGTACTTCTCCGACCTGTTCTGGCCGGACTTCAAACACGATGCCATGCGTAATGCGCTGGCCGATTTCGCTTCCCGTCAGCGTCGCTTTGGTAAAACGAGCGAGCAGATCGAAGCTGGAGCCCGGGTTTAAATGCTTAAACAACGAATCATCACGGCACTGATCCTGCTGCCGATTGCCTTGTGCGGTTTTTTCCTGCTCGACGGTTCCGGCTTTGCGCTGTTTATCGGCCTTGTCGTAACACTTGGGGCCTGGGAATGGGCGCGCCTGGCGGGTTTCAATGCCCAGGCGCCACGTGTGGCGTACGCGGCATTCGTGGCGCTGTCGCTGTTCCTGATGCATACCCTGTCGAGCATCATCGTGCCTTGGGTGTTGGGGGCCGCGGTGCTGTGGTGGGCGCTGGCGACCTACCTGGTGCTCACCTACCCACGGACCAGTGGCCAGTGGTCCAGCGTGGCCTGCAAGCTGGTGATTGGCTTGTTGATCCTGCTGCCCGCCTGGCAAGGCTTGGTAGAGATCAAGAATGCGTCCATGGGCAACTGGTTGATCATGGCGGTGATGGTATTGGTCTGGGGCGCGGATATCGGCGCCTATTTCTCTGGTCGGGCGTTCGGCAAGCGCAAGCTGGCGCCGGCGGTCAGTCCTGGCAAGAGCTGGGAAGGCGTGTACGGCGGCCTCGCATTGACGCTGGCGATCACGCTGGTGGTCGGCGTTGTGCGCGACTGGTCGGTGAAGGAAATCTTCCTGGCGCTGTTGGGTACGGCCATTGTCGTGTTCATTTCGGTGGTGGGTGACCTCACCGAAAGCATGTTCAAGCGCCAGGCCGGTATCAAGGACAGCAGCAACCTGCTTCCGGGGCATGGCGGTGTATTGGACCGTATCGACAGTCTCACCGCGGCGATTCCGATCTTTGCCGTGTTGTTGTGGATGACTGCCTCGTGAGCCGTCTGCAGCAAGTCACCGTACTGGGGGCGACTGGTTCGGTAGGGCTGAGTACCCTGGATGTGATTGCGCGTCATCCTGATCGCTATCAAATATTTGCCCTGACCGGTTTTAGCCGCCTGAGCGAGTTGCTAGCCCTTTGCGTTCTCCACTCGCCACGCTTTGCTGTGGTGCCCGAGGCGGCGCTGGCGCGTGGTTTGCAGGATGACCTGCGCGCTGCCGGCCTCGCCACTCAGGTATTGGTGGGGGAGGCGGGGTTGTGCCAGGTGGCGGCCGATGCCGAAGTGGACACCGTCGTGGCTGCCATTGTCGGCGCAGCGGGTTTGCGTCCGACGCTGGCGGCGGTCGATGCAGGCAAGAAGATTCTGCTGGCCAATAAAGAAGCATTGGTTATGTCCGGCGCGCTCTTTATGCAGGCGGTGCGCAAGAGTGGCGCGGTGTTGCTGCCTCTCGACAGCGAACATAACGCGATTTTCCAGTGCATGCCGGGTGATTTCTCCCGTGGCTTGAGCCAGGTTGGCGTGCGTCGGATTCTGTTGACCGCGTCCGGTGGGCCGTTCCGGCAGACGCCTCTGGCTGAGTTGGAGCATGTCACTCCGGATCAGGCCTGTGCACACCCCAACTGGTCCATGGGGCGCAAGATTTCCGTGGACTCGGCGAGCATGATGAACAAAGGGCTGGAGCTGATCGAGGCTTGCTGGCTGTTTGATGCCCGGCCGGACCAGGTCGAGGTGGTGGTTCACCCGCAAAGTGTGATTCATTCCCTGGTCGATTACGTGGATGGCTCGGTGCTGGCGCAGTTGGGCAACCCTGACATGCGTACGCCCATCGCCAACGCCCTGGCTTGGCCGGAACGCATTGATTCCGGTGTGGCGCCGTTGGACCTGTTTGCAATTGCGCGCCTGGACTTCGAAGCGCCGGACGAGCAGCGTTTTCCTTGTCTGCGCCTGGCGCGTGAGGCGGTGGAGGCGGGTAACAGCGCGCCGGCGATGCTTAATGCGGCCAATGAGGTGGCGGTCGCGGCCTTTCTTGAGCGGCGCATCCGTTTTCCGCAGATCGCGAGTATTATCGAGGATGTCCTGGCTCGGGAGCCGGTAGTGGCTGTCAACGACCTGGGCGCCGTGTTTGAGGCGGATAGGAAGGCCCGCGGCTTGGCCGAGCAATGGTTGGAACGCAACGCGCGTTAGCCTGTAGGTGCGGTTGAGCCCGCAGGCACTGGATTGAAAGGCGGAGAAATTAGATGAGTGCGCTTTATATGATTGTCGGCACCCTGGTTGCTCTGGGTGTGTTGGTGACCTTCCACGAATTCGGCCACTTTTGGGTGGCGCGTCGTTGCGGCGTCAAAGTACTGCGCTTTTCAGTCGGTTTCGGCATGCCCTTGTTGCGTTGGCATGACCGTCGTGGCACCGAGTTCGTGATTGCCGCCATACCACTGGGTGGTTACGTCAAGATGCTCGACGAGCGCGAAGGTGAAGTGCCGGCCGACCAGTTGGACCAGTCTTTCAATCGCAAGACCGTTCGTCAGCGTATCGCGATCGTCGCCGCCGGTCCGATCGCCAACTTCCTGTTGGCGATGGTGTTTTTCTGGGTGTTGGCCATGCTGGGCAGTCAGCAGGTGCGTCCGGTTATCGGCGCGGTCGACGCAGACAGCATGGCGGCCAAGGCTGGCCTGGCCGCGGGGCAGGAAATTGTTTCCATTGATGGCGAACCAACCACCGGTTGGGGAGCGGTCAATTTGCAGCTGGTGCGGCGTCTGGGCGAGAGCGGTACCGTCAGTGTTGTGGTTCGCGACCAGGACTCCACGCTTGAGACTGCGCGCGAACTGGCCCTGGATCACTGGCTCAAGGGTGCGGATGAGCCTGATCCGATCAAGTCCCTGGGGATTCGCCCGTGGCGACCGGCTTTGCCGCCAGTGCTGGCGGAGCTGGATCCGAAAGGTCCGGCCCAGGCCGCAGGTCTGAAAACCGGTGATCGCCTGTTGGCCCTGGATGGCCAGGTGCTCGGTGACTGGCAGCAAGTGGTCGATCTGGTACGTGTACGGCCCGATACCAAAATTGCGCTGAAAGTTGAGCGTGATGGTGCTCAAATCGACGTCCCCGTAACCTTGTCGGTTCGTGGGGAGGCCAAGGCCGCCGGGGGTTACCTGGGGGCGGGGGTCAAGGGTGTCGAGTGGCCGCCATCGATGGTGCGAGAGGTCAGCTTCGGGCCGCTGGCCGCGATTGGCGAGGGCGCGAAACGCACCTGGACCATGAGCGTGCTGACCCTCGAATCCCTCAAAAAAATGTTGTTCGGCGAGCTCTCGGTAAAAAACTTGAGTGGGCCGATAACCATTGCTAAAGTGGCGGGCGCTTCTGCCCAGTCGGGTGTCGCGGATTTCCTGAATTTCCTGGCTTATCTGAGTATCAGCCTTGGGGTTCTGAATTTGCTGCCTATTCCAGTACTGGATGGGGGGCATCTGCTGTTTTATCTGGTCGAGTGGGTGCGTGGTCGCCCCTTGTCGGATCGGGTGCAGGGTTGGGGGATACAGATCGGTATCAGTTTGGTGGTTGGAGTGATGTTGTTAGCTCTGGTCAACGATCTGGGACGACTGTAACGCTTCGCTGAATTGCGAATCTGCCGCATTTTGCGGCAGTTTGTTTATTGCCAGTTGGAATAAGAAAGGACTTCATGAAACGTCTGCTGCTAACTGCGGTTCTCACCGTATTGATGATCGCCGAAGTTCACGCCGAGTCCTTCACTATCTCCGATATTCGCGTCAACGGCCTCCAGCGGGTTTCCGCAGGTAGCGTCTTTGGTGCCTTGCCGTTGAACGTCGGGGAACAGGCTGATGATCGTCGCCTGGTAGAATCCACTCGTGCGCTGTTCAAAACCGGGTTCTTTCAAGATATCCAGCTGGGTCGCGAAGGCAACGTCCTGGTTATCACGGTCGTTGAGCGGCCTTCCATCTCCAGTATCACGATCGAGGGCAACAAGGCGATCTCCACTGAAGACCTGATGAAGGGCCTCAAGCAATCCGGCCTGGCCGAGGGCGAGATCTTCCAGCGCGCCACCCTTGAGGGTGTGCGTAACGAACTGCAACGCCAGTACGTTGCCCAGGGCCGCTACTCCGCGACCGTGGAAACCGAAGTCGTCCCCCAACCGCGTAACCGTGTCGGCCTGAAGGTCAACATCAACGAAGGTACGGTAGCGGCCATTCAGCACATCAACGTGGTGGGCAACACCAAGTTCGCTGATGAAGACCTGATCGACCTGTTCGAACTCAAGACCACCAACTGGCTGTCGTTCTTCAAGAACGACGACAAGTACGCTCGTGAAAAACTGTCCGGTGACCTGGAGCGTCTGCGCTCCTACTACCTGGACCGCGGCTATATCAACATGGATATCGCTTCGACCCAGGTGTCCATCACCCCGGACAAGAAGCACGTCTACATCACCGTCAACGTCAACGAAGGCGAAAAGTACAAGGTTCGTGACGTCAAGCTCAGCGGCGACCTGAAAGTACCTGAAGACCAGGTGAAGTCGCTGTTGCTGGTGCAGAAGGACCAGGTGTTCTCGCGCAAGCTGATGACCACCACGTCCGAGCTGATCACCCGTCGCCTGGGTAACGAAGGCTATACCTTCGCCAACGTCAACGGCGTACCGACCCCGCATGATGATGACCACACCGTGGACATTACCTTCGTGGTCGACCCGGGCAAGCGTGCCTACGTGAACCGCATCAACTTCCGTGGCAACACCAAGTCTGCGGACGAAGTGCTGCGCCGTGAAATGCGCCAGATGGAAGGTGGTTGGGCGTCGACCTACTTGATCGACCAGTCCAAGACCCGTCTTGAGCGCCTGGGCTTCTTCAAGGAAGTCAACGTCGAAACCCCGGCCGTTCCAGGTGTGGATGACCAGGTTGACGTGAACTACGCCGTTGAAGAGCAAGCCTCGGGTTCGATCACCGCCAGCGTCGGCTTCGCACAGAGCGCGGGCCTGATTCTGGGTGGCTCGATCACACAGAACAACTTCCTCGGTACGGGTAACCGTGTGTCTGTCGGCCTGACCCGAAGCGAATACCAGAGCCGTTATAACTTCAGTTATACCGACCCCTACTGGACTGCCGACGGTGTGAGCCTGGGCTACAACGCCTTCTATCGCACCACTGACTACAAAGACCTCGACGTCGACGTTGCAAGCTATGCAATCGACAGCATGGGTGTGGGGGCCAACATTGGTTACCCGATCAGCGAGACCTCGCGCCTGACCTTTGGTTTGACCGCGCAACAGGACAAGATCAAGACCGGTGTGTACACCGTGGATGAGATCTTTGACTTTACTCGTAAGGAAGGCGATCAGTTCCTGAACTTCAAGGCATCGGCCGGCTGGTCCGAGTCGACCCTGAACAAAGGCGTGCTGGCGACCCGTGGTCACTCCCAGAGCTTGACGCTGGAAGCCACTACGCCGGGCAGCGACCTGTCGTTCTTCAAGCTCGACTACCGTGGCCAGTTGTTCCAGCCGCTGAGCGATAACTACACCATGCGCCTGCACACTGAGCTGGGCTATGGCGATGGCTATGGTTCCACCAGTGGTCTACCGTTCTACGAGAACTACTATGCAGGTGGTTTCAACTCGGTTCGTGGCTTCAAGGACAGTACCTTGGGTCCACGTGGTACGCCGAGCCGTGGTTTCGCGAACACCGGTAACGTAGGGACTCAGCCGGATAGCGACGATAAGCCATTGCCATTCGGTGGTAACGTACTGATCCAGGGTGGTGCGGAGATTCTGTTCCCGCTGCCGTTCGTCAAGGACCAACGTTCCCTGCGTACTTCGGTTTTCTGGGATGTGGGTAACGTGTTCGACTCCAAGTGCGAGCAGGTCACCAACCCGAATGGTTCGAAGTCCAACACGCAGTGTAACGATGTGAGCTTCAGCAACCTGGCGAGCTCCGTGGGTGTTGGCGTGACATGGGTGACTGCATTGGGCCCGTTGAGCTTTGCTCTGGCCATGCCGGTCAAGAAACCGGATAACGCTGAAACCCAGATTTTCCAATTCTCCCTCGGCCAGACGTTCTAAGCGTCTGACCCAAGATAACGACAACGGATTCTGTAGGAGTGCATCGTGCGTAAGTTGACTCAATTGGTTCTGCTGGCAACTGTGCTGGTAACCACCCCGGCCTTCGCCGAAATGAAAATCGCCGTCCTGAACTATCAGATGGCTCTGCTGGAATCCGATGCGGCCAAGAAATACGCCGTGGATGCCGAGAAAAAATTCGGTCCGCAGCTGACCAAGCTCAAGACCCTGGAAAGCAGCGCCAAGGGCATCCAGGATCGCCTGGTAGCCGGTGGCGACAAGATGCAGCAGCCCGAGCGCGAGCGTCTGGAACTTGAATTCAAGCAAAAGGCCCGTGACTACCAGTTCCAGTCCAAGGAACTGAACGAAGCCAAGGCCGTTGCTGACCGTGAAATGCTCAAGCAGCTCAAGCCGAAGCTCGACAGCGCTGTGGAAGAAGTCATCAAGAAAGGTGCCTTTGACCTGGTGTTCGAGCGTGGCGCCGTGATCGACGTCAAGCCTCAATACGACATCACCCGCCAGGTGATCGAGCGCATGAACCAGCTGAAGTAACCCATGACCGCGACTATCAAACTCGGCGAGTTGGCCGAGTTCCTGGGGGCCGTCTTGCACGGCTCCCCGGAGAAGGAAATCACTGGGCTAGCCACCTTGCAGGAGGCTGGCCCAGCTCAGTTGAGCTTCCTCGCAAATCCTCAATACCGTAAGTACCTCGTCGGTTGCCAAGCCGCAGCCGTGTTGCTGAAGGCTGCTGATGCCGAGGGTTACGCCGGGGATGCGCTGGTGGTGGCCGACCCGTACCTGTCGTACGCGAAAGCGTCGCACCTGTTCGATCCAAAGCCCAAGGCCGCCGGGGGTATTCATCCCAGCGCGGTGATTGCCGATGATGCCCAGGTTGACCCCGCTGCCAACATTGGTGCGTTTGCCGTGATCGAAAGTGGCGCACGTATTGCCGCTGGCGTCACCGTGGGTGCCCATTGCTTTATCGGGGCGCGCTGTGAAATCGGCGCCGATGGCTGGTTGGCTCCGCGGGTCACCCTTTACCACGATGTGCGTATCGGTGAGCGCGTGGTTATTCAGTCGGGCGCAGTGATCGGCGGTGAAGGTTTCGGCTTTGCCAATTCCAAAGGCGTTTGGCACAAGATTGCCCAGGTTGGCGGTGTCTTGATTGGGGATGACGTGGAAATCGGCGTTAACACCGCTGTGGACCGTGGTGCCCTGGCCGACACCGTAATCGGTAACGGCGTGAAGCTCGACAACCAGATCCAGATCGCCCACAACGTGCAGATCGGCGACCACACCGCCATGGCGGCGTGTGTCGGTATCTCCGGCAGCACCAAAATCGGCAAGCATTGCATGCTCGCCGGTGGCGTAGGGCTGGTGGGGCATATCGATATTTGCGACAACGTTTTCATCACCGGCATGACCATGGTCACCCACTCGATCACCGAGCCAGGGGCCTACTCTTCCGGTACCGCCATGCAGCCGGCGGCTGAGTGGCGTAAAAGTGCAGCGCGCTTGAGACAGCTTGACGACATGGCCCGACGCCTCAAACAGCTTGAAAAGCGTGTTGGAGACGTGACCCCTGGCGGTAATGCTTCATCAGAAGGCTGATACCATTTCCATATCAAGTGTGCACAGCCGCTGGGCGGCTTCCTTGATTTGCTAGCGGGGCGTGCTTTTAGTTCGCCCGCCCCCAATCTTTATTACAGGCTTCCCCCCGAAATGATGGACATCAACGAGATTCGCGAATACCTGCCTCACCGTTACCCGTTCCTGCTGGTGGACCGCGTAGTGGACCTCAATGTCGAGGAAAAGCGCATTCGTGCCTACAAGAATGTCAGCATCAACGAACCGTTCTTCAACGGCCACTTTCCCGCGCATCCCATCATGCCAGGCGTGCTGATCATTGAAGCAATGGCCCAGGCTGCCGGTATCCTTGGTTTCAAAATGCTCGACCTCAAGCCTGCCGACGGCACGCTCTACTATTTCGTGGGCTCCGACAAACTGCGTTTCCGCAATCCGGTCACGCCGGGCGACCAGTTGATCCTGGAAGCCAAGTTCATCAGTTGCAAACGCCAGATCTGGAAGTTCGAATGCCAGGCCTCGGTGGATGGCAAGCCGGTGTGCTCGGCTGAGATCATCTGTGCGGAACGCAAACTATGAGTTTGATTGACCCTCGCGCAATCATCGATCCGTCGGCCGTACTGGCCGCCGACGTTGAGGTCGGCCCTTGGTCGATCGTCGGCGCAGGTGTTGAAATCGGCGAGGGGACTGTCATCGGGCCGCATGTGATCCTCAAAGGCCCGACGCGCATTGGTAAGCATAATCGTATCTACCAGTTTTCCTCGGTAGGCGAAGACACCCCCGACATGAAGTACAAGGGTGAAGAAACACGCCTGGTAATCGGTGACCACAACATCATCCGTGAAGGTGTGACCATTCATCGTGGCACCGTGCAGGATCGTGCCGAGACCACCTTGGGTGATCACAACCTGATCATGGCCTATGCGCATATCGGCCATGACAGCGTGATCGGCAACCACTGCATCCTGGTCAACAACACTGCATTGGCAGGCCATGTGCACGTTGACGACTGGGCGATTCTGTCCGGCTTCACCCTGGTCCATCAGTACTGCCATATCGGTGCCCACGCCTTTTCCGGCATGGGGACCGCAATCGGCAAGGATGTTCCGGCATTCGTCACGGTATTCGGCAACCCGGCCGAAGCCCGCAGCATGAACTTCGAAGGCATGCGCCGTCGTGGTTTCAGCGAAGACCAGATCCATGCCCTGCGTCGAGCCTACAAGGTGGTCTACCGCCAGGGGCTGACGGTTGAGCAGGCATTGACCGAACTGGCCGAGTCGGCTGCACAGTTTCCGGAAGTGGCCGTGTTCCGGGACTCGATCCAGGCGTCGACTCGCGGCATCACCCGTTAATCATGGCCAATCTGCGTATAGCGTTGGTGGCCGGGGAAGCTTCCGGCGATATTCTGGGGGCAGGCCTGATGCGTGCACTCAAGGCCCAGCATCCTGCCGTCGAGTTTATCGGGGTGGGTGGGCCGTTGATGCAGGCCGAGGGCCTCACGTCCTACTTTCCCATGGAACGCCTGTCCGTCATGGGGTTGGTGGAAGTGCTGGGGCGACTGCGAGAGCTGCTGGCTCGCCGCAAACTGCTGATCCAGACACTGATTGAAGAAAAGCCCGACGTCTTTATCGGAATCGACGCGCCGGACTTCACCCTTAACATCGAACTCAAATTGCGCCAGGCCGGGATCAAGACCGTGCATTACGTCAGCCCGTCCGTGTGGGCATGGCGGCAAAAGCGCGTGCTGAAGATCCGCGAAGGCTGCGACCTGATGCTGACCTTGCTGCCCTTCGAAGCCCGATTCTATGAAGAAAAGGGTGTACCGGTGCGCTTTGTGGGGCACACGTTGGCCGACACCATCCCTCTGCAGGCCGATCGCGCAGCGGCGCGTGCCGAGCTGGGCTTGGCCGATGGCCCGCTGGTTGCACTGATGCCGGGCAGCCGCGGTGGTGAAGTCGGGCGGCTGGGCGCGCTGTTTTTTGATGCCGCCGAGCGCTTGATGGTCTTGAAACCGGGTGTGCGCTTCGTGCTGCCGTGTGCCAGCCCGCAACGTCGTACGCAGATCGAGGCCTTGCTTGACGGTCGCAACTTACCGCTGACGCTGCTGGATGGTCAGTCGCACCTCGCGCTCGCGGCCTGTGATGCGGTGCTGATCGCTTCAGGCACTGCCACTCTCGAGGCGTTGTTGTACAAGCGTCCGATGGTAGTGGCCTATCGTCTTGCACCACTGACGTTCTGGATTCTCAAGCGCATGGTCAAAAGTCCCTACATCTCCTTGCCCAATCTGCTGGCCCAGCGCCTGTTGGTGCCGGAGTTGCTACAGGACGATGCGACCCCTGAAGCCCTGGCGCAGACTGTACTTCCCTTGATAGAGGGTGGCGAAGAGCAGACCCGTGGCTTTGACGATATTCACCGCACGTTGCGCCGTGATGCGTCGAACCAGGCGGCGGATGCCGTGCTCACCTTGATCGGCCATCGACAGGACACCCTATGAAGACGCAAATGGGCCTGGATTTCAGCCTGGTTGCCCACGCCGATGAACTGGTGGCCGGCGTTGATGAAGTAGGGCGCGGGCCGCTGTGCGGCGCCGTCGTTACGGCGGCCGTCATTCTTGACCCGAACCGTCCGATCCTGGGTCTTGACGATTCGAAGAAACTCACCGAAGCGCGCCGCGAAAAGCTCTACGACGAGATCTGTGAGAAAGCCCTGAGCTGGCATATCGCCCGGGCCGAGGTCGAGGAAATCGATGAGCTGAACATCCTGCACGCCACCATGCTTGCCATGCAGCGTGCGGTAGAGGGCCTGCACATCACGCCAAAGATGGCGATGATCGATGGTAATCGCTGCCCGAAACTGGCGATGCCGTCGGAAGCGGTGGTGAAGGGTGATAGCAAGGTGCCTGCTATTGCGGCGGCTTCAATCCTGGCCAAGGTCAGCCGAGACCGTGAAATGGCGGCTTTCGAATTGATCTACCCCGGCTATGGCATCGGCGGGCACAAGGGTTACCCAACGCCCGTTCATCTGGAAGCCTTGGCTCGTCTGGGCCCGACGCCGATCCATCGTCGCTCGTTCGCCCCGGTGCGCCTGGCTTACGAGGCGCGGGAGAGCCTCAGCGAGGTGTAGTCGCGAGGCTGATGTTTTGCTCAAGGCCCGGTACAATCCGGGCCTTGTTGTTTCCACGTATCTAGACAGGATCACTATGCCGGCTTCATTCGTTCACCTACGCCTGCACACTGAATACTCCCTGGTCGATGGCCTGGTACGGATCAAACCGCTGGTCAAAACCCTGGTGGGCATGAACATGCCTGCGGTGGCGGTGACCGACCAGAACAACATGTGCTCCCTGGTCAAGTTCTACAAGAACGCCATGGGCGCCGGCATCAAGCCGATTTGCGGCGCCGACCTGTGGCTGTCCAACAAAGACCCGGATAACCCCCTGAGCCGCATCAGCCTGCTGGCGATGAACGGCGTGGGTTATCGCAACCTCACCGAACTGATTTCCCGTGGTTTTATCGACGGCCAGCGCAATGGCTCGATCATCATCGAGCGCGAGTGGGTGGCCGAGGCCAGCGAAGGGCTGATCATGCTGTCGGCCGCCAAGGAAGGCGAGATCGGTATTGCGCTGCTCGGTGGCAACCCCCAGGAAGCCGAAGTACTGGCCCGCGAGTGGATGCAGGTCTTCCCCGACCGTTTTTACCTGGAAGTCCAGCGTACCAATCGGCCTAACGATGAAGAACACCTGCACGCCGCAGTGGCGCTGGCCGACAAGTTGGGCGCACCGCTGGTGGCGACCAACGATGTGCGTTTCATCAAGCGAGAAGATTTCGAGGCCCACGAAACCCGTGTGTGCATCGGTGAAGGCCGGGCGCTGGATGACCCGCGCCGCTCGAAAAACTACAGCGAAGAGCAATACCTCAAAAGTGCCGAGGAGATGGCCGAGCTGTTCAGCGACCTGCCCGAGGCCCTGGAAAACTCCGTCGAGATCGCCAAGCGCTGCAACATTGAAGTGAAACTGGGCAAGCACTTCCTGCCCAACTTCCCGATTCCCGATGGCATGACCATCGATGAGTACTTCCGCAAGGTGTCGTTCGATGGCCTGGAAGAGCGGTTGGCCGTTCTGCTGCCCAAGGACACTACCGAAGATTACGAGGCCAAGCGCCAGGTCTACGTGGATCGGCTGAATTTCGAGCTGGATATCATTATCCAGATGGGGTTCCCCGGTTACTTCCTGATCGTGATGGACTTTATCCAGTGGGCCAAGAACAACGGCGTGCCGGTTGGCCCGGGTCGAGGCTCAGGTGCCGGCTCGCTGGTGGCTTATGTACAGAAGATCACCGACCTTGACCCGCTGGAGTATGACCTGCTGTTCGAGCGGTTCCTGAACCCGGAACGGGTTTCCATGCCCGACTTCGACGTCGACTTCTGCATGGATGGCCGTGACCGCGTGATTGAGTACGTGGCTGAGAAATACGGCCGCAACGCCGTCAGCCAGATCATCACTTTCGGTTCCATGGCGGCGAAGGCGGTAATCCGTGACGTGGCGCGCGTACAGGGCAAGTCTTACGGCCTGGCGGACCGCCTGTCGAAGATGATCCCGTTCGAAGTCGGCATGACGCTGGAAAAAGCCTACGAGCAGGAAGAAATCCTGCGCGACTTTATCAAGGTTGATGAAGAGGCCGCCGAAATCTGGGACATGGCCCGCAAGCTCGAAGGTGTGGTGCGTAACGTGGGTAAACATGCCGGTGGCGTGGTTATCGCACCGACCAAACTTACCGACTTTTCGCCGATCTACTGCGATGAAGAAGGCGACGGCCTGGTTACCCAGTTCGACAAGGACGACGTGGAAGCCGCCGGCCTGGTGAAGTTCGACTTCCTGGGCCTGCGGACCCTGACGATCATCGATTGGGCGCTCAAGACGATCAACCGCGACCGCGCCAAGGCCGGCGAGGAGCCGCTGGATATCGCGTTCATCCCGCTGGATGACAAGCCGACCTATTCGTTGCTGCAAAAAGCCGAAACCACGGCAGTATTCCAGCTTGAATCCCGGGGCATGAAGGAGCTGATCAAAAAGCTCAAGCCCGACTGCCTGGAAGACTTGATCGCACTGGTGGCCCTGTTCCGTCCGGGGCCGCTGCAATCGGGCATGGTGGATGACTTCATCAACCGTAAGCACGGGCGTGCCGAGCTGGCATATCCGCACTCCGATTATCAGTACGAGGGCCTCAAGCCAGTACTGGCACCGACCTACGGCATCATCCTGTATCAGGAACAGGTGATGCAGATTGCCCAGGTGATGGCGGGCTACACCCTGGGTGGTGCGGACATGCTGCGTCGCGCCATGGGTAAGAAAAAACCCGAGGAAATGGCCAAGCAGCGCGGTGGTTTCATTGAGGGGTGTGCCACCAATAATATTGATGCCGACCTGGCCGGTAACATTTTCGACCTGGTGGAAAAATTCGCCGGTTATGGCTTCAACAAATCCCACTCCGCCGCCTACGGCCTGGTGTCGTACCAGACCGCCTGGCTGAAAGCCCACTACCCGGCGCCCTTCATGGCTGCGGTACTCTCGGCGGACATGCACAACACCGACAAGGTCGTGACCTTGATCGAGGAAGTGCGCACCATGAAGCTGCGCCTCGACGCGCCGGACGTGAACGCCTCGGAGTTCAAGTTCACGGTGAACGACGAAGGCCGCATCATCTATGGCCTGGGCGCGATCAAGGGGGTCGGCGAAGGCCCGGTGGAAGCGATCACCGAAGCGCGGCAGGACGGGCCGTTCAAGGATCTGTTCGACTTCTGTGCGCGGGTTGACCTCAAGCGCATCAACAAACGTACCCTCGATGGCCTGATTCGCAGTGGCGCACTTGACCGTCTCGGCCCCTATTTCCATGATGAGCCGAAGGCTTACCAGGCCAATATCGACCGCAACCGGGCAGTACTGCTGGCCGCCATGGAAGAGGCGATCAAGGCCGCCGAACAGACTGCCCGCACCCACGACAGTGGCCATGCGGACCTGTTTGGGGGGCTGTTCGTCGAAGACGATGCGGATGTGTACGCGAACCACCGCAAGGCCAAGGAATTGACCCTCAAGGAGCGTCTCAAGGGTGAGAAAGACACCTTGGGTCTGTACCTTACCGGTCACCCGATCGACGAATACGAAGGAGAAATCCGTCGTTTTGCCCGTCAGCGCATCATCGACCTGAAGCCGGCGCGCGACACCCAGACCGTCGCCGGCATGATCATCGCCCTGCGGGTGATGAAGAACAAGAAGGGCGACAAGATGGGCTTTATCACCCTCGACGACCGCTCGGGGCGAATCGAGGCGTCGCTGTTTGCCGATGCGTTCCACTCGGCACAATCGTTGCTGCAGACCGATGCCATGGTGGTGGTGGAAGGGGAGGTCAGTAACGATGACTTCTCCGGTGGCCTGCGTCTGCGGATCAAGCGGGTCATGAGTATGGAAGATGCCCGTACCAACCTGGCCGAAAGCCTGCGCTTGAAGGTCAAGACCGAAGCGCTCAAGGGCGATCAGCTACGCTGGTTGGGTGATTTGCTCAAGCGTCACCGTGGCGCTTGCCCTGTGACCATGGAATACACCGGCAACGACGCCAAGGCGATGTTGCAATTTGGCGAGACGTGGCGAATTGATCCGGCGGATGGCTTGATTCAAGCTTTGCGTGACCAGTTCGGGCGAGACAACGTCTTCCTCCAATACCGCTGATGGTCAGCACACCTGACCTCGGCTGAACATTTAATCTCGACCTAAACGCGCCTCTCCCTTAAGGTAGGGCGCGAATAGACAACCGGCTGGCCAGGCACTCCTTGGCCGTCGACCCAAGACGGACGCTTATGAACCCGAATTTTCTTGATTTCGAACAGCCGATCGCTGACCTGCAAGCCAAGATCGAAGAACTGCGCCTGGTCGGCAATGACAATTCGCTGAATATCGGCGATGAAATCTCCCGCCTGCAAGACAAGAGCAAGACGCTGACCGAAGACATCTTCGGCAAGCTGACCAGCTGGCAGATCGCACGCCTGGCTCGCCATCCGCGTCGCCCATACACCCTGGACTACATCCAGCACATCTTCACCGAGTTCGACGAGCTGCATGGCGACCGCCATTTCTCGGATGACGCCGCCATCGTTGGTGGTATCGCCCGCCTGGATGACCAGCCGGTCATGGTGATCGGTCACCAGAAAGGCCGTGAAGTCCGCGAGAAGGTGCGCCGCAACTTCGGCATGCCGCGTCCGGAAGGCTATCGCAAGGCTTGCCGCCTGATGGAAATGGCCGAGCGCTTCAAAATGCCGATCCTGACCTTCATCGACACGCCGGGCGCCTACCCGGGTATCGACGCTGAAGAGCGCAACCAGAGCGAAGCGATTGCCTGGAACCTGCGCGTCATGGCTCGCCTGAAAACCCCGATCATCGCGACTGTGATTGGTGAAGGGGGCTCCGGCGGCGCATTGGCCATTGGCGTTTGCGATCAGTTGAACATGCTGCAGTATTCGACCTACGCGGTGATCTCGCCGGAAGGTTGCGCCTCGATCCTGTGGAAAACCGCAGAAAAGGCGCCGGACGCTGCCGAAGCCATGGGCATTACTGCCGATCGCCTCAAAGGCCTGGGTATCGTGGATAAAGTGATCGCCGAGCCATTGGGCGGTGCTCACCGCGACCCGGCTGCCGCTGCTGCGACCATCCGCGCCGAACTGGGTTCGCAACTGGCGATGCTCAAGAAGCTGGATAACGAAGCGCTGCTGACCCGTCGTTATGAGCGCCTGATGAGCTACGGCCTGTAAGATCGTCGCAATACTCAATGTGGGAGGGGGCTTGCTCCCGATTGCGGAGTGTCAGTCAATGGATCCAGTGACTGACCCACTGCTATCGGGAGTAAGCCCCCTCCTACATTTGCTTTGTGTATGCTGGGTTGTCGCATTCCAGTTTGATGGCGGTATTTTCCGATGAAGCCAGCGCTAGCCGCCAAACTCCTTCAAGCCCTTGCCCCGTGGCGCAATGCCCCGGCCTGGCACGTCGCTTTCTCAGGTGGGCTGGATTCCACCGTGCTGCTGCACCTTCTGGTCTCTTTGGCAAAAACCGAAACGTTCCCGACGCTCAGTGCCGTGCATGTCCACCATGGCCTGCAAGCTGCCGCCGACGCATGGCCCGGTCATTGCCAGTCGGTGTGCGACAGCCTTGGCGTGCCCTTGTGCGTCATGCGTGTGCAGGTCCGGCCCGGAGCGAGCCTTGAGCGCGCCGCCCGCGACGCACGTTATCAGGCGTTTGCCGAAGTCACGGGGGCAGGGGGGGTGTTGCTTACGGGCCAGCATCGCGAAGATCAGGCCGAAACCCTGTTGTTTCGCCTGCTGCGTGGGGCCGGTGTGCGTGGCTTGGCGGCGATGCCTGGTCATCGCCCCCTGGCGGGAGGCCATCTGCTGAGACCCTTGCTCGACGTATCACGTGGTGAGCTGGAAGCCTACGCCCATGAACATCAATTGCTGTGGGTCGAAGACCCTTCCAATGCCGACCCGCATTTTTCGCGCAATTACTTGCGCCATCGCGTTTTCCCGGCACTGACGCAGCGCTGGCCGCAAGCCGCCAGCCGCCTGGCCCGTACCGCCGAGCAGCTCGGCGAGGCCCAGGGGCTGCTGGACGACTTGGCGCGGATGGACTTGCAGGCTGCGGACCAACCTTCACCATTCCCCTGGCTGCCTTTACCGTCACTGGCCCTTGCGCCATTGCGTGAGCTTTCCGACGCTCGCCAGCGCAACGCCTTGCGTCATTGGCTGACCCCGCTGACCCGTTTACCCGACAGTGATCACTGGGCCGGTTGGCATTCCCTGCGCGACGCCAAGCCGGATGCGCAACCTCTGTGGCGCATGGCCGATGGCGAGTTGCACCGTTGCGGCGAGCGCATCTGGTGGTTGCCGGGTGCCTGGGCGGAATTTTCCGACGCAACGTTGAGCTGGCCCGATCCGCAAAACCCACTAGAGTTACCCGGCAATGGCCGGCTGGAGTTGGTCGGCAAGGTGCCCGAAGGCCCTCTGGAGGTTCGTTATCGCCGGGGCGGTGAAGTGCTCGAGGTACCGGGGCGAGGTCGCCGTGATCTGAAGCGCCTGCTTAACGAAAGCGCGCTGCCGGGCTTCGTCCGTGGCAGATTGCCGCTCCTGTATCGGGAGGAGCAATTGCTGGGTGGCCCCAGCGTCGCTGGACGCTGGGCAGTACCGAGTGAAGATTGGCAATTGCATTGGTTGCCACAGAACTGCGATCAAGGTTTGAGCTGATAGAGCCTTTCCGGTAGACTACGCTCCCTTCTTGATACAACTTCTGTGGATTCTCCTGAATCGCAGCAGTTGCCGATTACCAAGCAGTCTTTGCTGGGCGATTCCAAAAAATGTGTAGCGATCAACGTACCGGTGTTTCATTGCTGGTCTGTCACCACGCGGCGGTTTTTTTGAAAGGTGCACTGTGATTAATGCAGGTGATCGGGGGCTTCGGCCTTCCTTCGCTTTCCCCGGCGGCTCGGACCGCTTTAACGCAGACTTCTAGGGTTTTTCATGACGCGCTACATATTCGTCACGGGCGGTGTTGTTTCTTCATTGGGGAAAGGCATTGCCTCCGCTTCATTGGCGGCCATCCTGGAGGCGCGGGGGCTTAAAGTCACCATGCTCAAGCTGGACCCGTACATCAACGTCGACCCGGGCACCATGAGCCCGTTCCAGCACGGTGAAGTGTTCGTCACCCATGACGGCGCCGAGACCGACCTGGACCTGGGCCACTACGAGCGGTTCATCCGCACGACCATGACCCAGAACAACAACTTCACCACCGGCCGTGTCTACGAGCACGTGCTGCGCAAGGAGCGCCGTGGTGACTACCTGGGTGCAACCATCCAGGTGATCCCGCACATCACCGACGAAATCAAGCGCCGCATCATCAAGGGTGCAGGCGATGCCGACGTGGCGATGGTCGAGATCGGTGGCACCGTGGGTGACATCGAATCCCAACCGTTCCTCGAGGCGATCCGCCAGTTGCGTTTCGAAGTCGGCGCCAAGCGCGCGATGCTGATGCACCTGACCCTGGTGCCGTACATCGCCACCGCCGGCGAAACCAAAACCAAGCCTACCCAGCATTCGGTCAAGGAACTGCGTTCCATCGGCCTGCAGCCGGACGTGCTGGTATGCCGCTCCGATCACCCGATCGACATTTCCTCGCGCCGCAAGATCGCGCAATTCACCAACGTTGAAGAGCGTGCGGTGATTGGCCTGGAAGACGCCGACACCATCTACAAGATCCCGGGCATCCTGCATTCGCAAGGCCTGGATGATTTTGTGGTCGAGCGTTTCGGCTTGCAGTGTGGCGGCGCGGACCTGTCCGAGTGGGACGCCGTGGTCGACGCCAAGCTCAACCCCGAGCACGAAGTCACCATCGCGATGGTCGGCAAGTACATGGAACTGCTGGACGCGTACAAGTCGCTGATCGAAGCGATGAGCCACGCCGGTATCAGCAACCGTACCAAGGTCAACCTGCGCTACATCGATTCCGAAGACATCGAGAACCAGGGCACTGCGCTGCTCGAAGGTGTCGATGCGATCCTCGTTCCTGGCGGTTTCGGCCTGCGTGGCGTGGAAGGCAAGATCACTGCGGTGCAGTACGCCCGTGAGAACAAGGTGCCGTACCTGGGGATCTGCCTGGGCATGCAAGTGGCCGTTATCGAGTTCGCCCGTAACGTGCTGGGCTGGAAAGACGCCAACTCCACCGAGTTCGATCACAGTAGCGGCCATCCGGTCGTGGGCCTGATCACCGAGTGGGCAGATGCCACCGGCGCCGTTGAAACCCGTACCGAAACCTCCGACCTGGGCGGCACCATGCGCCTTGGCGCGCAGGATTGCCTGCTGGAGCCGGGCTCGCTGGTACACGACTGCTATGGCAAGGACGTGATCGTCGAGCGTCACCGTCACCGCTACGAGGTGAACAACAACCTGTTGCCGCAGATCAAGGAAGCCGGCCTGAAAATCTCCGGTCGCTCCGGTGACGGCGCGCTGGTTGAAGTGGTCGAAGCACCGGATCACCCATGGTTCGTCGCTTGCCAGTTCCACCCTGAGTTCACCTCGACTCCGCGTGACGGTCACCCGTTGTTCAGCGGTTTCGTCAAGGCAGCACTGACGCAACATCAGAAGAAGGCGTAACCCTGATGGCCCAGAAGATCATTCGCGTAGGCGACATCGAGATTGCCAACGACAAGCCCATGGTGTTGTTTGGCGGCATGAACGTGCTGGAAAGCCGCGACATGGCGATGCAGGTCTGTGAAGAGTACGTGCGGGTCACCCAGAAGCTGGGCATCCCCTACGTGTTCAAGGCCAGCTTCGACAAGGCCAACCGTTCGTCCGTGACCTCCTATCGCGGCCCGGGCATTGAAGAAGGCATGCGGATCTTCCAGGACATCAAGCAAGCCTTCGGCGTGCCCATCATCACCGACGTCCACGAGCCTGAACAGGCTGCCGTGGTCGCCGAGGTGTGCGACATCATCCAGTTGCCGGCCTTCCTGTCGCGCCAGACCGACCTGGTCGTGGCGATGGCCAAGACCGGCGCGGTGATCAACATCAAGAAAGCCCAGTTCCTTGCGCCCCAGGAGATGAAACACATCCTGAACAAGTGCGTGGAAGCGGGTAACGACCAGTTGATCCTCTGCGAGCGTGGCTCGAGCTTCGGCTACAACAACCTCGTGGTGGACATGCTCGGTTTCGGCATCATGAAACAGTTCGAATACCCGGTGTTCTTCGACGTGACCCACGCGCTGCAAATGCCCGGTGGTCGCTCGGACTCCGCCGGTGGGCGTCGTGCCCAGGTCACCGACCTGGCCAAGGCGGGCATGAGCCAGTCCCTGGCCGGCCTGTTCCTGGAAGCCCACCCGGACCCGGACAACGCCAAGTGCGATGGTCCTTGCGCCCTGCGCCTGGACAAGCTGGAGCCGTTCCTGGCCCAGCTCAAGCAGTTGGACGAACTGGTCAAGAGTTTTCCGACGGTAGAAACCGCGTAAGCACCGTTTCTCCGGTAGACTTTCCCTCGTTTTATGCTCAGGCCCGTGGGCCTGAGCCTTGTCGCCTGCAAGCCTGCCCCGTTGTTCCACCCTTGCGGTCGGTCAAAAGTTTTCCTTCAGCTGCGTCGTTTTCGTCAACTTTGGAGTGTTTACAACAATGGCAAAAATCGTCGACATCAAAGGTCGTGAAGTTCTCGACTCCCGTGGCAACCCCACCGTCGAAGCCGACGTGCTTCTCGATAACGGCATCATCGGTAGCGCCTGCGCGCCGTCCGGTGCTTCCACCGGTTCGCGCGAAGCGCTGGAACTGCGTGATGGCGACAAGAGCCGTTACCTGGGCAAAGGTGTACTGAAGGCCGTAGCCAACATCAACGGCCCGATCCGTGACCTGTTGCTGGGCAAGGATCCGGTGGACCAGAAAGCCCTGGATCACGCGATGATCAAGCTCGACGGCACCGAAAACAAAGGCAACCTGGGCGCCAACGCCATCCTCGCCGTGTCCCTGGCCGCTGCCAAGGCTGCTGCCCAGGACCAGGACCTGCCGCTGTACGCTCACATTGCCAACCTGAATGGCACTCCGGGTGTGTACTCGATGCCGGTGCCGATGATGAACATCATCAACGGTGGCGAGCATGCCGATAACAACGTCGACATCCAGGAATTCATGGTGCAGCCGGTTGGCGCCAAGACTTTCTCCGATGGCCTGCGCATGGGCACCGAGATTTTCCATCACCTGAAGGCTGTACTGAAGGCTCGTGGCCTGAGCACTGCCGTGGGTGACGAAGGTGGTTTCGCGCCGAACCTGGCGTCCAACGAAGATGCACTGAAAGTGATCTCCGAAGCCGTGGCCAACGCCGGCTACAAGCTGGGCACCGACGTGACCCTGGCCCTGGACTGCGCGGCCAGCGAGTTCTATGAAGACGGCAAATACAACCTGTCCGGTGAAGGCCACGTATTCACTTCCGAAGGTTTTGCCGACTACCTCAAAGGTCTGACCGAGCGCTATCCGATCATCTCGATCGAAGACGGCCTGGATGAGTCCGACTGGGCCGGCTGGAAAGTCCTTACCGACAAGATCGGCGAAAAAATCCAACTGGTGGGCGACGACCTGTTCGTGACCAACACCAAGATCCTGAAAGAAGGCATCGACAAAAAGATCGCCAACTCGATCCTGATCAAGTTCAACCAGATCGGCACCCTGACCGAAACCCTGGAAGCTATCCAGATGGCCAAGGCAGCAGGCTATACCGCCGTGATCTCCCACCGCTCCGGCGAAACCGAAGACTCGACCATTGCCGACCTGGCTGTGGGCACCTCGGCGGGCCAGATCAAAACGGGTTCCCTGTGCCGTTCCGACCGCGTTTCCAAGTACAACCAATTGCTGCGTATCGAAGAGCAACTGGCGGGTAAAGCCAAGTACAACGGTCGCGGTGAGTTTCGCGGCTGATCGCTACTTGATGGTAAAGCATGGTAAAAAGTCGTTGGATTGCGTCGGAAAAACCACGATAGGGTGTTTTTCGACGCTAACCTGATGGCTATCTAGCACAAGCCTGGTCCTTCCAGGCTTCGTGCTATCAGTTGCTGCAAAAGTTTTACATGGCTGGCTTTTTTCACTGGATACCCGGATTTCGATGCGCAGTCCCAATTGGTTATTCCTCGTCTTGCTCTTGTTGCTGGCTGGCCTGCAGTACCGCCTATGGGTCGGTAATGGCAGCTTTGCGCAGGTAGAAGAACTGACCCAGCAGATTGCCGACCAGCACGCCGAAAACGAACGCCTGCTGGAGCGTAATCGCGTCCTTGACGCCGAAGTACTTGAGCTGAAAAAAGGTACGGAGACCGTTGAAGAGCGGGCTCGTCATGAATTGGGCATGGTCAAGGAGGGTGAAACCCTCTACCAGTTGGCCCAATGAGTTACCACCTACCGGCCTTCTGGGCCGTGATTCCTGCCGCGGGCGTCGGTGCCCGTATGGCCGCTGACCGTCCCAAGCAGTATCTGCAACTGGGCGGGCGCACCATTCTCGAACACAGCCTTGGCTGTTTTCTCGACCATCCATCGCTCAAGGGCCTGGTGGTCAGTCTTGCTTCTGATGATCCTTATTGGCCTGAACTGGCGTGTGCAGGCGACGCGCGTATCCATCGTGCGGACGGTGGCTCGGAGCGTTCCGGGTCGGTGCTCAATGCACTCTTGCAACTCAACGCCCTGGGCGCCAGCGACGACGATTGGGTGTTGGTGCACGATGCCGCGCGGCCAAACCTGAGCCGTGACGATCTCGACAAGCTCCTGAGCGAACTTGCGGATGACCCGGTCGGTGGCCTGCTGGCCGTGCCGGCTCGCGATACCCTCAAGCGTGTCGACAAGCATGGGCGGGTGATGGAAACCGTCGACCGCAGCCTGATCTGGCAGGCCTATACCCCTCAGATGTTCCGCCTGGGGGCATTGCATCGTGCGTTGGCCGACAGCCTGGTGGCCGACGCCGTGATCACTGACGAAGCCTCGGCCATGGAATGGTCCGGCCAGGCGCCGCGCTTGATTGAAGGGCGTTCGGACAATATCAAGGTGACCCGGCCAGAGGATCTGGAGTGGTTGCGCTTGCGCTGGGCTAATCGCAGGTAGGCCGCTGGACTGCAGCGGCCCCATCGGGAGCAAGCCCCCTCCCACATTTGAAATGCATTCCAAATGTGGGAGGGGGCTTGCTCCCGATGGCGATAGGTTCAATCACTGATTGTTCAACTGATGTACTCCGGCCTTTCAGCCAGCCCCGCCTTCAAGAAATCGACCAACTTGCGCACCTTCGGCGATAAGTGCCGCTGCTGTGGATACAGAGCCCACACCGCCGTATTCGGCGGCTGATGCGCCTCCAGCAATGACACCAGCGCGCCACTGTGCAAATGCTCAAGCACGTAATAGTCCGGCAATTGGCACAACCCAACCCCTTGCAGCGCCGCATCCAGTACCGCCTGGCCACTGTTGCAACGCCAGTTACCCTGCACCCGTTGAGAAAATTCGCGCCCGTCCTGAGCCAATTGCCAGATATCCGAGCTGCCGATCAGGCAGTTATGCCGACTCAATTCCGACAAGCTATGTGGCCGACCATACCTTGCAAGGTAGGAGGGCGACGCGCACAGGTACATGCGTCGGGGGGCCAGCCGACTGGCGACCATGCGCGAGTCTTGCAGGCGCCCCAGGCGAATCGCCAGGTCGAGGCCTTCGTGCACCAGGTCCAGTTGGCGGTTGGTCAGTTCAATATCCACGCGCAATTGCGGGTACAGCGCCATGAATCGCGTTACCAGCGGCACGATAAACCGTTCGCCGTAAGCCACCGCGCAGGTCATGCGCAACATGCCCTTGGGTTCACTGGTGAGGTCACCCACGGCGCGCAGGGCCTCTTCGCGACCGTCTTGTAAACGCTGGCAGTGCTGCAGGAAGGTCTGGCCGGCTTCGGTCAGGGTGACCTTGCGTGTACTGCGATAGAGCAACCGCGTTTGCAGTCGTTCTTCTAGGCGTGCCACCTGCCGGCTGATATGGGATGACGACACGCCCAGGCGCTCGGCCGCTGCCGTGAACTGGCTGCATTCGGCGACGGCGACAAATTCATCAATGCCTTCCCAACGGTTTTCCAGCATGTTGATTATCCCTGTACAGCAATAAAGTTTTGCTTTTGTCTGGATTATTCATCACCGGGCCATGTTTTACACTCACCGCCTCAGTTTTTAACCCATGGAGAAACCCGGATGATCAAGTCCCGCGCCGCCGTAGCCTTTGAAGCCAAGAAGCCCCTTGAGATCGTTGAAGTGGATGTGGCCATGCCCAAGGCCGGCGAGGTGCTGCTGCGCGTGGTCGCGTCCGGCGTGTGCCATACCGACGCCTACACCCTGTCGGGCGCTGACCCGGAAGGTATCTTCCCGTCGATCCTCGGCCATGAGGGCGGTGCGGTGGTTGAAGCCATCGGCGAGGGCGTGACCTCAGTGGCCGTGGGTGACCATGTGATCCCGCTGTACACGCCGGAGTGCGGCAAGTGCAAGTTCTGCCTGTCGGGCAAGACCAACCTGTGCCAGGCGATCCGCTCCACCCAGGGCAAAGGCTTGATGCCTGACGGCACCACGCGGTTTTCCTACAAGGGCCAGCCGATTTTCCATTACATGGGCACCTCGACGTTCTCCGAGTACACCGTGTTGCCGGAAATCTCCGTAGCCAAGATCCCAAAAGAAGCGCCGCTGGAAAAAGTCTGCCTGCTGGGCTGCGGCGTCACCACCGGTATTGGTGCGGTGATCAACACCGCCAAGGTCAAGCCGGGTGACACCGTGGCGATCTTCGGCCTGGGTGGCATCGGCCTGTCGGCGGTGATTGGCGCGGTCAAGGCCAAGGCGGGTCGTATCATTGCGATCGACATCAACCCGGCCAAATTCGAAATCGCCAAGCAACTGGGCGCCACCGACTGCATCAACCCGAAAGACTACGATCGCCCGATCCAGGACGTCATCGTCGACTTGACCGACGGCGGTGTGGACTTTTCCTTCGAGTGCATCGGCAACGTGCAACTGATGCGCGCCGCCCTTGAGTGCTGCCATAAAGGCTGGGGTGAGTCGGTGATCATCGGTGTGGCCGGTGCCGGCCAGGAAATCGCCACCCGCCCATTCCAGCTGGTCACCGGCCGCGTCTGGCGCGGTTCGGCTTTCGGCGGCGTGCGCGGCCGTACCGAGCTGCCAAGCTACGTGGAGATGGCTCAGACCGGCGAGATCCCGCTGGATACCTTCATCACTCACACCATGGGGCTGGAAGACATCAACAAAGCGTTTGACCTGATGCATGAAGGCAAGAGCATTCGTACCGTCATCCACTTTTGAGGTCGGCCATGAGTCTGGAGAACCTGTCATGCCAGAAGAGCTTCGGCGGCTGGCATAAACGCTACAAGCATCATTCCGATGTCCTCGGCTGCGACATGACGTTCGCAGTCTACCTGCCGCCGCAAGCGGAGCAGGGCGGCAAGCTGCCGGTGTTGTACTGGTTGTCCGGGCTGACCTGCACCGACGAGAACTTCATGCAGAAGGCCGGCGCCCAGCGCATGGCCGCCGAGTTGGGGTTGATCATCGTCGCGCCGGACACCAGCCCCCGTGGGCCGGGTGTGCCCGGTGACCCGGACAACGCCTGGGATTTCGGCCTGGGCGCAGGCTTCTACCTCAATGCCACCCAGGAACCGTGGGCCAAGCACTATCGGATGCATGACTACGTGGTGCAGGAATTGCCGGCGTTGGTTGAAGCACATTTCCCCGCATCGGATAAACGTGGCATCAGCGGGCACTCCATGGGCGGGCATGGCGCGTTGGTCTGCGCGTTGCGCAACCCAGGGCGTTACCTGTCGGTGTCAGCGTTTTCGCCGATCAGCAATCCGATGGATTGTCCTTGGGGGCAGAAGGCTTTCTCGCGTTATCTGGGCGAGGAGCGCTCGAAATGGCGTGAATGGGATGCCAGCGTGCTGATCAGCGAAGCGGTGCAAAAGCTGCCATTGCTGGTGGATCAGGGCGACCGCGACGATTTTCTCGCTGTGCAGCTCAAGCCTGAGGCCCTGATACAGGCGGCGAAGGTGGCCAACCACCCACTGGAGTTGCGCCTGCAGCCCGGCTACGACCATAGCTACTTTTTCATCGCCAGCTTCATCGAAGACCATTTGCGACATCATGGTCGTGCTTTGCTCGGTTAATGTGAGGCAAAAGTAGGTAGAATCACGCCCTGAATTAAATCGGGGCGTTTTTTTATGCGTATTGGCCACGGCTACGATGTGCACCGTTTCGCCGAAGGCGATTTCATCACCCTGGGTGGCGTGCGGATCGCGCACCACCATGGGTTGCTGGCTCATTCCGACGGCGATGTCTTGCTGCATGCCTTGAGCGATGCGTTGCTGGGGGCTGCGGCGCTGGGTGACATCGGCAAGCATTTCCCGGACACCGACCCGACTTTCAAGGGCGCGGACAGCCGTGTTTTGTTGCGCCATGTGGTCGGCCTGATCCACGTCAAGGGCTGGAAGGTCGGCAATGTCGACAACACCATCGTGGCCCAGGCGCCGAAAATGGCCCCGCATATCGAATCGATGCGAGCGTTGATCGCCGCTGACCTGAACATTGAACTGGATCAAGTGAACGTGAAAGCCACCACTACCGAAAAACTCGGGTTTACCGGTCGTGAAGAAGGCATTGCGGTGCACTCCGTTGCGTTGTTGCTGCGCGCATGAACGACCTGCAATTGCTGGGCCCACGGGCCTATGGCGAGGCGTTGGGCCGCGCTGTACTGAAGGCGACGGCTGAAGACTTCCAGGTCGACGAAGTGCTGGATATCCCGCTGACGGGTGACGGCGAGCACCTGTGGTTATGGGTGGAAAAACGCGGCCTGAATACTGAAGAGGCGGCCCGACGCATTGCCAAGGCGGCTGGCATGCCATTGCGCACCGTCAGTTATGCTGGCCTCAAGGACCGTCAGGCGTTGACTCGCCAGTGGTTCAGCGTGCAATTGCCGGGTAAGGCCGACCCGGATATGAGCGTTGCTGAAAACGACACCCTCAAGATTCTCAAGATGACCCGCCACAAGCGCAAGCTGCAGCGCGGCGCGCATTCGGCCAACGGCTTCACATTGCGCCTGACACAACTGGAGGGCGATACCGCCGCCATCGATGCGCGCTTGCAGTTGATTGCGTCGCACGGCATTCCCAACTACTTCGGTGCCCAGCGTTTCGGCCATAACGGCGGCAACGTGGTGGACGCCCGTGAGTGGGCGGCGCGCAAGGCCCTGCCGGAGCAGCGCAATGTGCGCTCGCGGCTGCTGTCCACGGCGCGCAGCTTCCTGTTCAACAAGGTGTTGGCTGCGCGTGTTGCGGACGGTTCCTGGCAGCGTGCCCAAGTGGGTGACCTGCTGGCGTTTACCGACAGTCGCAGTTTTTTTCCGGCGGGGGAGGCTGAATGCAGCGATCCGCGCCTGGCCATTCTGGACCTGCACCCGACCGGGCCGCAGTGGGGCGAGGGTGACTCGCCCGCCACGGGAGCGACCTTTGCCTTGGAGCAGGCGGTCGCCGCCGAGGAAGCCGATCTGCGTGACTGGCTGGTGAATGCCGGTATGAGCCAGGAACGTCGCATTCTGCGACTGCCCATTGGCGGGTTGACGTGGCATTATCCCGCACCTGACATTCTGCAATTGGAATTCGTCCTGCCGGCCGGATGCTTCGCCACTGTCTTGGTGCGCGAGCTTGTTGATCTGGTGCCGGTGGGGCCGACGGACAACCCATGCGTATTCTGATATCAAACGATGACGGTGCCACCGCACCCGGTCTTGCCGCGCTCTATGGTGCGCTGCAGGAGTACGCCGAGTGCGTGGTGGTCGCCCCGGATCAGGACAAGAGCGGCGCCAGCAGTTCGCTGACGCTCGACCGTCCGCTGCACCCGCAGGTTCTGGCCAATGGCTTTATCAGCGTAAACGGTACTCCCACCGACTGCGTGCACCTGGCGATCAACAGTTTGTTGGATCAAGAGCCGGATCTCGTGGTATCGGGCATCAACCTCGGTGCAAACCTGGGGGATGACGTGCTGTATTCCGGCACCGTGGCGGCGGCCCTTGAGGGGCGTTTCCTCGGTCGGACTTCGTTCGCTTTTTCCTTTGCCTCGCGGCAACTGGATAACCTGTCGACCGCCGCCTACTTCGCACGCAAGCTGGTGGAGGCTCATGGTTCCCTGGAGTTGCCGCCGCGTACCGTGCTCAACGTCAACGTGCCCAATTTACCGCTCGATCATATTCGCGGCATCCAGCTCACTCGCCTGGGCCATCGTGCCCGTGCGGCGGCGCCCTTGAAGGTGGTCGATCCGCGTGGCAAGGAAGGGTATTGGATTGCCGCCGCCGGCGACGCCGAAGACGGTGGCCCCGGCACGGACTTTCATGCGGTGATGCAAGGTTATGTTTCGATTACCCCGTTGCAACTTGATCGCACCTTCAGTGATGCCTTCAGTAGCCTCGATGGCTGGCTTGAGGGGCTGCGTTGATGGCGCGTGAACAAGACGACCTGTTGCGCCGTGGCATCGGGATGACTTCCCAGCGTACCCGTGAGCGCTTGATCCAGCGCCTGTACGAAGAGGGCTTGTCCAATGCCCAGGTGCTGGAGGTGATCCGGCGTACGCCGCGGCACCTGTTTGTCGATGAAGCCCTGGCGCACCGTGCCTATGAAGATACCGCGTTGCCCATCGGCCACAACCAGACTATCTCCCAGCCCTATATGGTTGCGCGCATGAGCGAACTGTTGCTGGCGGCGGGGCCGTTGGACAAGGTGCTGGAGATCGGCACCGGTTCCGGCTACCAGACGGCGGTGCTGTCGCAGCTGGTGGAGCGGGTGTTCTCGGTGGAGCGCATCAAGGTGCTGCAGGACCGCGCGAAGGAACGCCTGGTGGAGTTGAACCTGCGCAACGTGGTGTTTCGCTGGGGCGATGGTTGGGAAGGCTGGCCGGCCCTGGCGCCCTATAACGGCATTATTGTCACGGCGGTGGCCACCGATGTGCCGCAAGCCTTGCTGGATCAACTGGCGCCGGGCGGGCGCCTGGTCATCCCCGTGGGTTCCGGTGAAGTGCAACAATTGATGCTCATTATCCGGGAAGACGAAGGCTTTTCTCGGCATGTCTTGGGTGCAGTGCGTTTTGTACCCTTGCTCAATGGCCCGCTGGCCTGATCATTTATTTGCGGGCAGTGAATTCTGTTGGCGGCGATGTGTCTTACGGCGGGGTCTATCGTGTCAACATGATCGGAAGCCGGAATTAAACAGGGTGGATTTTTCGTTTCATCCCTGTGCCGGTATCAATCCAATGCCCAGTTATACTTGCGTCATATTTCAGGCCTGGTACAGGCGTTAACGTTCAGCCACCACAAAGGGAGCGGCGGGTGAGTCTCACAGGTCTTGCGCAGCGTATGAGTAAAACAAGTTTTCAGCGACTGGTGCTTGGCCTTGTCTTGAGTTCCTTATTGGCGGGCTGTTCAAGCTCACCCTCAAGTGGCGCGCGGGTTGTCGATCGCAACGCCAGTTCAGTCCCGCAAAAGCCCATGGTTACCACCGGCCAGTATGTCGTGCGAAAGGGCGACACGCTGTTCTCGATCGCCTTTCGTTACGGGTGGGACTACAAAGCGCTCGCTGCGCGCAACAGTATTCCTGTGCCCTATACGATCCATCCGGGGCAGACCATTCGTTTCGATGGGCGCACCGGTTCCACGCCTACGACAGTTGTGACAAACACTGGATCTTCGCCATCGTCTTCGAGCAAAACCACCATCATCACGCGGCCTGCCGGTACCGCCGCGCCTTCGACGGCGAGCAAGCCGGCACCCGCGCCGTTGCCACCTGCGGGCCCTGCGCCAACGGGTTGGGGATGGCCCTCGAACGGTGTGTTGATTGGAAAATTCTCTTCAAACGGTAGTTTGAATAAAGGCATTGATATCGCCGGGGATTTGGGACAGCCTGTTTTAGCTGCGTCTGATGGGACAGTGGTATACGCCGGGAGTGGTTTACGGGGCTACGGCGAGCTGGTCATCATCAAACACAGCGACACCTACGTCAGTGCCTACGGTCATAACCGCAGGTTGTTGGTTCGGGAGGGGCAGCAAGTCAAAGTCGGACAGACAATTGCCGAAATGGGATCAACTGGCACAGACCGGGTGAAACTGCACTTTGAGATTCGCCGTCAAGGGAAGCCTGTAGATCCGCTGCAATTCCTGCCCCGTCGTTGATGTGTTGCACAGCCTGTTCCCTCACGTAGAAGGAACAGGCTCCAGCGTTGCCAAGGATAAAGGCGTCGCTTGAGCTTGAGGTCGAACTCACCAAAGGACTATAACAATGGCTCTCAGTAAAGAAGCGCCGGAGTTTGACATCGACGATGAGGTTCTCCTTGAAATGGAGATTCTCACCGAGAAGGAATCATCGATGTCGAATCATGAAGGAAACGCACCACCTTCAGTTCGCACCAAATCCAAGAACTCCACAGCGTTAAAGCAACACAAGTACATTGACTACACACGGGCGCTCGATGCGACCCAGCTGTACCTCAATGAAATCGGCTTTTCCCCTCTGTTGACTCCCGAAGAAGAAGTCCATTTTGCGCGCTTGTCGCAAAAGGGCGATCCGGCTGGGCGTAAGCGCATGATTGAAAGCAACCTGCGCCTGGTGGTGAAAATCGCCCGACGCTACGTCAATCGTGGCCTTTCCCTGCTGGATCTGATCGAGGAAGGCAACCTGGGCTTGATCCGGGCAGTGGAGAAGTTCGACCCGGAGCGGGGTTTCCGCTTCTCCACCTACGCCACCTGGTGGATTCGCCAGACCATCGAACGGGCGATCATGAATCAGACCCGCACGATCCGTTTGCCGATCCATGTGGTCAAGGAGCTCAACGTCTACCTGCGGGCGGCACGTGAGCTGACACAAAAACTCGATCATGAACCTTCGCCTGAAGAAATCGCCAACCTGCTGGAAAAACCGGTAGGGGAGGTCAAGCGTATGCTCGGCCTGAACGAGCGCGTATCTTCGGTCGATGTCTCGCTGGGTCCGGATTCGGATAAAACCCTGCTGGACACCCTGACGGATGATCGTCCGACGGATCCTTGTGAGCTGTTGCAGGACGATGATCTTTCCCAAAGCATTGACCAGTGGCTGTCGGAGCTTACGGACAAGCAGCGTGAGGTGGTGATTCGCCGCTTCGGCCTGCGCGGCCACGAGAGCAGCACCCTGGAGGATGTAGGCCTGGAAATTGGGCTGACCCGTGAGCGGGTGCGGCAGATCCAGGTCGAGGGGCTCAAGCGCTTGCGTGAGATCCTTGAGAAAAATGGCTTGTCGAGTGAGTCGTTGTTTCAATAACGCCGTAGCTCGCATGTGAGAGGGGGCTTGCTCCCGATAGCGGTAGATCGGTCACTGGAGGCATTGACTGATGCGCCGCTATCGGGAGCAAGCCCCCTTGCGCATTTTTGTGCCAGGCCTAAAGGGTGGTAAGACCAAATCCCAGGCATAAAAAAACCCCGCTTTTAAAAGCGGGGTTTTTTCGACTAAGTCAGTACAAGTTAGATAACTTGAACTTCTTCAGCTTGCATGCCTTTCTGACCGCGGGTAGCGATGAAAGAAACCTGTTGGCCTTCTTTCAGGCTTTTGAAGCCGTCGGATTGGATAGCTTTGAAGTGTACGAACAGGTCGTCACCGGATTGTGGAGTGATGAAGCCGAAGCCTTTTTCATCGTTGAACCACTTAACGGTACCAGTTTGGCGATTAGACATGGTGTATCTCCTTGGACAAAGTTAACTGCGACTCAGGAAAAGCCCTGGCCGAGACTGAGTGCAAAGAGCAGGAAAAATTCTTGGAGATGGTTGGATCGAAATTCAACATATCGTGTAGAGATTCTCAGTGACACAAGCAACACAGTGGCGCCACCTTAACCCTTTTTCCGGAACGTGCCAATGATATTTCCGTAGGTTTCTCTATTTTCGTGACTGGCGGTGGTATTTACCGTCACCAACGGCGCCAACCCGAGGCCCGGCCCCGCTGGCGGCCGCTTTATACAGGCTTGCAGGTAAGCGCAGGCATCATCAAGAAAAGCCCCACGCCCTTTGAACCCTAAGGCCGGCCCCGGTAAGATGCCCCACAGAATTTCTCCACCTCGTTATTTCAGGACACCCGCCATGAGCATCAAATCGGACAAGTGGATTCGCCGCATGGCGCAAGAGCACGGCATGATCGAGCCCTTCGTAGAGCGCCAGATGCGTGGCGAAGGCGCCGAACGCCTGATCTCGTACGGGGTTTCCAGCTACGGCTACGACGTGCGTTGCGCTGACGAATTCAAGGTGTTCACCAACATCAATTCGGCGACCGTCGATCCGAAAAACTTCGACGAGAAAAGCTTCGTCGACATCAAGAGCGACGTGTGCATCATTCCGCCGAACTCCTTCGCCCTGGCGCGCACCGTGGAGTTCTTCCGCATTCCACGCGACGTGTTGACCATCTGCCTGGGCAAAAGCACCTACGCCCGTTGCGGCATCATCGTCAACGTGACGCCGCTTGAGCCTGAGTGGGAAGGGCACGTCACCCTGGAGTTCTCCAACACCACCACCTTGCCAGCGAAGATCTACGCCAACGAAGGCGTGGCGCAGATGCTGTTCCTGCAATCCGACGAGGCCTGCGAAGTGTCTTACAAGGACCGTGGGGGCAAGTATCAGGGCCAGCGTGGCGTTACTCTCCCACGCGCTTGATCGAAAGCTCTTACACGTAAAGGGAATTAGTCCGCGGGAAGTGACTCTATTAGGTGTACAGCCTCGGCGTGTGTAAAACGCGCCGGGCCATGCTTGAGGAGTGCTTTATGAAGATCGACCCGCGAATCAGCGCCGAACTTGCCCGGCTGGAGCCCAACCAGATTGGCGTTCTAGCCTGGTCCCTGATGGCCGACCCTGCTTATGCGGGCGGTATCCCTGGCCAACCTGACCCAGACTCTCCGCAGCCTGATGAGCCGAATGAGCCGGCTGGCGTTCCACCTCACGATGAGCCGCCACCTGTGCCGGTGGCATGAGCCTTGTGGTCGGTTCTCAGCGAACTGGCCATACGTCCTGATCGGCTATGACGAAAACCTGTGCATCGTCGCTCGAAGACACGGGGTAACCGCCGGTAAATGCGCCAAAAGCCGGCAATAGGCTGATCCGCTTGCCAATCTGGAAGCATGCCAGGCGCAGACTTTGCCGGCCCTTGCCGCGCAAGCGATAAACCGGGTGCACGTGCCCCGCCAGTACATGGTGGCTGGCATGGGCGTCCGGTTCGTGCTGCAGGGCAAACGGCCCCATCAGCAGCGGCTCCGCGACTACTTCGATGCGCAGGTCGGCCGGAGGGTCACCCGCCCGCTTATCGTGATTGCCCCGAATCAACGTCAGGCTCAACTCGCGATGGCGCTCACGCCAGGCCCTGAGTACGCCCAGCGTGCTGCTGGCGTGTGAACCGGGCCCATGCAGGAAATCTCCCAGAAAGATCACCTGTTCACAGGCAAAGGCTGCCAGCAGTTGGTCCAGCTTCGTCAGGTTTTCTTGGGTGGTGCCTTGTGGCACCGGCTGGCCGAGGCTGCGATAAGCCGACGCCTTGCCGAAATGCGCATCGGCAATCAACAGGCAGCGGCGCGCAGGCCAGTAGATCGCTTTGTCAGCCAGCAGCCACAATTCTTGTTTCTCAAGGGTTATCGAGCAAACCATCAGCGCTTCCCGTTATCCGCGACCTTTTCCAGGTCCTTCACCATCCGCGCAATACGCTCCGAAAGTTTTTCCGAACTCATGCTTTCGCGCATGCGTTCGACCAATAGGGGAAAGGCCAGGGGCGACGGCCGTTCGATAAGGTGCAGGTCAAGTTGCAGTGCGGACAAATGCAGCAACGTCTCTTCCAGCCGATGAATATCCAACTCATCACGCAGGACTTCTTCGCCGGCCTGGCTCAGTAGCAGGTTCTGCGGGTCATATTGCTTGAACACTTCGAAGAACAAGCCACTGGAAGCCTGCACCTGGCGCGTGCTTTTTGGCGCACCAGGATAGCCGGCGAATACCAGTCCGGCGATGCGGGCGATCTCGCGAAAGCGGCGCAGGGCCAGTTCCCCGGCGTTCAGGCTGGCCGCCACATCCGCCAGCAGGTTTTGCGGGCTCAGCAATGCGGGGCAGAGCAAACCTGGCCAGTCCAGAGGCGTGGCACTCAACAGTTCCAGCCCATAATCATTGACCGCAATCGAGAACGTCACCGGTTGCTGTTGGCTGACCCGCCACGCCAGCAGGCTCGCCAAGCCCAAATGCACTTGGCGCCCGGCAAAGGGATAGAGAAACAGGTGCCAGCCTTCGCGCGACTTCAACGCCTCTGCCAGCAGGTGATTGCGTGTGGGCAGGCCCGACCAGCGCAGCTGGGTTTGCAACAAGGGTTGTACCGCTTGCATTTCCGGCCCGTCGAAATGCCCGTGCGCCGCCGCATCAAAACGCTCGATCACCGCCTGGGCCAGTTCATTGGAAAGCGGCATGCGCCCGCCATTCCAGCGCGGTACCGCAGCTTTTTTGGCGGTGCTGCGCTTGACATAGGCGGTCATGTTTTCCACGCGCACCAACTCCAACAGCCGCCCGGCAAACAGGAAGCCATCCCCCGGTTTGAGCCGAGCAATAAAACCCTCTTCCACGCTGCCCAGGTGCTTGCCGCCGCCGCCCTTGCTCCAGAACTTCAACTGGATGCTCGCGTCACTGACGATGGTGCCCACGCTCATGCGATGCCGCCGCGCCAGGCGCGCGTCGGGAACGCGCCAGATGCCGTGCTCATCCGGCTCCACCCGGCGGTAATCCGGATACGCCGTCAGCGACAGCCCGCCATGGCGCACAAAGCCCAAGGCCCAGGCCCAATCCTCATCGGTGAGGTTGCGGTAAGCCCAGGCTCCCTGTACTTCGGCCAACAAGGCCTGCGGGGTGAAGCCGCCGCCCAGGGCCATGCTCACCAAATGTTGTACCAGCACGTCCAAAGGCTTTTCAGGCGATTGGCGCGCTTCGATGCGTCGCTGGGCGATTGCGTCCTGGGCGGCGGCGGCTTCCACCAGCTCCAGGCTATGGGTGGGCACCAGCGTCACCCGCGATGGGCGGCCGGGTGCATGGCCGGAACGCCCGGCGCGCTGCATCAGGCGCGCCACGCCTTTGGCCGAACCGATTTGCAGCACACGCTCCACCGGCAGGAAGTCCACGCCCAGATCCAGGCTGGAGGTGCAGACCACTGCCTTGAGCTGGCCGTCTTTCAAGGCTCGCTCGACCCAGTCGCGGGTCTCCCGGGACAGTGAGCCGTGGTGCAGGGCAATCACACCGGCCCAGTCCGGGCGGGCGTCCAGCAGCGCCTGATACCAGATCTCCGACTGTGCCCGCGTATTGGTAAACACCAGGCAACTGCTGCTGGCGTCGACTTCGGCGACCACTTGCGGGAGCATTTTCAGGCCGATATGCCCGGCCCAGGGAAAGCGCTCGGCGATGGGGGGCAACAAGGTGTCGATTTTCAGTAGCTTGGCCGTTTGCCCCTGCACATTGATCCCGTCGCCGTGTGGGACCAACACCTCAAGCGCGTGGGCTTGGTTCCCCAAGGTGGCTGAGATGCCCCACACCATTAATTCCGGATGCCAGCGGCGCAACCGCGCCAGCGCCAGTTGCAACTGCACGCCGCGCTTGTTGCCGATCAGTTCATGCCACTCATCCACCACCACCATGCGCAAGTGCGCCAGGCTCGTTTCGCTGTCGGCGCGGGCGAGCATCAGGGTCAGGCTTTCCGGGGTGGTCACCAGCGCGGTGGGCTGGCGTCGGGTCTGGCGTGCGCGCTCGCTGCTGCTGGTATCACCGGTACGCAGGCCGACACTCCAGGGAATCTGCAAGGCCGCAAGCGGCGCTTCCAGGGCGCGTGCCGTATCGGCGGCCAAGGCGCGCATCGGCGTGATCCAGAGGACGGTCAGCGGCGGTGCCGGCACTTTGCGTTTACCCGTCGCGGGCGGGCGCGTGCCGGCGAAGCGATTGAGCGCGGCAAACCACAACGCATAGGTTTTACCGGCGCCGGTGCTGGCGTGCAGCAAACCCGATTGGCCGGCCTTGACGGCAGCCCATACGTCTTTCTGGAAGGTGAACGGCTTCCAGCCCTGGGTGGCAAACCATGTCTTGGCGAAGTCGAGGGGTTTTGCCATGGGGCAGGTGCTCTGGAGGCTCTAAGTCAAAGACCCTCCAGGCGCCCCAAAGGTTTACTTCAAGTTGCCACTCAAGAACTGCTGCAGGCGTTCGCTCTTCGGGTTGCCCAACACGTCTTCCGGCGCACCTTGCTCTTCGACCAGGCCCTTGTGCAGAAACAACACCTGGCTCGACACCTTGCGCGCAAAACTCATCTCGTGGGTCACCATGATCATGGTGCGACCTTCTTCGGCCAGGCCCTGAATCACCTTCAACACCTCACCGACCAGTTCCGGGTCGAGAGCCGAAGTCGGTTCGTCGAACAACATCACCTCAGGCTCCATGGCCAGGGCGCGGGCGATGGCCACCCGTTGCTGCTGGCCGCCGGACAGGAACGCCGGGTACTGGTCGGCCACTCGTGCCGGCAAGCCCACCTTGTCCAGGTAGCGACGGGCGCGGTCTTCGGCGTCCTTCTTGCTGCAGCCCAGCACCCGGCGCGGGGCCATGGTGATGTTTTCCAGCACGCTCATGTGACTCCACAGGTTGAAGTGTTGGAACACCATCGCCAGGCGCGTGCGCAAGCGTTGCAGTTCGGCGTCATCGGCCACGCGCATGCCGTGGCGGTCGCTGACCATGCGGATCTGTTGACCATCCAGGGTCATGGCGCCGTCATTGGGCGTCTCCAGGAAGTTGATGCAGCGTAAAAAGGTACTTTTGCCGGAGCCGCTGGCGCCGATCAGGCTGATCACGTCGCCGGTCTTGGCCTTGAGCGAAACACCTTTGAGCACTTCATTGTCGCCATAGCTTTTATGCAGGCCTTCAACAGTCAATTTGTACATGGAGCGTGCATCCTCAAGGCGAAAGTAGGTAGCCACTGCGGTAGGCCTCAATGCCGGCGACATGGCTGATCACCATCCCGGCAGTGGCCATCCGCCGTAGCGAACGGGCGTAAAGCAGGCCGGCGTTTTTACAATGCACGGGTGTTACGCGGTCGGTAATGGGGTCGATGATTTCGGCGATCAGTTGCCCGGCTTCCAGGTACTCACCGGGCAGGGCGCTGAACACCAGCAGGCCGCCGACCGGCGTGGCCACAGGCTCCACACCTGCCAGCGGAGTGGCCGGGTAGGGCAGTTCGGGCAGTGGCGCGATGTCACCTTCAATCGCACCGAAGTGAATCAAGTAGTCGATGATCGCCTGGCAGTCGAGGGCCGCGAGGCCGTGATTGACGTCGCCCTGGCCACGCAACTCGACGGTCACCGAGAAGCTGCCCATGGGAATCGGGAAGCGCTCGCCAAAACGTTGCTGCAACTGCCACCAGACCAGGGTGAAACACTCATCGAACGACTGCCCACCGGAATCGGTGGCGAGCAGGTTGGCCTCCGAGCCGAGATAGCGCGCCAACGGCTCCACCTGCGGCCAGGCTTGCGGGGTGGTGTACAGGTGCGCCACGGCTTCGAAATCGCAATGCAGGTCGAGCACCATGTCGGCATCGCAGGCCAGGCGTTGCAGCACCAGGCGTTGGCAGTGCAATTGGGTGTCGGCTGTTTGCGCGGCGAGGGCGCCGCGCAGCGCGGTGCGGATCAGCTCGAGGTTGTGCTGTGGGTCATCCCCGAGCCGCTCCTCGATCTGGTTGCCCACTTCGTCACTGAGGTCGACAAACCGGCGGTTGAAGTTCTGCCCGCTTTCCAGTTCGTAGCGACCCAGGGGCGTGTCCATCAGCACCTGTTCCAGGCCCGCCGGGTTGGCAATGGGTACCAGCACGATCTCACTGCGCAGGCGGCCGGCCGCTTCCAGTTGCCCCAGGCGCGCCTTGAGGTGCCAGGCCACCAGCATGCCCGGCAGCTCATCGGCGTGCAGCGATGACTGGATGTAGATCTTGCCTTCAGCCTGTTCCGGGCCGAAGTGAAAACTGTGAATCTGCCGCGCCGTGCCTGGCACCGGTGCGATCAGATCATGTACCTGATGTCGCATGACTGCTCCTACACATGAAAAGCGGCTTAATGGCTGGGGCCCAGGAAGGCCAGCCAACGGCGCTCCGCCAGACGAAACAGACCCACCAGGGCAAAGGTCACAGTCAAGTAGATCAGTGCAGCGATACCGAATGATTGAAAGGTCATGTAGGTGGCCGAGTTGGCATCCCGGGCCACCTTGAGAATGTCGGGCACCGTTGCAGTGAAGGCCACCGTGGTCGAGTGCAGCATCAGGATCACTTCATTGCTGTAATACGGCAACGAACGACGCAGGGCCGAGGGCATGATCACGTAGGCATATAGCTTCCAGCCGGTAAGGCCGTAGGCTTTGGCGGCTTCGACTTCGCCATGGGCCATGCTGCGGATCGCTCCGGCGAAAATCTCGGTGGTGTAGGCGCACGTGTTGAGGGCGAAGGCGAGGATGGTGCAGTTCATCGCATCGCGAAAAAATGCATCCAGTACCGGCTGCGCGCGCACGGCCGCGATGCTGTAGATGCCGGTGTAGCAAATCAGCAACTGGATATACAGCGGCGTGCCGCGGAACAGGTAGGTGTAGAACTGCACCGGCCAGCGCACCCAGCGCTTGGATGATACGCGGGCGATGGACAGCGGGATCGACACCAGAAAACCGAAGACCAGCGACAGGCTCAGCAACCACATCGTCATCGCGAGCCCGGTGATGTGCTGGCCGTCGCTGTACAGGAAGGGCCGCCAGTATTGCTGCAGAAGTTCGATCATCGCACGGCCTCCCGGGACCCAGCGGAGTAGCGACGTTCAAGCCGACGCAGGACGAAGTTGGAAGCGCTGGTGATCAGCAGGTAGATCAACGCGGCAAGCACCAGGAAATAGAACAGTTGATAGGTACTCTTGCCGGCATCCTGGGCCGCCTTGACCAGGTCCGCCAGGCCAATGATGGAGACCAGCGCGGTGGCCTTGAGCATCACCATCCAGTTATTGCCGATGCCCGGCAGGGCAAAGCGCATCATCTGCGGGAAGGTCACGTAGCGAAACCGTTGCCCGCGCTTGAGGCCATAAGCGGTAGCCGCTTCCAACTGCCCACGGGGCACGGCGAGGATGGCGCCGCGAAAGGTCTCGGTAAAATAGGCACCGTAGATGAAGCCCAGGGTAATGACCCCGGCGCTGAATGGGTCGATCTCGATGTAGTCCCATTCCATGAAGTCGGTAAAGCCGGTCAGCCAGATTTGCAGGCTGTAGAAAATCAGCAGCATCAGCACCAGGTCGGGCACGCCGCGAATCAGGGTGGTGTAGAGCTGGGCGGGAATGCGCAACAGGCGCACGCTGGACAATTTGGCGCTGGCGCCGAGCAGGCCCAGCAGGACACTGACGGCCAGGGAGGCGACCGACAGTTTCACGGTCATCCACGTACCTTGCAGCAACAGCGGGCCGAACCCCTTCAAACTGAAGGCACTGAGCCCCAGGGTTTGTAAAAGATCTTCAAACATGAATTCAGGACCTATGGCGATAAAAAAGCGCCCACCTGAAAACGGTGGGCGCCAGGGTGTTATTTACCGCTGTACAGGTTCAGATCGCCGAAGTGTTTCTTCTGGATGGTGGCGTAGGTGCCATCATCGTGTAACGCTTTGATACCTTTATCGAGAAGCGCCTTCAGCTCTTTGTTACCTTTTTTGATACCGACCGCAGTTTTAGACGGCAGCAATGGGTCGTCGATAGGCTTGCTGACTTCGTAGCCAGCGCCCGCCGGCGACTTCAGGAAGCCCAGTTCGGCTTGCAGCATGTCTTGCACCGAAGCGTCGAGACGCCCGGAGGTCAGGTCGGCGTAGACCTGGTCCTGGTTGGCGTAGGCTTTGGTGGTCACACCGGCTTTATCCAGTACGGCCTTGGCGTAGGCTTCCTGGATGGTGCCTTGCTCGTAGCCTACGGATTTGCCCTTGAGGGATTCAGGCGTGGAGAAGTTCGCGCCTTTCTTGAACACCAGCGAGGTCGGGCCGGAGAACAGTTCGCTGGAGAAATCGATCGCCTTTTCACGGGCTTCAGTCACGGTCATGGAGGAAATCACGCCATCGAACTTGTTGGCGTTGAGGCCTGGAATCATGCCGTCGAAGTCACTTTCCACCCACTTGCACTTCACTTTCAGCTCGGCGCAGATCGCATTGCCCAGGTCGATATCGAAGCCCACCAGGCTGCCGTCGGCGGCCTTGGACTCGAATGGTGCGTAGGACGGATCGACACCAAAACGCAATTCCTTGTATTCCTTGGCCAGCGCGGTACCAGCAGCCATGCACAGAGCCAGTGCAGAAAGGGTCAGCAATGCTTTTTTCATTATGTATTCCCTGGAAACCAAGATAAGCGCTTGTGGCGCGTTTAGGACTGTTACTGAACGGTGTCAGACGGATCACAAGTAGCAATTTCTGCACCATAGTTCCGGATGATCGGTTTAAAAGGTGGGATAAGGGAGTTGTGAGTGTAGGATATGCCCGAAAATGGGCATTGAATTTTCAATGCACCATCTTGGAACGTATGCGGTTGGAAATATCTGTCAGCTGAGCAAGTCTTGCAGGATGACCAGGGTGTCAGCCTCGTCCACCGACTTATCCTGCCGCCACCGCAACATCCGTGGAAAACGCACCGCGATGCCACTCTTGTGCCGTTTGGACAAGGCGATCCCCTCAAACCCCAGCTCAAACACCATGCTCGGCGTCACGCTGCTGACGGGACCGAATTTCTCTACTGTGGTTTTGCGCACGATCGCATCGACCTTGCGCATTTCTTCGTCGGTCAGCCCCGAATAAGCCTTGGCGAATGGCACCAATGTGCGTTCCGTGCCCGGCGGGCCGTCCCACACCGCAAAGGTGTAGTCGCTGTACAGGCTGGCGCGCCGTCCGTGACCGCGCTGGGCATAGATCAACACCGCGTCGACGCTGAAGGGGTCGACTTTCCATTTCCACCACACGCCCATGTCCTTGGTGCGACCCACGCCGTACAGGCCATCACGCGCCTTGAGCATCATGCCTTCCACGCCGAGGCGGCGAGAATCTTCGCGTTGCTCGGCCAACTGCGCCCAATCAGTGGCCGTCAGCAAGGGCGAGGGCAACAGCACGGGGCTGTTGCACTGAGCAATGACCTGCTCAAGTTGGCTGCGCCGCTCGGCCTGGATGTGGTTGCGCCAGTCGTGGCCCTGGTATTCCAGCAGGTCGTAGGCCAGCACGGCGACGGGCGCGTCCTCAAGGACTTTTTTGCTCAGGGTTTTGCGGCCGATACGCTGTTGCAGCAAGGCAAAGGGTTGCACCGTGTCCTTCCACACCACGATTTCGCCGTCGATCACCGTGCCATCCGGCAGGCTACCTGCGAGGCTGTGTAGCTCGGGAAAGCGCTCGGTGACCAGTTCTTCGCCGCGTGACCAGATCCATAACCGACCCTCGCGCTTGACCAACTGCGCGCGGATGCCGTCCCACTTCCACTCCACCTGCCACTCGCTGGGTGAGCCAAGCAGCGCGTCGAATTGCTCGAGCGGTTGCGTCAACCCGTGGGCGAGAAAAAATGGATAAGGCTGCCCGCCGCGTTGCGCATGTTCGTCGGATGATTCGGCGGCGATCAGCTTGAGGTAGCCTTCGGCGGTCGGTCGGTTGGACAGGTCGGTGTAGCCCACCAGGCGCTGGGCCACGCGTTTACTGTCCAGGCCGGCCATGGCGGCGAGGGCCCGGGTGACCAGCAACTTGGAGACGCCGACACGAAAGCTGCCGGTGATTAACTTGATGCAGACCATCAAGCTTGGTTGATCCAGTTGCGCCCACAACGCGGGCAGGCGTTCAGTCAGCTCTTCCGGCGGCAGGCCGCGCAGGGGCAGGAGCTTGTCTTCAAGCCACGTCGCCAGGCCGTCCTCTGAGGTGTAGGCGGATTCCGGTAATAGCAAGGACACCGTCTCGGCCAGATCGCCCACCGACTGGTAGCTTTCTTCGAATAACCAAGGCTCGATCCCCGATGCTTGCGTGGCCATGTCCCGTAGCAGGCGTGTGGGTACCAGTTGCCGTGGCCGGCCGCCGGATAAAAAGTACACGGCCCAGGCGGCGTCTGCCGGCGATGCCTGCACAAAATAGGCTTGCAGCGCCGCGAGCTTGGCGTTGCTAGAGGTCGTGGCGTCGAGGTTGGCGTACAGCTCGGCAAAGGCTTTCATGCCGTGGCCTCTTCTTCGTCATCGCCATATTCGGTAGTGAAACCCTGGGCATCCAGGCCTTTTTCCCTCAGGTAGCGCACCAATACGTCGACGGAGCCGTGGGTGACCATCACCCGTTCGGCGCCGGTTTGCTCGATGGCCCACAGCAGGCCGGGCCAATCGGCGTGGTCCGACAATACAAAGCCCCGATCGACGCCGCGCCGCCGCCGGGTCCCCCGCAGGCGCATCCAGCCGCTGGCGAATGCATCGCTGTAGTCGCCGAAGCGGCGTATCCAGCTGCTGCCACCTGCGGAGGGCGGAGCGATAATCAGGGCCTGACGCAACAGCGGGTCGGTCTTGTTGAAGTCGCCGGCATACAGGGTTTCAGGAATATAAATGCCGGCCTCGCGATACACCCGGTTCAAGGGCTCGACCGCGCCGTGGCTGAGGATGGGGCCGATGCTGGCGTCGATGCCATGCAGAATGCGCTGGGCCTTGCCGAAGGAGTAACAGAACAGCACGCTGGCCTTGCCTTGCGCGATATTCTCCTGCCACCAGTGGTTGATCCCGGCAAAAATCTGCGCCTGCGGCTGCCAGCGGTAGATCGGCAATCCAAAGGTCGATTCGGTGATGAAGGTGTGACAACGCACTGGTTCAAACGGCGCACAGGTGCCATCGGGCTCGACCTTGTAGTCGCCGGACGCCACCCACACTTCACCCTGGTATTCCAGGCGCACCTGGGCAGAGCCGAGCACATGACCGGCCGGGTGGAAACTCAAGGTCACGCCGTGGTGCACCAGTGGCTCGCCGTAGGCCAGGGTTTGCAGGTTGATGTCCTGGCCCAGCCGCGAACGCAGGATGCCTTCGCCGGGTGCGGCCGCCAGATAATGCTGGTTACCGGTGCGGGCGTGGTCGCCGTGGGCGTGGGTGATCACGCAGCGCTCTACCGGGCGCCAGGGGTCGATGTAGAAGTCTCCGGCGGGGCAGTAAAGACCCTCGGGGCGAGCGATGACAAGGTCCATGGACGTGCCGGGGGAGATGGGCTTATCAGGTAGGAGGCGGGCGCGGAAGGATAAGTTCGATCGATTGTAGTGAGCGGGCCCGCCCTAATGCCTGTCAGTTAAGCGACAGAGTGGACGATGGATAACCTGTGGGAGGGGCGGTGCGACGACTCGACTTGCTCCCGATAGGCCGCGCAGCGGCCTCAAAAATGGGCCTGCTACGCAGTCCATCGGGAGCAAGTCGAATC
>NZ_QODI01000016.1:0-170336 GCF_009935975.1 Pseudomonas sp. Q1 | reverse complement strand
CGCGCAGCGGCCTCAAAAATGGGCCTGCTACGCAGTCCATCGGGAGCAAGTCGAATCGTCGCACCGCCCCTCCCACATCATGTCTGCGTCACGCGTTACTCATCTCAAGCGCCAATTGCACCGCGCCATCGACACTCAAGCCACTGAGCCGCACCTGCGGTGCCAACGCTTCAGGCAACCCCTGCAAGACCTCGCGGGCATCATGTCGCACACGGGCCAACACCAGGCGCTTGCCCTGCGCATGGACCTGGGCAAAAAATGCCGCCAGCGCTTCGATGCTGGTGCCGTCAAGGTCCGGCGATTCCTCCAGGCTCAACACCATCGCCTCGACCGGCGACTGCCGCATCAGGCGCAAGGCCGCGCCAAGGATGCGCTCGGCATTCGCAAAAAACAGGGCTTCGCTGGGCCGTACGATCAGTACCCCCGGTACAGCCGAAGCATCGGCATGGTGCTGACGGTCGACAAAGTCATGGCTGTCACCCAGGCGCCCCAGTACCTGGATATCGGCTGACGACATCTGGCGCAGCATCAACATCACACTGATTGCGACCGCGAGCAGCAAACCATCCAGCACCCCCAATACCAGCACCGCCGCCACCGCACAGATCACCAGTAAACGATCGCGCCGCCAGAGGAAATAACGCCCCAGCGGCTGCAAACTCAAGCCGCGCCCCAGCGCATAGATAACGACGGCCGCCAGCACCGGCTCCGGCGTGAGCGCGACATAGGGCAGCACCGTCAGCACAATCAGCAAGGTCACCAGCGCCGCGACGATCCCCGCCAAGCGTGAATAAGCGCCAGCCGCCTCATTGGCCGACGTCGCGGAGTACCCGGCACCGGCCGGCATGCCGTGGAACAGCCCGGAAACTAGGTTGGCAGCGCCCAACGCGAGCAGGTCGCGGTTGGACGACACACGGTCGCCATGCTTGAGCGCGAACGAACTGATAGAGCCGTAGGACTCGGCGTACAGGATCATCACCAGCGCAAACGCCAACTCGCCCAGACGCAGCCAATCGGCAAACGGCAGCACTGGCAAATGCCCCAGCTCCAGGCGCAGGTCGATCATGCCGATCAGCGCCACGCCATGAGCCTGCAGGTCCAGATACTGCCCGGCAGCGATGCCCAGCACCACAACCACCAGCCCACCAGGCACGCGCGGCAAGCGCGCGCACAGCCACAGCACCAGCAACGCCAGAGCCGCCACCAGGGCCGCAGGCCAGTTCCAGCGCGGCAGTTGCTCCAGCAACTGCGGTAGAAAACGGATCAGGTTGTTATCGGTCAGGTGCACGCCCACCACACTGGCCAATTGCTTGAGGATGATGGTCAGCGCCAGGCCGAAGGCAAAGCCACGCAACACCGGTTTGGCGATGAAGGAGGTGACGCCGCCGAGCTTGAACAGGCCGGCCAACAGGAAAAACACCCCAGTGAGCAACACCAATCCGAAGGCCAGGGACAGCCTCAGGGCCGGGTCATCACCGGCCAGGCTGGCCGTTGCCGCCGCCAATACGGCCGCTGACGACGAGGTGGCCGAGACAATCGCAAAACGGCTGGTGCCGAACAGGCCGTAGCACACCAGCCCGGCAAACAAGGCAATCACCCCGGCCTGAGGCGGCAGTGCGGCAATGCTGGAATAGGCCACGGCCTCCGGCAGGAGCAAACCGGCAATGGATAATCCGGCCAGCAGGTCCTGGATACGGTTTGAGGGTACGGCGGCAGGTACATCGGTTTCAGTCTTCAATCGGCCCAACCCATCCTGGCAAAAAGCGTGCGTAAGCTTAGCCCTCATTGCCGGGCCGCGGTTGAGCCGCGTCAGCTTTTGTACCGGCAAAAAAAAGCCGATTCGCGGTGTGCGCGAATCGGCCTTGTGCCTAATGCCCTGAGGTCAGGACAGCAGCGAGTAGATCAATGCTGTGATGGCCACCAGGCCCACGGCCGTGACGAACACGTTGGATGCCTGCCCGCGGTACTTGGCCATGGCCGGCACCTTGCGAATGGCATACATCGGCATCAGGAACAGGATCGACGCGATCACCGGGCCGCCCAGGGTTTCGATCATGCCAAGGATGCTTGGGTTAAGCGTGGCAACGAGCCAGCACACGATCAGCATAAACGCGGCGGTCAGGCGGTCCAGTGACTTGGCGGCCGGACGGCGACCGGTCTTGAGCACCAGGCCCTTGAGACCTTCGCTGGCCCCGATGTAGTGGCCCAGGAACGACTTGGCAATCGCCACAAATGCAATCAGCGGCGCGGCGAAAGCGATAGTCGGGTTATCGAAGTGGTTGGCCAGGTACGACAGGATCGACAGGTTCTGGGCTTTCGCTTCCGCCAGTTGCGCCGGCGACAAGGTCAACACACAACTGAACACGAAGAACAGCACCATCGCCACCATCAACAGGTGCGCACGGGACAGGATCTGTGAACTGCGCTCATCAGCATGGGCGCCGTACTGGCGTTTCTGATCAACGGCGAACGCCGAGATGATCGGCGAATGGTTGAACGAGAACACCATCACCGGAATCGCCAGCCACAGCGTGTTGAGCAGCGCCGAGGGTGCCGGCACTTCATTGGCGGTGCTCAGGATGCCGCCGGTCCAGTGCGGTACCAGGTACACCGCCAGAAACAGCAAGGCCACGATGAACGGGTACACCATCAGGCTCATGGCCTTGACGATCACTTGTTCACCGCAGCGCACTACCGCCAGTAGGCCGAGGATCAGCACGAACGCCAGGACCGCACGAGGCGGAGGCAGGATGTGCAATTGGTGCTCCATGAAGCTGCTGACGGTGTTGGTCAGCGCCACGCTGTAGATCAGCAGGATCGGGAAGATCGCGAAGAAGTACAACAGGGTGATCAATGCGCCGGCCTTGAGGCCGAAATGCTCTTCGACGACGTCGGTAATGTCGGAACCGTCGCGGCCGGACAGGACGAAACGGGTCAGGCCACGGTGGGCAAAGAATGTCATCGGGAATGCCAGTACCGCGAGGATCACCAGCGGCCAGAAGCCCCCCAGACCCGCGTTGATCGGCAAGAACAAAGTACCGGCGCCAATGGCGGTGCCGAACAGGCCGAGCATCCAGGTCGTGTCCTGGCGGCTCCAGCTTGTGAGGGTTGCAGGTGTCGTTGCATAACGTTCGTCGACGCTATTGGCCTGATCATTCATCCGGTCGGATCTCCGCATTCACACGGCCGGGACGAGTCAGAAATACCTGACAGGCAGCGCCCCAGCCATAACAAGCGCGCGATTCTCCGGGATTCTTTCGAATAAGCAAAGACTTAGCTGAGGAACGGTGTTGCGGTGCAGATGCGCAAGGTCGGCCATAAGCCGCAGTATCAGCGGGCCGCAGCACAATACAGGGCAACCGGAAGGGCTTTCAGTCGTGTCCATTGACAGCCATCTGCCCTTACCAGCATCATCAAACCATGAACCCAATCCCGTTGCGCCTCACCCGTACCACCACCACGACCGCTCATGGCGGGTCGTGCGGTTGCCGTGGGTGCGTGAACTAGAGACACCCGCAAACAACCCAAGGCCCCGCCAGCAATGGACGGGGCCTTTTTATTGCCTCGCCCTCTGGCCACTGCAAGGAGCAAGACCATGGCTAACGCCCTGTTGATCATCGATATGCAAACCGGTTTATACGATGGGCCGGAAAAACCCTTCGAGCGCGAACGCGTTCTGGGCACCATCAACCAGCTGATTCAGCGCGCTCGCAAAGCCCAGGCACCGATATTCGTGGCCCGCCACACCGGCCCCGAGGGTTCACCGATCGCAGCCGGCAGCGCGCTCTGGCAGCTCTGGCCGGGCCTGGACGTCGACCCGGCCCGCGACCATCTGTTCGATAAAACCCGCCCCAGTTGCTTTCTCGGCACCCGCCTGGCGCAGCAACTGGCAGCGGCGCAGGTCAATGAATTGGTGATCGTGGGCATGAAGACCCAGTTCTGTATCGACACCACCTGTCGAGTGGCAGCCGAGCTGGGTTTCTCGGTGGTGTTGCCGGAGGATGGCCATACGTGCATGGACACCCCGGCGCTGAAGGCCGAGGCGATCATTGAGCATCACAATGCGACGTTGGCGGGCGCGTTTGTGAAGCGAGTCAAAGCCTTGGACATCTGGAACTGAGGCAACGGGCTTTCAACTAATAAGCCGAGGTACCCAAGTGGGTGTTGCGCAGTTCGCCATTGATAGCGTTCTGCGCAATATCCAGTTTTTCGACCAGCTCAGCAGTTTCGTGGGCGGTCAGTGCAATCACAGGGCGGGCCCAGTCGAAATCCTTGATGACATTAATTCGAAAGCCACCCGCGGCATCAAATTCCGGGTACCAGCCCACATCCAGCAGCAACCCACCCGCGAATTCGACTTGGAGCATATCTTCCTTCAATAGGTCGATCTGCTTCGCTAACGCTACATCCTGCAGGATCGACAAGTCATCATGAGTGACGGTGCCACCGGCAAAGTGAAATGGGATCAATTTGTTAACCTCCTGAATTCCTGTTCAGAAATCGGATGACCATGAATAGCGCCAGCACTCAGTTCTATGCGGACCCAGCGACTGAGCCTGCCATGGCTGGCGCCAATGCAGTGTGGATACTCCATGACTTTCCAGGGTTTTCCATTAGTGGTGCAGACACCATTTTTATAAGCCTCTCGTTCAAGCATTTCAATAGCGATACCGGGCCTGTATTTAGCCGGGCCTACCAACGTGCCAGCGATGACTGTTCTCCAGGGTATTAGCGTCGAAGGGCTGTGTTTGTAACCGTACGGCGTCCATTCAATCTCTTCGGGTGTGGCAGGAACAAGCATCCATGTCGTCTCTGCAAAGTGGGAAAGTCGACAAAGTCTGGCGCAGCTTTTCGACGCTGGAGGGGGAAGCAGAAAATTCAGAATGGCCTTACGCAAGAAGAACTTTTTCTACTTGAACAAAACGCTGTGCCCTGCAAATCCCGCATACTGCCCCTATCAAACCCTTCAGGAAGAGCCTTGCGATGTCCACCACTGTTCTGGTCCTGGTTGAAACCATCAACGACTACCTGTCCATCATCGAGGACAGCGAGTTCCATGTAATCCTGGCTCCGACGCCCGCCGAACGCGCCCAGGCGATCAAGACCCACGGCGGGCAGATCAAGGCTGTGCTGACCCGTGGGCCACTGGGGCTGTACGCCGAGGAAATCGCTGCGTTGCCGCTGCTGGAGATCATCTGCGTGATCGGTGCCGGCTACGAGCATGTGGACCTGCAGGCGGCGAGCAATCGCGGGATCGTGGTGACCAATGGCGCCGGGGTGAATGCGCCGTCGGTGGCCGACCACGCCATGGCGTTGCTGCTGTCGCTGGTGCGCGGTATTCCCCAGACCGATGCGGCGGTACGGCGCAGTGAATGGCCGAAGGTCATGCGCCCTTCCCTGGGCGGTAAACAATTGGGCATTCTCGGGCTCGGTGCAGTCGGCATGGAGATCGCCAAGCGCGCTTCACTCGGTTTCGGCATGGAGATCAGTTATCACAACCGCCAGCCTCGTGATGATGTGGACTACACCTACTGCGCAACGGCGATAGAACTGGCGCGCACCTCGGACTTCCTGATCCTGGCCACGCCGGGCGGCGCGGGCACCCGCCATCTGATCGATCGCCATGCGCTCGACGCCCTGGGGCCGAACGGCTATCTGGTGAACATCGGACGTGGCAGCGTGGTGGTCACCGCTGACCTGGTCGCCGCCCTTGAGCAACGGCGTATCGGCGGCGCGGCGCTGGATGTGTTCGATGATGAGCCCAAAGTGCCGGACGCCCTCAAGCGCCTGAGCAATACCGTGCTCACCTCCCATGTGGCCGGCCTGTCGCCGGAAGCCGCCCATGACACGGTGCAACGCGTGGCCGACAACCTGGTGGAATATTTCGCCGGCCGTCCGGTGCTGACCCCGGTACCCCTCCCGCCACGCAACTAGTAGCGATTAGCCAGCTACGTCGTAAAACCTGTCTACACTGCATGCGGGGATGCTCAGGACGCCGGTGCAGGACCGGCGAAGGAACGCACAATGGTTGGCCATGGACCCGGCCCGGCCCGTCAACGCGGTGCCATTGGTTTGATCGGCGCATTGACGCTTGGGATCGCGCTGTTGTTTCTGCTATTGGTGGTCGACAGTGGCCGCCTGTACCTGGAAAAACGCAAGCTGCAACGCGTCGTCGACACTGCGGCGCTGGAAGCCGTCAGCCGCGGCGGCAAATGCACCGCGCCGAATGACAATGCCGCGCAATTCGCGACCCAAAGCGCCCTGCGCAATGACTTCCCGGTCGATGCAAACCGTACGTTGAGCACCGCCTGCGGCGCCCTGGCCACCGGCGCGGACTTTATGCGCACCTTCAGCGCCGACCCGAGCAAAACCGATGCCATCCAGGTGATCGCCACCCACCGCGTTGCCACCAGCATCGCCCATGCCCTGCACACACTGTTTTCGGCACAGCCCATCAGCCTGACCACGCTGCTGAACGCTACCGCCGTAGCCGCCGCCCCCGCACCACCGGTGGCCACGCTCACCGTGCGCAGCACCTTGCTGACGATAGACAGCACTCAGTCCGCCGCCCTCAATGGCCTGATCGGCGGCCTGCTGGGCGGCAAGCTGCAGCTCGACGCGGTGGGTTGGAATGGCTTGATCAACACCGATATCAGCCTGCTCAGCTACCTGGATGCCCTGGCCATCCGCCTGAATGTCAGCGCCGGCAACTACGACCAACTGCTCCAGACCGACGCCACCGTTGGCCAGTTGATCCAGGCCGCCATCGACGTGCTCAAGCTGGGCGGCGACGCGGTCCAGGTGGTGATCAACAACCTGGAAACCATCAAGCTGATCGCACCCGGCACGCAGATCCTGCACCTGGGTGACCTGGTCAAGATCCAGAACGGCACCGATAAAAGCGCACTGAATGTCGACCTGCAACTGTTCAACCTGATCCAGGGCTTTGTGCAACTGTCGAACAAGGCCAGCGCGGTGGCGGTCGAGCTGCCGGTCGATGTGCTGGGCTTGTTGAATGTCACGGTCAAGACCCGGGTCATCGAGCCGGCCCAGATCTCCGCTATCGGTAACCCTCAGTTGATCGACACCCAGCCGATTGCGGTGCGCACGGCGCAAGTCAGGACCTGGATTTCCCTTAAACTGCCGGTGATCGACGGGCTCACCAAGGTGATCGGCCTGGTCACCGACCTGGTGGGTTTGCTGCTGGGCAGCTCATTGGATGTGGTGCCTGGCACGCAAATCGATATCGCCCTGGAGGCCGCCAGCGGCAGCAGCTACGTGACCGGCTATCGTTGCAACGGACCCGCCGACAAATCCCTCTCGGTGTCAGGCACAACCTCCGCCGTCAGGCTGATGGTGGGCCAGGTCGACCCGAAGAACCTGTTCTCATCCACCGCCCCGCTGAAAGTCGACGACTTCCCGCTGCTCGACCTTGGCGTCAAGACCTGCAGCAAAGGCGTGTGCGACCCACGACAACCCTACGCGGTCGGTGGCCTGAGCCTGCGCGTCGACAGCAGCGTGGCCAAGACCACCCGCGCCCATGTCTATGTGTCGCCACCGGAGGTCAAGCAACCGCCGAGCTATTTCAGTTTCAGCGCCAATAACGTGGTCGGCAGCTTGAGCGACACCCTCAACGGTATCCGGCTGACCAGCCATACACCGACACTCACCGGGCTTCTCGGTTTGGTGGTGGGCCTGGTGGTCGACGTGCTGACCGGCGTGCTGAACCTGCTCAGCGGGGTCATCTCCGGCCTGCTCAGCCCTTTGCTCGACCCGCTGGTCAATAACCTGCTCGCCGGCCTGGGCGTGGACCTGGCAAAAGTCGAAATCGGTGCCAACCTGTCCTGTACTCCCGGCGGCCGTGCCGTGCTGGTGATTTGAGCACATCAGGCCCGCTGATCATCCTCCAACACGCTAACCTATTAAGCCGCCCCGACCTTGTCGCTGAGCGGCGGCGCGCATTAGATTAGCCAATAGTCCACGGCCTTTAAAATAAGCAGAAGGGATAAGCATGGCGCTTAACGACCAATCGACTCAGATCCGCCCAGGCGAAGAACTGGATGCCAGCCTGATCGATCCTTACCTCAAGGCCCACATTCCGGGGCTGAGCGGCACAGTCAAGATCAGCCAATTCCCCGGCGGTGCGTCCAACCTGACTTACCTGCTGGAATACCCGGGCCAGGAGTTCGTACTGCGCCGCCCGCCATTTGGCCACAAGGCCAAGTCCGCCCACGACATGGGCCGCGAATACCGCATTCTCAACCAGCTCAAGGATGGGTTCCCGTACTGCCCGAAAGCCTACGTGCATTGCACCGATGAATCGGTGATCGGCGCCGAGTTCTACGTCATGGAACGGGTCAACGGCATCATCCTGCGCTCTGACCTGCCGGCCGAACTGGAACTGGACGCGACCCGGACCGAAGCCCTGTGCAAAAGCTTCATCGATAAATTCGTCGAACTGCACCAAGTGGATTACACCGCCTGCGGCCTGGCCGACCTGGGTAAACCCGAAGGCTATGTCGCGCGGCAGATTCGTGGCTGGAGCGAGCGTTACGAAAAGGCCCTGACCCCGGACGCGCCCAGCTGGGAGAAAGTGCGTCTGTGGCTCAACGACAAGATGCCGGCCGACCATCCGACGTCCAGCATCGTGCACAACGACTACCGTTTCGACAACGTGATCCTCGACCCGCACAACCCGATGCAGATCATCGGCGTGCTGGACTGGGAGCTGACCACCCTCGGCGACCCCTTGATGGACTTGGGCAACACCCTCGCCTACTGGATCGAAGCTGCCGACCCCGCACCGGTGCAACTGATGCGACGCCAGCCGAGCAACGCCCCCGGCATGCTCACCCGCCGTCAGTTTGTCGATTACTACGCCGAACGTTCCGGCCTGCAGATCGACAACTTCGACTTCTACTACACCTATGGCCTGTTCCGCCTGGCCGGGATCGTGCAGCAGATCTACTACCGCTTCTTCCATGGCCAGACCCAGGACAAACGCTTTGCGCAGTTCATCCAGATGAACAAGCTGCTCGAGCAGATGAGCCTGAATGTCATCGCCAAATCCGCACTCTGATTACCAGAACAAGGAAACCTCATGTCCAAGACCAACCTGTTCGACCTCGACGGCAAGATCGCCTTTGTTTCCGGTGCCAGCCGCGGTATCGGTGAGGCCATCGCCAAGCTGCTGGCCCAGCAAGGCGCCCACGTGATCGTGTCCAGCCGCAAGCTGGAGGGCTGCCAGCACGTGGCCGACGCGATCATCGCCGATGGCGGCAAAGCCACGGCGATTGCCTGCCATATTGGTGAAATGGAGCAGATCACCCAAGTGTTCGCCGGTATCCGGGAACAGTTCGGGCGCCTGGACATCCTGGTCAATAACGCGGCGACCAACCCGCAATTCTGCAATGTGCTGGACACCGACCTCGGCGCGTTCCAGAAGACCGTCGACGTGAACATTCGCGGCTATTTCTTCATGTCGGTGGAAGCCGGCAAATTGATGCGCGAGAACGGCGGCGGCAGCATCATCAACGTGGCCTCGATCAACGGCATTTCCCCAGGCGTGTTCCAGGGCATCTACTCGGTGACCAAGGCGGCCGTGATCAACATGACCAAGGTGTTCGCCAAGGAATGTGCGGCGTTCGGCATTCGTTGCAACGCGCTGCTGCCGGGCCTGACCGATACCAAATTCGCCTCGGCGCTGGTGAAGAACGATTCGATCCTGAAAATGGCCCTGGCGCAGATCCCGCTCAAGCGTGTCGCCGACCCGAGCGAGATGGCCGGTGCGGTATTGTTCCTGGCCAGTGATGCGTCGAGCTACACCACCGGTGTATCGCTGAATGTGGACGGCGGCTTCCTGTCCTGACCCCAACTGTAGTGAGCGGGCTCGCCCCCCAGCGCGGGGCAAGCCCTAATGCCAGTCAGTTAAGGATTAACGCGGTCACTGTGGGAGGGGGCTTGCTCCCGATAGGCCGCGCAGCGGCCTCAAAAATGGGCCTGCTACGCAGGCCATCGGGAGCAAGTCGAATCGTCGCACCGCCCCTCCCACAATTTATCCATCGTCCGCTTTATCGCTTAACTGACTGGCATTAGGGCGAGCCCGCTCACTACAAGTATCAGGGGGGATTTGCGGGTAACCTTGGCGCAGACCGATCTGTCCCAGGATGAAACATGGAATTGCACCTCGTCATCAATGGCCGCAAGGACCTGGCCGCCCAGCTTTACCAGCAGTTGCGCGAAGCCATCGCCGCCGGGCGGCTTTCGGCCGGCGCGCAACTGCCTCCCAGCCGCCTGCTCGCCGAGCAGTTAGGCGTATCGCGCAAGACCGTCTCCGACACCTACACCACGCTGACGTATGAAGGGTTGCTGGTCGGCAAGATCGGCCGGGGCACCTTCGTCAACGCCTGGGCGCCGCCGCCCGAGCGCCTGCAAACCGCCGCCGACCTGGCCTGTGCCGCCAACCTGGAAAAATGGGCCGCGCTGCCCTCGCCCATGCACCATCCCACACCTGAGAAAACCCTGCGTTATGAATTCCTCGGCGGGGCCACCACGCGCAATCAATTTCCCCAGGATGAATGGCGACGTTGTACCCAGGATGCATTACGCCGTATCGCACTCAACAGCGGTTTTTACAGCCAACCGGAAGGTCTGCCGGCATTGCGCGAGGCTATCGCCGGGCATATCGCCTTTTCTCGCGGGGTGAAATGCCACGCCAATGACATTGTGGTCACCAATGGCGCGCAACAGGCGCTGGACTTGATCGCTCGCGTGGTGGTGGAACCCGGTACTCTCGTCGCCATGGAAGACCCCGGCTACAGCCCCGCCCGCCAGCTGTTCACGGCCATGGGCGCGCGTATTGCCGACGTGCCGGTGGACGCCCAGGGCATCCAGGTCGACCAGATCCCCGACGACACGCGACTGATCTATGTGACCCCGTCCCACCAGTTCCCCCTGGGCATGCCCATGAGCCTGGCGCGCCGCGAAGCCTTGCTGGCCCGCGCTCTTGCGTTGGGCGCGATCATCATCGAAGACGACTACGACAGTGATTTCCGCTACGAAGGTCGCCCCGCCAACTCCCTGCAAAGCATGGACAACCGAGGCTTGGTGGCCTACGTCGGGACCTTCTCCAAATCCCTGCTGCCGCAGCTGCGCCTGGGCTATGCCGTACTGCCGCCAGCCATTCATGGCGCAGTGCTCAAGGCCAAGCAATTGACCGATCAGCACAGCTCCACATTGCCGCAATGGGCATTGGCCAAGTTCATCAGCGAAGGCTGTTTGCTCAAGCATATTCGCCGCTGCCACTCGGTCTACGCCGGGCGCCGCGAGCGCATCCTGCAGCGCCTGGCCGGGGACCTGTCGCCGTGGTTCGAAGCGGTGCCCAGTGTGATCGGGTTTCATATGGCGGCGTTGTGCAAGGCGCCGCTGGATATCGCGAAGCTGATTCGGTTGGCACGGGAGGCGGACGTCGGCCTGTACCCGCTGGATGTGTTCTTTCATAGCGCGCCGGTGCGCCAGGGCCTGACGCTCGGGTTCGGCGCGATCGAACTGCTGGACATCGACCCGGCGCTGGACCGGGTGCGCGATATCCTGCGCCAGATGGGCTAGAGCGCCGACGCGGTGAAGCCCCGCAGGCGCAAATCAGCGCCTCACGGGCGCTTGAAGTGCCGGCGCAGCTCTTCAATGCGCGGCCGGCAAGCACAGCCCTCCAGGTGATCATTGACCATGCCCATGGCCTGCATCAACGCGTACATCGTGGTCGGGCCAACGTAGGTCCAGCCGCGCTTCTTCAGGGCCTTCGACAACCGCACCGAAGCCGCAGACGTCGGATTACCCGTCCAGTAAGCCAAGTCCACCTGCGCCGGACGCTCCTCATCCGAGGGTTCAAACGCCCACAACCAGCGCGCCAGCGAGCCGGTTTCATCCACCAGCTCACACGCCCGGCGCGCATTGTTGAGCGTGGACACGATCTTCGCCCGGTTACGCACGATGCCCGGATCTTTCATCAAGCGCTCTATATCGGCCTCGCCGTATTGCGCCACACGCCGAAAATCAAACCCCTCGAATGCCGCCCGAAACTGCTCGCGCTTACGCAAGATGGTGATCCACGCCATGCCCGCCTGAAAACCTTCCAGGCAAATTTTCTCGTACAGCTGAATATCATCCGCCACCGGCACGCCCCACTCGTGGTCGTGATAATGCGGATATTCCGGCGCCGAGGTGCGCCAAGTGCAGTAGGTCAGCCCTGTTGTATCCGTGGTCAGCCCTGGCTTGTCCATGCATTACCTCTCAATCAAGGCGCGGATAATAAGCGAAAAAAATTCCGACCCGCCAACCGCTCAAGCTTGAGTCTTACCGACCAACTGGTCAGACCGGGACCGGTCAAGCCCTGAATTTTTACTTGTGATTTCAAAAAAACCCGGCGTAGACTGGCCCAGCACTGGACTTACCGGTAATACCACAACAATTAAGCCCTGGAATCACCAGGGCACCGAATAGAGATCCCTCCCATGCTCAGATGGTGCTCGCGTTCGATTTTCCTGCAAGTCGTGATTGGCCTGATGCTCGGCATAATCTGCGGCCTGGCCCTTCCCGAATTCTCTTCGCAACTCAAACCCCTGGGTGACGGCTTTATCAAGCTGATCAAGATGCTGATCGGCCTGATCGTGTTCTGCGTGGTGGTCAGCGGTATTTCCGGTGCCGGCGACTTGAAGAAAGTCGGGCGAATCGGCCTCAAGTCGGTGATCTACTTTGAAGTACTCACCACCGTGGCCCTGGTGATCGGCTTGATCATGGCCTTCAGTACCGGCATCGGCACCGGTGCCAATATCCATCTGGAGCAGCTCTCCTCCGCCGGTTTGAATGAACTGGCCGACAAAGGCCAACACATCCGTGGCACCAGCCAGTTCCTGATGGACCTGATCCCCAACTCGGTGATCGGCGCCTTCGCCGACAACAATGTGCTGCAAGTGCTGCTGTTCTCGGTGCTCTTCGGTAGCGCACTGAACCTGGTGGGTGAAGCGGCGTCAGGCATTTCGCGCCTGATCAACGAACTGAGCCACATCATCTTCCGCATCATGGGCATGATCGTGCGGCTGGCGCCGATTGGCGTGTTTGGCGCGATCGCTTTTACCACCAGTACCTATGGCCTGGATTCGCTGCAGCACCTGGGCAGCCTGGTGGGTTTGTTCTACTTGACTTGCTTTGCCTTTGTCGCGCTGATCCTGGGCCTGGTGATGCGCCTGTCCGGCCTGCGCATGCTGCCGTTGCTCAAGTACCTGCGTGAAGAACTGCTGATCGTGATGGGCACCGCCTCCTCCGATGCGGTGCTGCCACAGATCATGCGCAAACTCGAACACCTGGGGATTGGCAGCTCCACCGTGGGCCTGGTGATTCCGACCGGGTATTCGTTCAACCTCGATGGTTTCTCGATCTACCTGACCCTGGCCATTGTGTTCATCGCCAATGCCACCGGCACGCCCCTGTCGATGACTGACTTGCTGACCATCCTGCTGGTGTCATTGATCACCTCCAAGGGCGCGCACGGCATTCCCGGGTCGGCGCTGGTGATTCTGGCGGCGACACTCACCGCCATCCCGGCCATTCCCGTGGTCGGCCTGGTGCTGGTACTGGCGGTGGACTGGTTCATGGGCATCGGCCGCGCGCTGACCAACCTGATCGGCAACTGCGTGGCGACCGTGGCCATCGCCCGATGGGAAAAAGATATCGATATCCAGCGCGCCAACAAAGTGCTCGACGGCCAGCAGGGTTATACCTTCCAGGCCAAGAAACCGGTGCTCCCGACACACCAGGAGTTCTGATCCATTTTCATGGCAGACATCGATCAACTGTGGGAGGGAGCAAGCCCCCTCCCAGACTTTGACAACCGTGTTTGCAACATCAAGGAGACGCAGACGTGATCAGCACCTCAACCGTCGTCAATTCAGTGGTAGAAAAACTGCGCGCCGCGCTCAAGCGGGGCCAGTGGCGCCAGGGTGAAATGCTGCCCGGCCAACGCGAGCTGGCCGAACAGCTAGGCATCAGCCGCCCCAGCCTGCGCGAAGCGGTGATTGTGCTGGAAACCCTCGGCCTGGTGCGTTCCATGCCCGGCAAGGGCGTGGTGGTGCTCGAAACCAGCGTGAACGAGCCCCAAGCCAGTGACACCGTGGCCGATGCCAGCCTCGAAGACATCCTGCAACTGCGCTACACCCTCGAACCGTTCATTGTCGGCCTGGTGGCGCAGTCCATCAGCAGCAAGGAAGTCGGCCAATTGCGCCTGACCCTGATGGATATGCGCGAAGCCCTCGACGCCGGTGACGCCGAAGCCGGGATGAACGCCTACCTCAACTTCCACGAAGAGCTCTTCGCCCTGACCTCCAACCCGATCTTCCAGAACGTGGTGCAACAGACCAGCAACGCCCTCAAGCAGAGCGCCCAGGTACTGCGCAACTCCCCCGAACATCTGGCCGAACGCCTGCAGGAAAATGAAGCCGTGGTGCGCGCCATCCGCAACAAGAACAGCGCCCTGGCCAGCGCCGAGATGCGCCGGCACATCCTTCAGGAAGGTCTGCGCATGGGCATACGCTTGAATATCCCGGACGACCACCTGGGCAGCTGATTATTGGAGACAGGCCATGACCGCCCGCGCGCTACACCGTAATTCAGTCATCACCACCCTGCCTGCCATGCGCCTGGTCGCGGGCAAAAAACCCTCGGTGGACGATATCTACCCACGGCTGTTCGACGCGATTCTGGAACAACGCATCGCCCCGGCCAGCCGTTTTACCGAAGAGGGCCTGGGCGAAATCTTCGGTGTGAGTCGCAGTGTGATTCGCCGGGTCTTGGCGAAACTGTCCCATCAACAGGTGATCATCCTGCGCCCCAACCAGCGCGCCCAGGTGGCGGCGCCGGATGCCCGGCAAACGCGACAAATCCTCGAAGCGCGGCGGCTGACGGAGATCATGGTAGTGCAACTGGCCTGCGCCGCAGCTACCCCAACCCAGGTACGCCAGCTACGCGAGCTGATTGCCAGGGAACGCGACTGTATCGAACGGGATCAACGCGCACCGGCCATTCGATTGTCGGGGGAATTTCACCTGCAGTTGGCGGCGATCGCCGGTAACGCGCCGTTGGCGCAGTTCCTTAACAGCCTGGTACCGCTGACATCGTTGATCATTGCGCAATACGAAACCCAAGCCTGCACCTACTGCACCTGGCAGGAACACCTGGCGATGACAGACGCGATTGAACAGGGCGATACAGACCACGCCGTGAACCTGATGACCCAGCACCTGAACCATCTGGCCCATCGTCTGACTCGCCGAGCGCAGCCATAGCTATGTAACGCTTGCGGCCCAGACAACTTTCTTAACCTGTGTTTTCACTCATCAAGTGCACAAGCACAGGTAACCCTCATGTACGTAGACTCTCAAACACTGCCTGCACTGTTCACACTGCTCACCCAGTTGAACGCGCAGAAAAGCCTGTTGGGCGAAACCCTCCAGGCATCACTCGACCAGCTCAATGGCATCGCGGGCAGGATCGGGTTTGAACTGTTTTCCCTGGAAAGCTACGCCCAGGCCGAGCTATGCCTGAACATCACCGCTGCGCGAGGTCATGCCGAGGCGCAGTACGCCATGTCCCTGTGTGTCAGCCGGCGCGACGGTGACTTGCGCATAGCCTCTGAAGAAGCGCGCCAATGGCTCAAGCTGGCAGCCGCCCAGAACCATATCCCTGCCCTGATGCGACTGGGTGATGCCGACTCCCTTGCAAAGGCACGCGAACAACTGACGCCCAACGCCGCTGCGGGCGATACCCAAGCCATGCGGTTTCTGTTCCTGCTCGACAAGGAGGTGAGCTGGTTGGACAAGGCCGTCGCCAGAGGTGATCACACCGCACAATTTCAACTCGCCCAGGCCTATCGCGACACGCCGCAACTGATCCCCAACGCAGTGGAACGCCGTGCACTGGTTGAAGAGCTGCTGCAAAAAGCGGCGGACGGCGGCGACCTGCAAGCCTTGGCTGATCGAGTATTTTCCAGCAAGTCCAGCGCCAGCGTGCTGGAAAAACAACAACGGTTGATACAACTTGCAGGGACGGGGCAATTGGACGCGCTGCTGGAATACGGCTATGCACTGGCGGGCATGCCGCGTAATGGCAAAGGCAAACTCAACTTTGCGCAAAGGCACCCCTCGGCGCCGCGCACCTATGGGCTTGCAAGGGATTTTGCCAAGGCCTATGCCGTACTGGGGCTGGTACTGCCGAAACTGCCGGACTACCCGGCGGCTGAGATACTCAAGCAAGACATGAATGCTATCTGGCATCAAATGACCCTGGAACAGTACTCGACCTGCGAGACCCTTCGCCTGGATCTGCAGGCGCGCATTCCCAGGGTATTCAAACTCATGGCCCCCATCATCATTGTCGGCAGGCCATCGTATTGATCGCCGAGAACCCCGGCCTTTGAAGATCGCATAAAAAAATCCCCGCATGTTTCCATGCGGGGATTCTTGGTTACAGCCATGGATCAACGGTTTAAATTACCGGCTGACCACTCATCGCCAGGTCCAGCAGTTCACGGTTGGCCACTGCATACATGGCGTAGTCCGTGCCGACCGCAGAGCGGATTTCCAGCATCATCGCGACCCAACGATCCGCCATGTCCTTGTGCTGCTCAAGCCACAGGGCCACGCGGGCTTCCATGTCTTGTGGCGCATCGGCCATTTGCAGGACGGAGATGGTGATCGCCCGTTGCTGCCAGTCCACATCATCGCGGAAGGCTTCACGGGCCTGGGCCTGCCAGTTGTTGGCCACCGGCAGATCGCTGATCTGCTGCAGATACCACGGCAAGTCCAGGGCGCTGCCGACGGCGAAGTAGGCCTTGGCCACTTCGGCGGCGTCATGCCCGGTGACGTCGGCCGCTTCGATGATCGGCAGCAAGGTGTACAGGTGCGTGGTACCGGCCACCATGCGCGCCAACAACTCCGGCACGCCGGCGTTGGTGTAGGCCTGGTAACGGGTCTGCCAGCCTTCGCGGGTCGGGCCTTCCAGCAGTTCGTCAAGCTTGAGACCCAGCGCGGCCAGGTGCGGACCGAAGTGTGCGGTATCACGACCCGCGTCCTGCTCGTTGCGACGGCTGCGCAGGAACCAGCGCGTGGCGCGACGGCCCAGGCGCATCAGTTCATCCATCAGCTCCAATTGCACATCAGCCGAAACCTGATAGTCCAGGGCCTCGATCTGACGGAACCAGTGCGGGAGGTGGAAGATGTCACGCACGATCACATAAGCACCGGCGACGTTCGCCGGGCTCATGCCGGTGGACTCCTTGAGCCGCTGAACGAAGGTGATCCCCATGTGGTTGACCAGGTCGTTGGCGATCTGGGTGCTGACGATCTCACGCTTCAAGCGGTGGCGACGCATGGCCTCGGAGAACTTGGCCACCAGGCTTGGCGGAAACGCGGTTTCCATGTCACGGGTCAGGTAGTCGTCATCCGGCACCAGGGACTTGAGCAGCGCTTCCTTGAGGTCGATCTTGCTGTACGAGATCAGCACAGACAGTTCCGGACGGGTCAGGCCCTTGCCATTCGAAGCACGCTCGGTGAGCTGCTCCTCAGTCGGCAGGTACTCGATGGCGCGGTCCAGCTTGCCACGGCCTTCCAGGTCGCTCATCAGGCGCTTGTACTCGGCGGCACGCTCGTAGGCACGGCGTGCAGCCAGGGACAGGGCCTGGGTCTGCTTGTAGTTGTTGCCCAACACCAGGCCGCCGACTTCGTCGGTCATGCTCGCCAGCAACTGGTTGCGCTGCTTGTCGGTCATGTCACCGGCCTGCACCACTTCGTTGAGCAGGATCTTGATGTTCACTTCGTGGTCGGAGCAATCCACGCCACCGGCGTTGTCGATGAAGTCGGTGTTGGAACCGCCGCCATTGAGGCCGAATTCCACACGCCCCAGCTGGGTCATGCCGAGGTTACCGCCCTCGCCCACCACCTTGCAGCGCAGTTCGTTACCGTTCACACGCAACGCGTCGTTGGCCTTGTCGCCGACATCCGCATGGCTTTCGCTGCTGGCCTTGACGTAGGTACCGATACCGCCGTTCCACAACAGGTCCACCGGTGCCTTGAGCAAAGCGTTCAGCAGTTCGGTCGGGGTCAGCTTGTCGGCCTTGATGTCGAAGCGCTCTTTCATCTGTGGCGAGATGGCAATGCTCTTCGCGCTACGCGAGAAGATACCGCCGCCTTCGGACATGATGCTGGTGTCGTAGTCAGTCCAGGCCGAACGCGGCAGGTCGAACATGCGCTGGCGCTCGGCAAAGCTGGTCGCCGGGTTCGGGTTCGGATCGATGAAGATGTGCAGGTGGTTGAAGGCCGCGACCAGTTGCAGCTTGTCGGACATCAACAAGCCGTTACCGAACACGTCACCGGCCATGTCACCCACGCCGACGACCGTGATGCTGTCTTCCTGGACATTGATGCCACGCTCGCGGAAGTGGCGCTGTACGCCGACCCACGCGCCCTTGGCGGTGATGCCCATTTTCTTGTGGTCGTAACCGGCCGAACCGCCGGAGGCGAACGCGTCGCCCAACCAGAAGCCGTAGTCGATGGCGATGCCGTTGGCGATGTCGGAGAAGGTCGCAGTGCCCTTGTCCGCCGCCACGACCAGGTACGGGTCATCGTCGTCATGACGCACGACGTTGGCCGGCGGCACCAGGGCGCCGTCCTTCAGGTTGTCGGTGATGTCCAGCAAACCGGAAATGAAGATGCGGTAGCAAGCGATGCCCTCGGCCGCGATCTCGTCACGGGTGCCGCCCAACGGCAGGCGACGCGGCAGGAAGCCGCCCTTGGCGCCCACCGGCACGATCACCGAGTTCTTCACTTGCTGGGCCTTTACCAGGCCGAGCACTTCGGTACGGTAGTCTTCTTCGCGGTCCGACCAGCGCAGGCCACCCCGCGCAACATTACCGAAGCGCAGGTGCACGCCTTCGACACGCGGCGAGTAGACGAAGATTTCAAACTTCGGCACCGGCTTGGGCAGCTCGGGAATGGCACGCGGGTCGAACTTGAAGCTGAAGTACGACTTGTTCTGGCCGTTGGCGTCGGTCTGGTAGAAGTTGGTGCGCAGGGTCGCCTTGATCAGGTCCAGGTAGCGACGCAGGATGCGGTCTTCGTTGAGCACCTGGACGTCGTCCAGGGCGCTGAGGATCGCTTGCTCCAGGCGTTGCTGCTTGTCTTCCAGGTCGTCGGCGGTGAGCTTGCGCGCCAGGTAGAAGCGCGTCTTGAACAACCGGGTCAACTCGCGGGCGATGTCGGTGTGGTTGTTCAGGGTGCTGGCGATGTAACCCAGGTCAAAGCCCAGGCGGATCTGCTTGAGGTAACGCGCGTAGGCACGCAGCAACGCCACGTCGCGCCACGGCAGGCCGGCGGTCAGCACCAGGCGGTTGAACGCATCGTTTTCGGCGTCGCCATGCACGATGTGCACGAACGCATCCTGCAGGGTGTCGTTGAGCTGCTGGATATCCAGGTTCACGCCTTCGGCGGCGATGAACGCGAAGTCATGGATCCAGAACTCACGGCCATTGGCGTGACGCAGACGGTACGGGAATTCACCCAGCACGCGCAGGCCGAGGTTTTCCAGGATCGGCAGCACGTCGGACAGCGCCAGCGGGGTATCGGCATGGTAGAGCTTGCAGTGCAGCTCGCGCTGGCCGGAGACCTGGCCCAGCGGCTGGTAGAAGCTCATCACCAGCGGGTTGGCTTCGGTCAGGCTGAGCAGGTGCTGCATGTCGACCACGGCCGAATGCGCGGCAAAACGCTCGCGGTAGCCGGCCGGGAAGCCTTTCGGGAAGTCAGCCAGCACGTTGGTGCCGTGGGCTTCGCCGAAGCTCTCGACGACCAGGCTTGCGTAGTCGTCCTGCCAGCTGCGGCAGGCTTGCACCACTTCTTTTTCCAGCTGGACCGGATCGATGTCCAGGCGGTTCTTCGGGTCGACCCGCAGAATCAATTGCACGCGAGCCAGCACGGATTCGGAGAAGAACGTCCAGAACTCGCAGTCCGACGCTTTCAGGCGATCCATCAGCACTTGCTGGATCTTCTGGCGCACTTCGGTGGAGTAGATATCACGCGGCACATAGGCCAGGCAGTAGCAGAAACGACCGTACGGGTCTTTGCGCAGGAACACGCGGATCTTGTTGCGTTCCTGGATCTGCACGATGGACATCACAGTGCTGAACAGCTCGTCGACCGGGGTCTGGAACAGGTCATCTCGAGGCAGTACTTCGACGACCTGAGCCAGCTCCTTGCCCAAGTGCGCCTTGGCCTGGAAGCCCGAACGACGTTCGATTTCCGCGACCTTGCGGCGGATATAAGGGATCACGCGCACGCTTTCACCATACACCGAAGAGGTGTACAGGCCCATGAAGCGGTGTTCCTTGATGACTTTACCGTTCGCGTCGATCTCGCGGATCGACACGTAGTCCGGGTAGGCCGGGCGGTGCACACGGCTTGGGTGCGCGGCCTTGGCGAACGACAGCACGGTCGGTTCACGCAGGTAGGTCACCGCGTAATCTTCGATGCGCAGGTCTTCGGCGGTCAGGCCGGCACGCAGCAGCTTGGTCAGGCCGAGGAAGGAATTGGCGTCATATTCGATATGACCACCGTCCTTGTCGTCACGTACCACGAATTCTTCATAGCCCAGGAAGGTGAAGTGGTTGCCCACCAGCCACTCCAGGAAGTTCTTGATCTCGGCCTTCTCTTCGCCGTCGATGACGAACTGGCTGGCATCGATACCGGCCAGCAGGTCCTGGACCTTGGCTTTCATCGGTTCGAAATCGGCCACGGCCACGCGCACTTCGCCCAGCACCTGCTCCAGCTCTTTGCCCAGCACGTTCAGTTCGGCGGCATTGGCGCAGCGATCGATTTCCAGGTACATCAGCGATTCTTGCTGGACGCCTTCGCCCTGGGTGCCCTTGGGCAGGATTTCCAGCAACTCGCCCTTGCCGCCACGGCGCACGCTGAGCACGGTGGTTTGCAGGGTGTGGATGCTGTAGCCGCGGCGGTTCAGCTCGGTACGCACCGAGTCCACCAGGAACGGCAGGTCATGGTGCAGCACTTCAACCGCGGTGTGGGTCGACTGCCAGCCATGACGCTCGTAATCGGGGTTGTAGACCCGCACTTGCGGTTGGGCGTGGTCAAAGCGCTCAAGCAGGCGCCAGGCAGACAGGGTGCAACCGGCCAGGTCGGAAAGGCGACGTTGGGTCAGTTCGTCCAGGGAAATGATGCCGAAGAATTGTTCAGCGAACAGCGCCACTTGTGGCAGTGCCTGTTCACTGATGTGCTGCGCCAGTGCCGCTTGCAGTTGGTGCTGGAAGTCGGCCTTGCTGGCTGCGGTGAAGAACGCCATCTGTGGTACTCCGCTTGGGCTTGTTATTGATGGAAGCGTCGCGTGTTATCCCCTTTCGGGGAGACCGTCGACTCTGTTCGCTGGTATTCATATAAGCACCATAAACGAATCAGGGTGACAGGTGGGTGAAGCTGGACAAGACAATCAGGTCACATACAACTTCCATAAGATGCGCACTTTGCCGGGTGACGGTACGACGGGCAGGTCAGGCGCCTGGCTCATGCACATCCGTTGCGCAGCTTAACGAGTGTAGGAAGACCGCTGCTTGCGGCGCTGCGACATATTCGGTCATCGGTAAGCAGGCGCGCGGTTGCGACTTGGGCAACCCGTAGATTCCGATAGAAAAATCGGCTGCTTTCGAGACAAAAAGTGCCGGAAGTGACTGATTTTACCCATCAGGTCATGTCGCCCACGACATAGCATGCAGCACAAAATTCGCGGCAATGGCACAATCGCCCGCATTGCGCCCTCCCCCAGACAGGATTCCCCATGCTGCAACTGAACACCGACGCCTTGATGGCCACCCCGTGCGACGAAGAAGAAGACAACATGGCGATGCTCTGCTGCCACGGCAAGAACGGCGAGATGTTCATGCTCACGCGCTACCCGGACGAGGACGAAGTTGAGCTGACCTGGGATTACGAACCGTCGACCCTGGATGGCGTGAAGGTCACCCTGGGCGCGACGACCTTGCTGGTTGAGCTGGCCGCAGGTGATGCCGATGCCCTGGGCGGCAAGGACCAGCTGGAGATTACCCATGCCACTGCAGCGGCGGATATGGCCGAAGTCGAGGAAACCCTGCAAAACATCCTGAAGGGTACCGGCACCTTCACTCGGATCTAGATGGTTTTCTATTGTAGTGAGCGGGCTTGCCCCGCGCTGGGTGGCGCAGCCGCCCTAAACCCAGCCACCTCGGTTTTCCTGAAACACTGCGGCGTCCATGTTGGGGCGGCTTTGCCACCCAGCGCGGGGCAAGCCCGCTCACTACAAGAAGCCGGTGCTGACACAATAATCCTACAAGTTTTGCCAAAAATACCGGTTATGCCGTTAGTCGCCGCCCCCCTCGATGCATTAAAGTAAGCGCCCCAGGCCCGGTGTTTTTGTTCGACGCCCGGGCTCATCTCTCCAGGAACCGTCATCGATGGAACATCGTGAAGCGCTGCTTGCGCTGCGAACCTTTCTTTCTACGCAGATTCTCGGCCAGGAAAAACTCATTGATCGCTTGCTGATCGCCCTGCTCGCCGACGGCCACATGCTGGTCGAAGGCGCGCCGGGCCTGGCCAAGACCAAAGCGATCAAAGAGCTGGCCGAAGGCATCGAAGCGCAGTTCCATCGTATTCAGTTCACGCCCGACCTGTTGCCCGCCGACATCACCGGCACCGAGATCTATCGCCCGGAAACCGGCAGCTTCGTGTTCCAGCAAGGGCCGATCTTCCACAACCTGGTGCTGGCGGACGAAATCAACCGCGCCCCGGCCAAGGTGCAATCGGCCTTGCTGGAGGCCATGGCCGAGCGTCAGGTCAGCGTGGGCCGTAGCACTTACGACCTGTCACCGCTGTTCCTGGTGATGGCGACGCAAAACCCTATCGAGCAGGAAGGCACCTATCCGCTGCCCGAGGCCCAGCTCGACCGCTTCCTGATGCACGTCAAGATCGGCTTCCCGGATGCCACCGTGGAACGCCGCATCCTGCAACAGGCCCGTGGCGAGGCGCTCAACGGCGAAACCAAGCCTGAACGCCGGGTCAGCCAGCAAGCGATCTTCGCGGCGCGCAAAGAGATCCTCGGCCTGTACATGGCTGACGCGGTTGAGGAATACCTGGTGCAGTTGGTCATGGCCACGCGCACACCGGCCAAGTTCGACCCGGAAATGGCCGAGTGGATCGCCTACGGCGCCAGCCCCAGGGGCTCCATCGCGCTCGACCGCTGCGCCCGCGCCCACGCCTGGCTGGCCGGTCGCGACTTCGTGAGCCCGGAAGATATCCAGGCGGTGTTGTTCGACGTGCTGCGCCATCGCATCATTCTGTCGTTCGAGGCCGAAGCGGCCGGCGTTGACCAGGACCGTGTGGTGCAGCGCATTCTCGACGTCGTTGCCGTCGCTTGAACCCCATGAACGCAGGCGATGGCATCCGCGTCACTCTCAGCGAATTGATCGAGATGCGTCATCGCGTGCGGGAAGTGCAGTTGTTTTCCACCCCAAGCCAGCGCAGCCCGTTGATCGGCCTGCACCACTCCAAGCTGCGTGGGCGTGGCGTCGATTTCGACCAGGTGCGCGTGTACCAGGCCGGGGACGATGTGCGCACCATCGACTGGCGCGTGACGGCACGCACCCAGGAGCCGCACACCAAACTCTTCCATGAAGAACGCGAACGGCCGATCTTCATCATGGTGGAACAGAGCTGCCGGCTGTTTTTCGGCTCGGGGCAGATGTTCAAGTCGGTGCTGGCGGCGCAGGCGGCCAGCCTGATCGGCTGGGCCGCGCTGGGGCACAACGACCGCGTGGGCGGGTTGGTATTCGGCGACAGCGAGCACTACGAAATCAAACCGCGACGCAGCAAACAAAGCCTGCTGCAACTGCTCAATCGGCTGGTGCGGGTCAACCAGAGCCTGAATACCGAACGCCATCCGGAAGCCGACGCCCTCGGCATGGCGCTGCGCCGTGGCCGCGAAGTGCTGCGCCCCGGCAGCCTGGTGATCGTGATCTGTGATGAGCGCGCGCTCACCGAAGGCGCCGAACAGCAGTTGAGCCTGCTGTCACGCCATTGCGACCTGCTGCTGCTGCCGATCTCCGACCCGCTGGACCATGCCCTGCCGGCCGCCGGGCTGCTGCGTTTTGCCGAGCGCGGCGCACAGCTGGAACTGGACACGCTGAACTTCGACCTGCGCCAAGCCTACAAGGCCCAGGCCGAAGCCCGCATTGCCCGCTGGGAACTGCTCGCGCAAAAGCTGCGGGTGTTATTGATGCCCTTGAGCACCCAGAGCGAAATGGTCGAGCAACTGCGCGAATACCTCAACCCGCAACGCCCGGTTAAAAAGCAATGAGCAGCCTTGACCAACTGCAACCGCTGATTGCGCCTCCCGCCATCGGTTTCTGGCCGCCTGCACCGGGCTGGTGGCTGTTGCTGCTGCTGATTCCACTGCTCGGTTGGGGCTTGTGGTGGCTGCGCCGCTTCCTGCCCAAAAAACGCCCCGTGGCCCGTGCCGAACAGCCCCTGGACCCGCTGCGCATCGCCGCCCTCGCCGAGCTGGCCCTGATGCCCAAACCCTACGACGGCGCCCCGGCCGGGGCCTGGCTGCAGCAGCTCAACGGCCTGCTCAAACGCCTGTGCCGCAACGACTACCCCTACAGCCAGAGCCACACGCTCAACGGTCGCAAGTGGCTGGCCTTTCTCGACAACCGCTGCCCCGCTGCGGGCCTGACCCGCTGGATGGTGTTGGTGGAAGGCGCCTACAAGCCCGAGTGCAAACTCGACGATAAAGCCATCGCGGGCCTGACCCAAGCCGTCGACACCTGGATCCGCAAACATGTTTGAGTTCGCCTGGCCGTGGATCTTTGCCCTGTTGCCATTGCCCTGGTTGATGCGCTTTATCCTGCCCGTGGCCGACAGCGGCGAGCCCGCCTTGAAGGTCAGCTATCTGGCCGACCTCGAAGGCCTGGCGCGCCGTCGCGCCCGCGTCAACCTGCCGGGCTGGCGCCAGCAAGCGCCGTTCGTGGTGTTATGGCTATTGCTGTTGACCGCAGCTGCACGCCCGCAATGGCTGGGTGAACCGCTACCGATTGCCGCCAGTGGCCGCGACCTGCTGGTGGCGGTGGACGTTTCCGGTTCCATGGATTTCCCCGATATGCACTGGCAGGACGACGACGTCAGCCGCCTGAGCCTGGTGCAACACCTGCTCGGGGATTTCCTCGAAAGCCGCGAAGGCGATCGTGTGGGCCTGATCCTGTTCGGCAGCCAGGCTTACCTGCAAGCACCGCTGACCTTCGACCGGCACACCGTGCGCACCTGGCTGGATGAAGCCCGCATCGGCATCGCCGGCAAGAACACCGCCATCGGTGATGCCATCGGCCTGGCCCTCAAACGCCTGCGCCAGCGCCCGGCGCAGAGTCGCGTACTGATCCTGGTCACCGACGGCGCCAACAACGCCGGGCAGATCGACCCGCTGACCGCCGCACGCCTGGCGGCCGAAGAAGGCGTGAAAATCTACCCGATCGGCATCGGCGCCGACCCCGAACAGACCGGTTCCCTGGGGATCCTCGGCGTCAACCCGAGCCTGGACCTGGATGAACCCGCCTTGAAGGCCATTGCCGCCGCCACCGGGGGACGCTACTTCCGCGCCCGCGACGGCGACGAGCTGCAAAAGATCAAGGAAACCCTCGACCAGCTCGAGCCCGTGGCGCAACAACCCACCCAGGCCCGCCCGGCCCAGGCGCTGTACAGCGCGCCATTGGCCCTGGCATTGATCCTGAGCATGTTGCTGGTGATCCAGGAGCGCTGGCCCGACAACGCCTTGCAACGCGCCTTCAATAAACTCTCGAGCAAAGGCCTGTTCCTGCAACAGCATCCTGAGTGGCGCCAACGCCTTAAACGCCTGCGTTTGCGGAGGCGTCGATGATCGATCTGTGGCCGCATTGGTTCCGCCCCTGGTGGCTGTTGCTGCTGCCGCTGCTCGGCTGGTTGCTGTGGCAGCTGTGGCACCGGCAAAAACGCGCGGGGCGCTGGCAGGTGATCCTGCCGCCGGCCTTTCATGCGGTATTGCTCAGTGGCGGCAGCGGGCGCGAGAGCAAATCGCCGTGGGTGGTGCTGGGCATTGCCTGGCTGCTGGCGGTATTGGCATTGCTCGGGCCAAGCTGGCAAAGAGTCGAGCAGTCCAGCCAGAAACCCGCCGACCCGCTGGTGGTGCTGCTGGAGCTGACCCCGGAAATGCTCGCCACCGACAGCCCGCCCACCCGCCTGGAGCAGGCGCGCCGCAAGCTCTATGACTTGCTGCAGGCACGGGGCAATGCGCCGACCGCCATCGTGGTGTATGCCGGCAGCGCCCACACCCTGGTGCCGCTGTCGGATGACCTGGGCACCAGCCGCAACCTGCTGGAAGCCTTGCGCCCCTCGATCATGCCCGAGCCCGGCCATCGCGCCGATCTGGCGGTGGACAAGGCGCTGGCCCTGCTCAAGCAAGGCGGTCTCGGCCAGGGGCGCCTGTTGCTGGTGGGCTCGTCGCTGTCGAAACAGGAGCGCCAGGGCATCCGCCTGCTGCTGCAAGGGGCGCAGGCCCCGGCGTTGTCGATCCTCGGTATCGGTAGCCGCGAAGGCACCCCGGTCACCCAGGAGAGTGGCGAGTTCCTCAAGGACGATCAGGGCGCGATCCTGGTACCACGCCTCGACAGCCCGACCCTCAAGGCCTTCGCCAGCGAAATGGGTGGCCGCTACCGCGCCGCACGCCTGGATGATAAAGACTTGCGCCAACTCGGCCTGCTCGACGGTCCACAGGCACTGCGCAACGACGGCCAACTGCTGCACCTCGACACCTGGGCCGACCAGGGCTACTGGCTGCTCCTGCCGTTGTTGCTGCTGGCCGCTTGCGCCGGGCGTCGCGGCTGGCTGTTCTGCTTACCCCTGCTGTGGCTGGGCGCGCCGCAACCGAGCTATGCCTTTGAATTCCAGGACCTGTGGCTGCGTCCCGACCAGCAGGGCCAATACCTGCTCAAGCACAAACGCCCGGCCGAAGCCGCCGAGCACTTTGAAGACCCGCAATGGCAAGGCGTGGCGCTTTACGAGGCCGGCAACTATGCCGAAGCGATCAAACGTTTTGCCGAGGGCAATGACGCCTATTCCCACTACAATCGCGGTAATGCCCTGGCCAGGTCCGGCGCCCTGGAGGCTGCGGTCGACGCCTACGAACAAGCCCTTGAAGCGCAGCCCGACCTGCAACCGGCGTTGAAAAACAAGGCACTGGTGGAGAGCCTGATCCAGGAACAGGCCCAGCCCGAACCGGCGCAGCCTGTCAAAAACGAGGATGACGAAACCACCCAACCCGGCCAAACTGCGCAACCGGGCGCCAGCGGGCAAAGCTCCACCGGTGGCGAACAGTCCACCCAGGGCCAGGGTGAAGCCGGCAATACCGACAGCCAGGCAAACGCCTCGCCAAAGGCCGGCGGCAATGAGGTCCCGGGCAGCGAGCTGGGCGATGAGCAAACCACTACGCCACCCTTGCGCCCCACCGATGCCAGCCTTGACGGCGAACATCGCCAGGCCCTGGAGCAATGGCTGCGGGAGATCCCGGACAACCCCGGTGAACTGCTGCGCCGCAAATTCTGGTACGAACAGCAACAACATCAGGACAAGACTCGATGAGCCGCCGCACCACCCTTCTGCTCCTGCTCGCGTTATCGACAGGCCACGCCCAGGCGGCGAACCTGGTCGCCAGCGTCGACCGCAGCCGCGTCAACTCCGGTGAAACGGTGGAATTGACGGTGGAGTCCAGCGACGTCACCCAATTCGGCAAACCCGACCTGTCCCCCCTCGATGCACAGTTCGAAGTCAGCGGCACGCGCCAGATCAACCAGCTCACCACCCTGGGCGGCGACAACCACGCCACCACACGCTGGATCATCACCCTGCTGCCCAGGGAAAACGGCACCGTGGTGATTCCACCGCTGCAAGTGGGCGACCTCAAGACCCAGCCGATCAGCCTGCAGGTGGTGGAGACCGCCAGCCAGAACACCAGCGCCGAACTGGCGCCGGTGTTCATCGAAGCCAGCCTCGACCAGAACAGCGTGTACGTGCAGGCCCAGGCATTGTTGACGGTGCGCGTGTACCATTCGGTGTCACTGTATGACGACAGCAGCCTGACGCCGTTGCAGATCCCCGATGCGCGGATCGAGCAATTGGGCGAATCGCGTACCTACGAAAAGGTCATCAACAGCATCCGCCATGGGGTGATCGAAACCCGTTACGCGATCTATCCGCAGCACAGCGGCGCCCTGCTGATTCCGGCGCAGACCTTCAGCGCCACGCTGGTCGAACCGCGCCCGCCCCAGGAAAACACGCTGCAAGGCACCAAGCCAGGCAAGCTGATCCATGTCAGCTCGGCCGAACTGCCGCTGACCGTCAAGCCCAAGCCGGCGCTGTACCCGGCGGATGCGCCGTGGATACCCGCACGCAACCTGACCCTGAGCGAAGCCTGGAACCCCGAGCCCGACCACCTGCAAGTCGGCGACTCCCTGACCCGCAGCCTCACGGTCAAGGCCGAAGGTCTTTCCAGCGCGCAACTGCCGGCCCTGCCGAGTACCGACATCGGTGGCCTGCGGCGCTACCCGGATCAACCGGTACTCGGCAACCAGAGCAGCGACCGCGGCCTGATCGGCAGTCGCGAAGACCGTGAAGCGCTGGTGCCGACCCGCGCCGGGGCCCTGGAGCTGCCGGCAGTGGAAGTGGTGTGGTGGAACACCCACGAAGACCACCTCGAACGCACCAGCCTGCCGCCCCGCACCCTGCAAGTGGCGACCAACCCCAGCCTGGTGGTGGACACACCCGCCACGCCGACCGTAATCACCGCACCGGACGATGACCGCCTGTGGCTATGGCAGCTCAGCACACTGCTGCTCGCCTGCACCACCTTGCTCGGCTTCGGCCTGTGGTGGCGTGCGCGCCGGCAACCCGCCGTACAACGCACCGCGCAGACCGGCCCGAGCCCACGCACCCTGCTCGACGACCTCAAGCGCGCCACCCAGGCCAACGACCCACAAGCCACACGCCAGGCACTGGACGCCTGGGCGCGGCAACAGCCGGAAACCCTGGCGGACATGGCGGCGCGGTTCGTGCCGCTGTCCGACGCCCTGGATGGCCTCAATGGCGCGTTGTACAGCGAGAGCGGCCAGTACTGGCTGGGCGAAGACCTGTGGCGCGCCGTAAAAGCCATCCCCATGACCGAACGCACCCAAACCCCGGCCACCGACACCACCAGCTTGCCGCCGCTGTACCCCAAATAGCGGTGGGAGGGGCTTGCTCAAATGCCAGTCAGTTAAGCGATAGAGCAGGCAGCGGGTAACCTGTGGCGAGGGAGCTTGCTCCCGTTGGACTGCGTAGCAGGCCCAGTCTTTTCAAACCAGAAGCTGGGGCCGCTTCGCGGCCCAACGGGAGCAAGTTCCCTCGCCACAGGACAGCGTTGCGCCTTACTGACTGTGCATTTGAGCCAGCCCCCTCCCACCGCTTTACAGGTAAACTCCCCTCCTTTTCATCTTTTCCACGGAGTTCGCCTTGCGTTTGTTTCATACCTCCGACTGGCATCTGGGCCAAAACCTCCACGGCCAGGAACGCGACTTCGAACACGCCTGTTTCCTTGAGTGGCTGCTGGGCCAATTAAAAGCCGAGCAACCGGATGCGTTGCTGATCGCCGGCGATATCTTTGACACGGTCAACCCGCCGCTCAAGGCCCAGGAGCGCCTGTACGATTTCATCATCAGCGCCCACGAGCAAAACCCCAAGCTCACCATTGTGATGATTGCCGGCAACCACGATTCCGGCTCGCGCATCGAATTGCCGGCGCCGTTGATGCGCCGCTTGCGCACCCATGCGTTGGGCCGGGTGCTGTGGCTGGACGACGGGCAACTCGACGCCGAACGCCTGCTGATTCCCCTGCCGGATGCCAAAGGCAAGATCGCCGCATGGTGCCTGGCGCTGCCGTTTCTGCGCCCGGCGGAAGTCACCGGCGCACACTTGGGTGACGATTACCTGCGCGGTATCGGCCAGGTGCATGAATGGCTGATCGCTGCGGCCAAGGCCAAACGCAAAAAGGGCCAGGCGTTGATCGCTATCAGCCACGCGCATATGGCCGGTGGTTCGGTGTCGGAAGACTCCGAGCGCAGCCTGATCATCGGCAATGCCGAAGCACTGCCCGCCAGCCTGTTCGATAACCGTGTGGGCTATGTCGCCCTCGGTCACTTGCACAAGCCGCAGCAGGTGAATGGCGAAGAACGCATCCGTTATTCCGGCTCGCCGATTCCGCTGTCGTTTTCCGAAATCGGCTACAAGCACCAGATTCTTGACGTAACGTTTCAGGGCGAGCGGCTGGTGAACGTCGAACCGCGCCTGATCCCCCGTTCGGTCAATCTGCAACGCCTGGAAGCCGCGCCCCTGGCCGATATCCTCAAGCAACTGGGCGACTTGCCCGACATCGACCTGCTCGCCGAAACCCAGCGCCACCCTTGGCTGGAGGTGCGTGTGCGCCTCGACGAGCCACAGCCGGACCTGCGCCAGCAAATCGAAACCGCCCTGCAAGGCAAAGCCGTGCGCCTGGTACGCATCGCCGCCGAATACGCAGGCGCGGGCAACCGCGAAGACCGCGATGAAGAGCGCCTGGTTGAACTCGACCAGCTCACGCCCCAGGAACTGTTCAGCCGCGCCTGGCAGGACAGTTACGGCAGCGAAGTGGATGAACAGACCTTGAAGGATTTCGCCGTGCTGCTCCAGGAAGTGCAACAGGAGGATGAACAGCCATGAAGATCCTCGCCATCCGCCTGAAAAACCTCGCCTCCCTGGCTGGGCCGTTTGAAATCGACTTCACCGCCGAGCCCTTGGCCAGTGCCGGGTTGTTCGCGATTACCGGGCCCACCGGCGCGGGTAAAAGCACGCTGCTCGATGCGTTATGCCTGGCGTTGTTCGGCGCCGTGCCGCGCCTGGGCGACACCGGCCAGGCCAAGATGCCCGATGCCGACAGCGACATTTCCATCGGCGACCCACGCACCCTGCTGCGACGTGGCACCGGCGGCGGTTACGCCGAGGTGGACTTTGTCGGCGTCAATGGCCGTCGCTACCGTGCGCGTTGGGAAGCTAACCGCGCCCGCGACAAGGCCAGCGGCAAATTGCAGAACAGCCGGCAAAGCCTGATCGACCTGGACAGCGATCAACTGCTGGCCAGCCAGAAAACCGAATACAAGGCCCAGCTGGAACAGGCCCTGGGCCTGAACTTTGAGCAGTTCACCCGGGCCGTATTGCTGGCGCAAAGCGAGTTCAGTGCGTTCCTCAAGGCCAACGATAACGAACGCAGCGAACTGCTGGAAAAACTCACCGACACCGCGCTTTACACGCAGTTGGGTCGCCGTGCGTTCGACAAAGCCAAGGACGCCAAGGAAGCCCACAAGCAGCTGCAGGACCAGGCCACCGGTGTAGTGCCGCTGGCCCCCGAAGCGCGGGCCGAACTCGATCAACAATTGGCCGAAGCCCAGCAACAGCTCAAGACCCGGCAGGCTAAGCTCAAACAGTTGGAACTGCAACATACGTGGCTCAAGGAGCTACGCGAATGGCAGGAGCGCCGGCAAGCCGCCGCCGAACAGTTGCAGCACGCCGAGCAGCAATGGCATGACCAGGGCCAGCAACGCCAGGATTTAAGCCGCCTGGAGCAGTTGGCGGCGCAGCGCCATCATTTCGCCCGACAGGCCGAACTGGGCACCTTGCTGGCGCCGCTCGCCACGCAGATTGCGCAGCACATCGAGCAGCAAACCGCGTTACAGAGCCAGCAAGAGCAGGCACAACAACAGCACGCCGCCGCTCAGTCAGCCTTGACCGAGGCTCTGAAACATCAGGCCGACGCCGTGCCGTTATTGCGCCGGGCCTTCGAAGAGCAGAGCACCCTCGCCCGTTTGAGCAAAGACCTGGCCAAGCGCACCGAAGAGCAGCACGTGCAGGAAACCGCCTGCACCCAGGGCCAGGTCGCGCTCGATGGCTTGTTGGAGAAACAAGCGCAAGTGGGCGTGCGCCTGCAACATCTGGCCAACGAACTTGAGCACAGCAGCGCCCTCGCACCGCTGAGTGAGGCCTGGGCCGCCTACCGCGACCGCCTGCAACAACTGATGCTGATCGGCAATCGCCTGAACAAAGGCCAGGCCGAACTGCAGCAACTGGAACAGCGCGCCAGCGCCGCCGCCGAGCAGTTCACCCAGCAGCGCGAAGCCTTGGAGCTGTTGTACCAGGAAGCTGGCGCCGAACCCCACGCCGTGGCCGAACAAATCCAATTGCTCGCCAGCCTGCTTCAGGACAATCGCAAGCAGCAACGCGCCTTCGAAGAGCTCACGCGCCTGTGGGACAGCCAGCAACAGCTGGATCAACAGAGCGATGCGCTGACGCAAAAACTCGTGCAGGCCCAGCAGCAGCGAGAAAAGCTCAACCAGGCGGGCCTGCAAGCCAAGGCTGAATTGGCCGTGGCCGAGCAAACCCTCACGGTGACCAAGCAACTGCTGGAGCGCCAGCGCCTGGCCCGCAGTGCCAGCGTCGAGGAGTTGCGCGAGCGGTTGCAAGACGACCAGCCGTGCCCGGTGTGCGGCAGTCATGAGCACCCGTACCACCAGCCCGAGGCGCTGCTGCAAAGCCTCGGCCGCCATGACGAAAATGAAGAGGCCACGGCGCAGAAAGCGGTCGACAGCCTCAAGGAAACACTCACCGAGCTGCGTGGCGAAGTGGGCGGTTTGATCGCCCAGCAAAAGGGTTTTCTGGAACAGCAGGAGCAGTTGGCGGCGCAGCAACTGGCGCTCAAACCCAGCCTGGAAGCCCATCCCCTGTACGCCGCGCTGTTCAATCAGGAGCCGCCTCAGCGAAGCGCCTGGCTGGCCCAGCAACTCAACCAGTTGACGCAAAGTATCAGCCAGGACGAACAACGCCAGGGCGCCCTGCTCAACCTGCAGCAAAACGCCGGGCGCCTGCAGCAACAACTGCAAGCCGCCCAGGAGGCCAGCCAGCAAGCGCGCCAGTTGCTGGCAGACCAGCAACGCGAGCTGTCCAATGACCGCGACCGCCTTGAAGAAGAACTCAGCGCCTTCGCCAACCTGCTGCCCGCTGCCACCCTGGACGGCCTGCGCCGCGAGCCGGCTGCGACCTTCATGCAGTTGGACCAGCAGGTCAGCCAGCGCCTTGAGCAACTGGGACAGCAGCGCGATGAACACGCCGAGCAACAAGAGCGCCGGCAAGCCATCGAGAAAGAACAGACCCATCAGCAGCATCGCCAGCAACAACTGGACGTGCTGCGTCAGCAGGTCGCGGAACTGGCCGCCCAGCAGCAAGCGGCTCAGGAAACACTCGGCACCTTGTTGGGCGAATACCCCAGCGCCGAACACTGGCAACAGCAATTGGACCAGGCGGTGGCGCAAGCTCGTCAACACGAAACCGACGCCAACCAACAGTTGCAAGATTTGCGCAACACGCTGATCCAGCTGGCCGCCGACCTCAAGGCCCAGCAGGAACGCCAACAGGCACTCAGCGCCGAGCAACACACCCTCGACCTGCGCCTGGGCGAATGGCGCGCCCAGCATCCCGAGCTGGATGACGCCGGCCTCACCCGCTTGCTGGCGTTCGATGACCATGCAATCAGCGCGCTGCGCCAGCAGTTGCAACACAGCGAAAAAGCCGTGGAGCAAGCCAGGGTGCTGCTGCAGGAGCGCGAACAACGCCTTGCCGAACACCAGGCCCAGCACAATGGCAACCTGGAAGCCGAGCAACTGGACAACAGCCTCGCGGCCCTCAATCAGCACCTGGCCGACGACGAGAAGCACTGCGACGCGCTGCGCGCACGGCAGGTCGAGGACCAGCGGCGTCAGGACGCCAACCAGGCACTGGCAGAACAAATCACCCAGGCCTATGACGAATGGCAGCGCTGGGCACGCCTGAACGCGCTGATCGGCTCGGCCACCGGCGATACCTTCCGCAAAATCGCCCAGGCCTACAACCTCGACCTGCTGGTGCACCACGCCAACGTGCAACTGCGCCAACTGGTGCGCCGCTACCGCCTCAAACGTGGCGGCAGCATGCTGGGGCTGTTGGTGATGGATACGGAAATGGGCGATGAACTGCGCTCGGTGCACTCGTTGTCCGGTGGCGAGACGTTCCTGGTGTCGTTGGCGCTGGCGTTGGGCCTGGCTTCGATGGCGTCCAGCACGTTGAAGATCGAGTCGTTGTTTATCGACGAAGGCTTCGGCAGCCTCGACCCCGAATCACTGCAATTGGCAATGGACGCCTTGGACGGTTTGCAGGCCCAGGGGCGCAAGGTGGCCGTGATTTCCCACGTGCAGGAAATGCATGAGCGCATCCCGGTGCAGATCCAGGTCAAGCGCCAGGGCAACGGGTTGAGCACCCTGGAGGTCAAGTGAGCGAGGCGCTGCTGTATTCGTTCCGGCGGTGCCCGTACGCGATGCGGGCGCGCCTGGCCCTGCGTTATTGCGGGGTGGCCGTGCGCATTATCGAGGTGAGCCTCAAGGCAAAGCCGGCCGAGATGCTGGCGCTGTCACCCAAGGGCACGGTGCCGGTATTGAGTGTGGCGAGCCATGTGATCGACGAAAGCCTGCCAATCATGCAATGGGCGCTGGCACAGCACGACCCTGATGATTGGCTGCTGCAAGGTGACCCGGCGGTGTTGTCGCTGATTGCCGAGAATGACCAGGTGTTCAAACATCACTTGAATCGATACAAATACGCCGAACGTTATCCCGAACACCCGATGGAGCATTATCGGGCCGAAGGCGAGGTGTTTTTGCAGAAGCTGGAGGGTTTGCTGACCCAGCATGAATACCTGCTGGCTGAGCATATGAGCCTGGCGGATGCGGCACTGGCGCCGTTCGTGCGCCAGTTTGCCCATGTGGACCGGGAGTGGTTTGCCGCAACACCGTATCGGCGGCTGCAGAAATGGTTACAACGTTTTCTGGAGTCGCCGCTGTTTATTGCGGTGATGGCAAAACCTTGAAGCTCGCTCCTACTGTTGGGTCTTGTGGTCCAGTGCGGCGTAGAAGTTAGCGCTTTGTTGCAGGTATTTCTGGGTGTAGGCGCTGGTGCTGGATTTTTTGCCGGTCACTTCCACGCTGGCAGCAGCGGGCAGGGCCACGGTGGCGGAAACAGCGGAAGCGGCGATGACCGAGAAGAGATTGAAGTTCATGGCGGTAACCCTCGTGTTCGTTTGATTAAGTGGCCTTGGAAGGCCTTGGAACCAAACTTACGCCCGAGGGTTAAACCTTAGAAATGCTTTGAAACAGTAGCCGCTATTAATAGAATTAATAGAAAGCTTCAGGCCCCGCTATACGGGGCCTGTGGCTTATTGACGCACCAGGAACTTGAGGTCGCTGGGCGCATCGATCGGCAGTTTTTGCACGGTTTTGCCCAATAACCCCGTCTTGGGGTCGCGCTCGACCACCACGATCTCGTTACTTTTCTGATTGGCGATCAGCAGGAACTTGCCGCTCGGGTCCAGGCTGAACTCGCGCGGGTGGTCGCCCTCCACGGAACGGCGCTGGATCTCCTTGAGGTGCGCGGTAGCCGGGTCAACGCTGAACACCAGCATCTGGTTGGCGGTGCCACGGTTGCTCACGTACAGGAACTTGCCATCGCTGGACGCGTGCAGCGCAGCACCGGCCTTGTCGGACACCGGCTGCCCGGCGGCAAAGTCCACCAGTTGGGTCTGGCTGAGCTTGCCATCGTTGTAGTCGAAAACGGCCACTTGCGCGCTCATCTCCGTGGTCAGCCAGGCGCGCTTGCCATCGGGGCTGAACAGCAAGTGACGCGGGCCGCTGCCCGGTGGCAGTTGCACCGATGCGGGGTTGGCCGGGGTCAGGGGCAGTTCGTGGTTGGCCTTGGGGTCGTAACGGTAGGCAAACAACTTGTCCGCGCCCAGATCCTGGACAAACACATACTTGCCGTCCGGCGACGACACCACCGAGTGCACATGGTTGGACGCCTGGCGCTCAGGGTTCACGCGGCTGGCCGGGTGCGCGCTCAATTGCACCGGAGCCGACAGCTTGCCGGCAGCGTCCACCGGCAGGACAGCCAGGCTTCCGCCCGGATCTTCCAGTACCGAATAGTTGGCGATGAACAGGTAACGTCCATCGGCCGCCACGCTTGAGTGAGTCGGCTCATTGCCCAGGCTCTGCACCTGGTTGATCAAGGTGAGCTGATGGTTCTGCGGGTCGATGCTGTAGCTGCTCACCCGACCGACCGGGTCTTTCTGGCCCGGGCCGTTCTCATTGACCACGAACAGATGCTTCTGGTCCTTGGAAAGGGTCAGCCAGGACGGGTTGGCCGTCTTGGCCGCCAGCGCAGGTTTGCCGTTGAACCGGCCGGTACGGCTGTCGAACTGCAGCCGGTAAATCCCTTCACTGGTGCCGGCGGTGTAGCTGCCCACCAGCAGTTCATAGGTGTCGGCCGGTGCGGCCTGCACCGACATTGCACCCACACTGCCGGCCATCAGCAGGGGCCAGAATTTACGCATGATCATCCGCTTCATCCTCATCGTTATTGTTGCCGGTAAACGCACTCAGGCAGACCAGGCGGTGCTCGCCCGACTCGCCCGTGAGCGTCCAGCTTTGCAAGGTGTCATCAAAGGTCGCGGCCCGTACCTGTTCCAGGCTGAAGCTCCAGCGTTTTTCGGCACGGCCGTCCATCGCGGTAATCAGCAGTTTGCTGTCGTCCAACACGAAATCAAAGGCGTGCAAGCCATCAATTTCGAGCATGTCGGCATTTTCAAGGGCGGCGGTCAGGGTTTGGGCAGTCATGGCAGTCAATCATTTACGGGAAAGCGCCAATGATAGCCCAGGGTGTCGGGGGCAGTGCCGATTTTGCGGGCAGGCCGGCTGCAAATACGTCGACACAAACGTGTCCGGCCCGCGCCAACCGGGGCGTTGGCCAAGCTCTCGCGCAGCACTGGAAACAGTTCATAACGCATTTGCACCGTTAGCTGGCCGACAACCCAGTACTTTCGCGGCGCTGATTTCTTTTCACTCCGCCAAGGAAGCGCTTGCATGCCGTCGATCAACGCCCGTCCTCATCTTTTCTCCGTGTCACTGCCGATGGCCCCCCTGCCCCCTGCCGATGAACCGGCAACGGCCGTGGCGCCGCTTTCAACACCTCCAAGGCCGATACGTTCAATCCAGCCGCCGCTGGGCCTGCAAGGCCGCTTGAAAGAGAACGCCCAGGGCGTTCCGGCTGCCGATACACCGGCAAGTGTCGTCGCCAACCAATTCGCCACACGCCCGACGTTGCGCTCCGTGGTGGCCGCGCAGTTGGACTCGCTCTTGAACCAGCGCTACCCCACGTTGAGCTTCAACAGCGCCAACACCGCTCTGGCCGTACCGATCTCGACGGATCCCCTGCAATACACCTTGACCCCGCTGCTGGACCTGGCGCTCGAGCACATGGCCAGCGGCGGCGAACTGGCGTTGCCCGAAGGCGCCAAATGGGTAAGCCGCGACACGGCGACCACCCTCAAAGTCGTCGACGCCAGCGGCAACCGAGCCACGCCCCTGGACACCTACTCCATGGAACTGGCCATCCGCAGCCTGCGTCCCAACCTGAAGGCCGCTTACGCCGATGCGTTAAGCCATTACTGGGGGCAGGACGCGTTTGCCGGTACCAGCCGCTGGCGCTGGCTCAGCGACACACTCAAGGATACGCTGCGCATCGCCGGCCTCCAGCAACCCGGCCTCAGCGCGACCCAGCGTGAAACCCTGGACCAGATCACCCGCTACCCCGACCTCAGCGAACGCAACAGCCGTTATGGCGAATCCGCCGCGCGCGCGTTCATCGTGGATACAACCCTTGAGCAAGCGGGGATCACAGCCACTCATTCGGACCCGAGCCTGCTGATCACCCGCAATATCGGCGGCGAAACGTTGGTGCTGCACGCCACCGCTGCGGGCAAGGTCACGCCTTACGCCTCCCTGGAGGCGTTCACACAGGCATGGGAGCACCAGCTTAACCAGTCCTTCAAGTTCGACCGCCTCACCTGGAAGCGCCGGGAGCCGGACGGCAACATTTTTGATACCCAGGCGGCCGTGATGCTCGACCGCCAACTGCAAAACCTGGACGCGATACAGTTGCCGGCCAACAGCCGTGCCGGCGATCTGGAACAGCTGTTTTCCCAAGCCAGCGATACGGCCATGTGGTTCAACAACACGGCATCAACCCGCCCCCGTGACCTGCCTGGATGGCTGACCCAGGCCACCGACGCCGAGCGCTTCGCTTACCAGCGTCAGGCACTGGAACTGGCCAGCAGCGTGCAGCGCAACCAGGGCCGCACGTTCCTCACGGATATTCCCGATATCCGTACTTACGCCGAACAACAGCTCAACGCCCACCTGGCCTCCAAGGGCTACGCCGCCAAAGATCTGGAAGTGACCTTCAAGGTGCCGGTCGGCGACCTGGGCAGTGGTTACATCGAGCCGGTGAAAATGAGCCTGGTGGACATGGCCCTGGAGAATCTTGCGGGGCTGCCCGCCGGTGCCATGGATGTTCGCCTGCGCGGGCAACTGATCAAAGACCCCGAATTGCCACAGATGCTCAAGGACCTGATCACCACGATCGATATCGGCAAACACTACCCCGCATTGCTCAATCAGCACCTGCTCAGCGATACCGACGAAGCCAGGGCACGCGCAAAGCTTTTCATTGAACAAGTGCCGCTACAACTGAACCTGCAAGCGCTTGAGCTCAAGTTAAAGGGCGAAGCCGGCATCACCGATACGGGCTATCGGTTGGTGGAAGCCGTGACCCGGCCCGGCACCGGCCCACGGGAGGTCGACGGTCAAGCGATTACCCTGCGCCCCCTGGCATTTGTGCGCAAACCCGGCGCCACACCGGACGTCGTCGCCAATATGTTCCTGATAGAACCGCAAAACCCTGCATACGGCCCTCACCTGCTCTACCGTCCGCAGTTGTCACCGGTTTTGCAGGAATTTGCCAGCCGCGATGCCCTGCTCGCTGCGATCCAGGCCCCGGGGCCTCTGCAACAGAGCGTTTTGGCCTGGCTGCCAAGCGACAAGGTGCGGGCGATCTACGGCAACGGCGGCTTCAAGACGCCGCATATCGCCCGCTACGGGGTCTTTAACGAGTTCGATGCGCCCGCCACACCCGCCCCGACGAGCCTGGCCATCGACGGATATGGCGCCTGCGAGAAACTGCGCAAGGACTTACGGGACGGCAAGTTGATGCAGCACCTGTTCACTACCAACACCCAAAGCCTGGTCACCCTCGCCCAAGGCCAGTCCACCTCGGATGCCCAGAGCCGTTGGGCCTCCTACAAGGAGTTGGGCTGGTTACTGTTCAATACCCTGTTGCCGGTATTGCGCGGCCCCGGCGCCATGGCCGGCTGGCTGCTGCAACTGGCCAGTGTCGAAGACGACATCAGGCAGGCCAGCGACCCGAATAACTCCGACCCTGCGGGAGCGATGGTGGACCTGCTGGTCAATGTGGCCACGTTGTTAAGCCATGCCACGCCTGTGCGCCCACCGGAACGCGCGGTGGGCAATGTGCCTTTTAACCAGCGGCCGGAAGTTTCTTCCCCGTTGCGCCGACCCGCAGGGGATACATCCCAGGTACCGCGGGTAGTGGTCGAGCCAGACGCCGCACCGGTTGCCAAAGGCCTGCTCACGCACGACCAACCCTTTGACTTCTCGTTTTCCAGCCCGCGTGATTTGAGCCCCTCGCAACGCGCCCACATTCAATCGTTCAGCGTACCGAAACCGACCGGTACAACCACCCCCATTCAAAGTGGCGCGCGGGCGGGCCTATACCTCGTCGATGGCAAGCTTCACGCCTGCATCGAGAACCATTGGTATCGTGTCGCCAGGGACCTGGATGGTCCCTTCGTGATCAACGAGCAAAACAGAACCCTCACGGGTCCGCCGCTGACCCGTGACGCCAAGGGGCAATGGCAGTTCGACACCCGCCCTAAACTGCGTGGCGGCATGCCCAGGGCCAGCGAACGGATGAAGGCCACTCTGGACCGCAATATCGAACTCAGCGATGCGATGCTCAGGCGATACGCCGAACAAGTGGCCTCGATGCAACCGCTGGTGGGCGCTATCGAAACCAGTGATATGCGCTTGAACGAAACCGATGAAGCCCTGCGCAAGTCGAACAAAACCCTGAGGACGCTATGGGGCCTGGTAAACAGTGGCGAGCGTGGTGCCGGCTTTGCGCAACAGTACCAACAAGAGTTGAGGAAGAATAAAGACCTGTCGACCTTGATGCGCATGCGCTTCGAAGACGATCAGAAAAACGCCAATGCAATGCTTGCCCACAGGCGCATTGCGATCCAGGCGTTGAGCAGCGATAACCCTGCGATGAATTTCAATCTTTTCCGGGAAAAACGCGGGGACCAGTACAAAGCCATCGCCGCCACCCTGCTTTCACGCACGATTGATCACGTGTACGTCAACGACCAGTTCACCCATGCGAAGTCCGGTGAGCCGCTCGCAAAGCTGATTGAACGAACCCAACGCAATGAGCCCGGCGCCTACGCCGATCTGATCGAGAACATGGCTGACCACGTCGAGCGCCTCGGGCGCCAGATTGAGGCCGCCCAAGCCTATAACCAGGTGCTGAACGAATGGAAGAACGACTGCCCCGGTAATAAGAAACTCGCGGAGGCGTTCATCAAGGAGTTCCCGCAGCCACCGGCCAATCAGGTGTTCACCGCCACCATGGAGCGCCTCAGCGCGCTGCGGGAGTTGAGCCTGGACCGAACCATCGACCCCCGCTCCCCCGAAGAAGCCTTTTTCCGCGACCGCTTCAACCAGGCCGACCTGAACGCCGCCGCGAACTCCCACATCGAGCTGCAACAACATGAGGGTTACACCGGCGAGGAACGTATCGCGGTGTTGAGCAACCTGATCGAAAAATATCAGGCCGAATTCAACAATGCGCACGCCTTGCAAGAGACCGGCCCCGACAGCGTCCGTGTGTTCTATGGCAAGCGTTATCTTGAGTGCCTGCAGGAAGTCATCACCCAGGCCCAGGTCGAGCTGGCGGACCTGATGCGCGAGGAACAGCATTTGCCACCGGTCGCCCCGCGCCGTGACGACAGGGCGCGCAAATCGCTGAACAAGAAGGTCTTCAAGACCCGCGACAAACAAACCCTGGTGGGCACGTTACGGGATACACAACCCGGCCAGGATATCCCGATCATCGACGTGCTTGACTCCCGCACCGGCCAACCCCTGAGCAGTTACAGCTGGCACTCGACCGAAGGCGACTGGGTCCGGATCGTCAACGCAGAGCCGGTCAGCTCCCCCTCCGTGCCATCACCCAAGCCGCTGTCGGCCTCCATCGGCACGGCCCGCAAACTGATGGGAGAACAGGCCGGTATCGAGCGCTCAATCCAGTTCCAGAAGAAGAAACTGGATGATCCGGCTCGCCGCGAAACCGTCAACCCTCGCGATTGGAGCGACATGCTCGAAGCCCAGGCCGACCAGCTTGAGCAAGTCGCACAGGATGCCCACGCCAACCACGGGGCAGCCAGTGAAACCAAAGCGTTGGTCGAAACGTGGAAAAATGCCGTCAAGGCCATGCGCGAGCGCGCGATCATGCACCGTTGTGACGGCTACCTGCGCCAGCTCCCCCGAGCGGAGAACATCGATTATCTATGGACCCATGGGCGCGTCGACATCAGCCTGGTCACCCGCGGCAAAAAGCTCAAGGGCGCGGACTTTCTCACGGAGTACGCTGTTCGTGAGAAAAACAGTACCAACGTGCTCTGGTATGCGCACTTCCACTACCCCAACACGACCACCGCACGAAACACCTACAGCGCCGCGCACCTGAAACTGCCCGAGCAGCGCTACATGACCCAGAAGGATCTGGTGGAGAATGCCGGGCGCAACAACCAACCCTTCAACAGCATCGTACGGGCCAAAATCGAACCACCGCTGGACCAGAAGCTGTTCCTCAAGCTCTGAGTTGCCAGCACCCATGACAACCCTGACTCACCGCCTATGTTTTTGATCTGCTTTTGATCCTGATCTTAGGCGCCCCGTTAAACCACGCTGGCCGAACGCAGGCTTGAATCCGTGGGTAACCCGGCAGGACGCCGGGTTAGCCGCCCCGCGTCATGGATGGCGCGTGGCGGCGGCCCACGGATTCAAGCCTGTGTTCGGGCACACCGAGCCTGAGCGAGGTGCCGAGTGGTGGGGCGAAGGCCTTTTGCTTACTTTTGGGCCTCTCCAAAAGTGAGCCGCTGTAAGAGCGGAACCATAAGCCGCCGTTACCGCAGCAATGGATATGTACACAACCCACATCGCGGTCGGTTGACAGGCCGCCACGGGAGCAAGCTCCCTCGCCACAGGAGTAATTCGCCTCCTGGTTGATGGGCACCAGGGCGAGCCCCCACCCGCCCAAACCTCAGTGGGCAAACAACGAATTGCCCTTCTGCCCCGCCAGCTTCTCGGGCTTGATCAGGAAGCGTGCCAGCGCCGGCAGCAGCCACAGTGCACCGAACATGTTCCACAGCAGCATGAAGGTCAGCATCAGGCCCATGTCGGCCTGGAACTTGATGGCCGAGAAAATCCAGGTGCACACGCCGATTGCCAGGCACAGGCCGGTGAACAGTACGGCTTTGCCGGTCGACTTGAGGGTCTGGTAGTACGCTTCCTGCAACGGCAGGCCAGCCCGCAGGAAACTCTCCAGGCGGCTGTAGATATAGATGCCATAGTCGACACCGATCCCCACGCCCAACGCCACCACCGGCAAGGTCGCGACCTTGACGCCGATCCCCATGAACGCCATCAGTGCGTTGCCCAGCACCGAAGTCAGCACCAGCGGCAGCACGATGCACAACGTTGCCGCCCAGGAACGGAACGTGATCATGCACATGGTGGCCACGCACAGGTACACCAGGACCAGAATGGTCAGCTCCGACTGCTTGATCACCTCGTTGGTGGCCGCTTCGATCCCGGCGTTACCGGCGGCGAGGATAAACTCCAGACCGTCCTTGTTGTTTTCCTTGGCGAAGTCCTGCACCGCATGTACCGCACGGTCGAGGGTTTCGGCCTTGTGATCGTTGAGGAACACCAGCACCGGCGCCAGGGAGCAATTGTTGTTGTACAGGCCATCGGCACGGGCGATGGAGTTGTTCAACACGTCGGGGTTGCGCGACAGGGTTTCCCATTTCAGGTTGCCTTCGTTCATGCCCTTGATCATCTGCTTGGATACCGTCACCAGCGAGATGGCCGACTGAACACCCTCGGTGTTCTGCATCTTCCACATCAGCTGATCGATGGGTGCCATGGCTTCATAACGCGAGCAGCCTTCGGCCTTGGTCTTGACCATCACCACCAATACATCGGAACTGGTGGAGTAGTTGCTGATGATGAAGTTGTTGTCCTTGTTGTAGCGCGAATCCGGGCGCAGTTCCGGCGCGCCTTGGTCGAGATCGCCGATCTTGAGGTTCTGGCTGTACCACAGGCCGCCGCCGAAGGCGATCAATGCGAGCAGAATCGACACCGGCGCGACTTTGGCGCTGGCGAACCGGGACAGCAGGCGCCAGAACGGGTGTTCGCGGTGCGCATCTTTCTTGCTCTTGGCGATCGCACGCTGGCTGATACCGACGTAGGAGATCGCCACCGGCAACAGGATCAGGTTGGTAAATACGATCACCGCGACACCGATCGACGCGCCGATCGCCAGCTCGCGGATAACGCCGATATCGATGATCAGCAGGGTGATGAAGCCCACCGCGTCGGCCAGGATCGCGATCATCCCAGGCAGGAACAGTTGGCGGAACGTGCGACGTGCGGCGGTCAACGCGTTATCGGCCTCACTGGATTGCAGCGCGATGCCGTTGATCTTCTGTACGCCGTGGGAAATGCCAATGGCAAAAATCAGGAACGGCACCAGCATTGAGTACGGGTCGAGACCGAAACCGAAAAAGTGCATCAGCCCGAGCTGCCAGATCACCGCCACCAGCGTGGTGCTCAACACCGCGACGGTGCTGCGCAGGCAATGAGTGAACCACAACAGCAGAATCAGGGTGATGACGAACGCAATGCCGAAGAACATCACCACCATCACCAGGCCGTCGATCAGGTCGCCGACCTTCTTGGCGAAGCCGACGATGTGGATCTTGACGTTGGGGTTCTGCGCTTCGAACTTGTCGCGGATCTTGTCTTCAAGTTCATGGGAGAACTTGCGGTAGTCCAGGGCCAATAGCTTGCCCTGGTCCTGCGGGTCGGGGTAGGACTCCAGCAGCGGGATGTCGACGATGCTCGACTTGAAATCGTTGGACACCAGGCGTCCGACCTGGCCGGACTTGAGCACGTTGTTGCGCAGTTGGTCGAGGCTTTCCGCCGAGCCGTTATAGCTCTGTGGGATCACTTCGCCGCCGGCGAAGCCTTCTTCGGTCACTTCGGTCCAGCGCACACTGGGGCTCCACAGCGACTTGAGACCGGAGCGGTCGACGCCGGGGATATAGAACACCTCGTCGTTGATCTGACGCAGGGTCTCCATATAGGCCTGAGTGAAGATGTCACCGTCCTTGGCCTCCACCGAGATGCGCACCGTGTTGCCCAGGTTGGCCAGGTCGTTGCGGTGTTCCATCATCTTTTCGATGAAGGGGTGCTTCAGGGGGATCATCTTTTCAAAACTGGTGGAGGGGCGAATCAGGGTCGCCTGCCAGAACAGGAAAATGCTCACCAGCAGGCAGATGACAATCACCGCCGGACGGTTGTTGAAGATCAGGCGCTCAAGGAGGGTCGCTTTATCGTTGTGATGACTGCTCATGCTTTCCCCGCCCTTATTATTGTTTTACGAGTTCTGCGCCAGTCGGCGTGGCGACACGCACGCCACCCTGCCCGGCTAGAATCAAGTTGCCATTGCCTGCCGCCGTAACGGACGACAGCGAAATGCGATCCGGGCGGTTGAACACACTGAACGTCACGCCATCGTCATGGCTGACCACCACGCTGCCGCCGTTGCCGACCACGACGAGGGTGCCATCATCGAGCAACGTGGCGCCCGACAGGCCGAACTCCAACGCACCACGCGTGGCATTCAACGCCACCGGCTCCCAGTTGCTGCCGAAATCCGTGGAACGGTACAGGTTGCCGCGCAGGCCATAGGCCAGCAGGGTCTGCGGCTGGGCCGTGCCGATCACGCCGAACAACGAGCCTGCATAGGGGCCTTCAAGTTTTTCCCAGGTCTGGCCCTCATCGCTGGAGCGGAACATGCTGCCCTGCTCGCCCACAATGAACAGCCCGGCGTCCTTGATCTGGGCGATGGCGTTGAGGTGATATTGGTCTTCGTTGTCGAGGCGGTCGCTGACGTCCGCCCACGTCCTGCCGCCATCGGTGGTTTCGATCAACGCACCGTAGGCGCCGACGGCCATGCCGTGGTTGGCATCCTTGAACCAGACATCGAGCAGCGGCGCTTCGCGCTTGAGGTCCTGGTACTGCTGGGCCCAGGTGGCACCGCCGTCGGTGCTGGCGAGAATCTGCGCATCATGGCCCACCGCCCAGCCGTGTTTGTCATCGACGAAAAACACTGCCGTGAGCAACTGCCGGGTAGGGACCTTGGCTTGAGTCCAGGTGCTGCCCTGGTCATCGGAGTAGAGAATGTGCCCACGGTCACCGACCGCCACCAGGCGCGCACCGGCATGGACTACATCAATCATCAGGCCCTTGGCGGCCTTGGGGGATTCAATCGCGAACACCGACGGTGCGGCGGTATCACTGGCTGCCAGCACCGGTACCGACAACGCAGCACCGGCCAGCAACGAGAGCGCTGTGGCCAGCAACGCAACCTTGCGTGCGGCACGTGGGCGGCAGACAACCCAACCCATGACAGGCTCACTCATAGACCTTCTCCCATTTTATTATTGTTAGGGGCTTTACCAGGCGCTGAAACCTGCAATCTAGAGCGCCTGAAGGAAGCAGGGGCCATCCTATCGGGCTTTCGAATCGTCTGACAATCGGCGCTACGTTATCTTTTGTTAACTGGCAGCATTTGGCCATGTGCTGAATATAGCCACATCAGTAGCGTTGATTGTTCCTACATCTTGCGCCGGAACAGTCTGACGATGAATTTTTATTCCAAATGTTGAATTTTAGAAATTTTTATTCCATTAATGCCGCTCCTGAAAACAACAATTCAAAGGACCACGGCTATGCGTGAACTCGGAATCGGCTTGATCGGCACAGGTTTCATGGGCCGCGCCCATGCATTGGCGTTCAATAATGCCCGTGCGGTATTCGAACTGCCGGTCACCCTCAAGCTGGCCGCCCTGGCCGACGCCGACGTCGAACGCGCCCAGCGCTGCGCCACCGCCTGGGGGTTTGCCCAGGCCCACGGCGACTGGCAAGCGTTGATCAACGACCCCAACGTCGAACTGGTGGCCATCACCACTCCCAACCATCTGCACTACCCCATGGCCATGGCGGCAATCGCCGCGGGTAAAGCCGTGTATTGCGAAAAACCCTTGGCGGTCAGCCTGGAACAGGCCGACGCCATGCGCCGTGCAGCCCGCGCCGCCGGGGTCGTGACGCGGGTCGGCTACAACTACCAGCACAACCCGATGATCAGCCTGGCGCGGCAGATGATCGCCCAGGGCGACCTTGGCGAAATCATCAGTTTTCAGGGTGAATTCAGTGAAGACTTCATGGCTGACCCCACGTCCCCCTGGTCATGGCGCTGCGAAGTCGCGCATGCCGGTGGTGCCCTTGCAGATCTGGGCAGCCACCTGCTGGCAATGGCGCACTACCTGGTGGGCGACGTGGAAAGCGTGTGTGCCGACACCCACACCGTGCACGCCCAACGCCCTGTTACATCGGGCAGCAGCGAGTTGAAAGCCATCGCGGTGGATGACCAGGTGCATGCATTGCTGCGGTTCGCCAACGGCGCGCGCGGCACGGTGAGCAGCAGTTGGCTTAAACAGGGCTACAAGAACCACCTGAGTTTCGAGATCAGCGGCACCCTGGGCACGTTGGCATTCGACCAGGAGCGCTTGAACGAACTGCGCTTGTACCGTGTCGCCCAGGACGGCTTCCAACGCCTGCTGGCCGGCCCCGCCCTGCCCGGCTATGCCGCGTTCAGCCCGGCGGCCGGTCACCAGTTGGGCTACAACGAGTTGAAAACGCTGGAGGTGCAGGAATTGATCATGGCCGTGGCCGGCCAAGGGGCCGAGGGCACTGACTTTGACGCGGCATGGGCGGTGGAACGGCTGGCGACGGCGATCCGTGTGGCGGCGAAGGAAGAACGCTGGATCAAAGTGCAAGAAGTTTAAGCGAAACTTGTAGTGAGCGGGCTTGCCCCGCGCTGGGCGAGCCCTAATACCAGTCAGTTAAGGCTTAATGCTGTCACTGTGGGAGGGGCGGTGCGACGATTCGACTTGCTCCCGATGGACTGCGTAGCAGGCCCATTTTTGAGGCCGCTGCGCGGCCTATCGGGAGCAAGCCCCCTCCCACAGGTTATCCATCGTCCACTCTGTCGCTTAACTGACAGGCATTAGGGCAAGCCCGCTCACTACAGGGGCGTCCGCGTTTCGAATGTGTAAACGATGTCCCCGGTTTCGGAGATATGGGTTGGGAGGCGGCCTAGAATCCGGGGATTTCGGTTTCACTGGTATAACGCGGCGGCTTTGGTGGGGCGGCTGCGCCGCCCAGCGCGGGGCAAGCCCTAATACCAGTCAGCTAAGGCCTAACGCTTTCACTGTGGGAGGGGGCTTGCTCCCGATGGGCCGCGAAGCGGCCCCAAAAATGGGCCTGCTACACACAGGGGCGTCCGCGTTTCAAATGTGTAAACGATGTCCCCGGTTTCGGGGATATGGGTTGGGAGGCGGCCCAGAATCTGGGGATTTGGGTTTCACTGGTATAACGCGGCGGCTTTGGTGGGGCGGCTACGCCGCCCAGCGCGGGGCAAGTCCGCTCACTACAGGGGCGTCCGAGCTTCAAATGTGTAAACGATGTCCCCGGTTTCGGGGGTATGGGTTGGAAGGTGGCCCAGAATCTGGGGATTTCGGTTTCACTGGTATAACGCGGCGGCTTTGGTGGGGCGGCTGCGCCGCCCAGCGCGGGGCAAGCCCGCTCACTACAAAATCAGATCCTCTCTAACGCAAGGCCCGGCGCAGTACTTTACCCACCGTGGTCTTGGGCAGTTCGATGCTGCGGAACTCCACATACCTTGGCACCTTGTACCCCGTCAGGTATTCCCGGCAGTGGGCAAGGATCTGTTCCTGGGTCAGGTTCGGGTCCTTGCGCACCACAATGATCTTCACCCGCTCCCCCGTCACCGGGTCTTCCACACCGATGGCCGCCACTTCACCCACTCCCGGATGCATCGCCACCACATCTTCGATTTCATTGGGGTACACGTTGAAACCTGATACCAGGATCATGTCTTTCTTGCGGTCGACCAGCCGGATATAGCCACGCTCGTCCATCACACCGATATCCCCGGTCGACAGCCAGCCTTCGTCATCCAGCACTTCGGCGGTTTCCTTGGGCCGCTTCCAGTAACCCTGCATCACCTGCGGGCCACGTACTTGCAGTTCGCCTTGCTCGCCGATGTCGGCCAGTTCGCCGTCCTCTCGCATGAAGCGCACCCAGGTCGAGGGCAATGGCACGCCGATGCTACCGGTGAACTCCATCTCGTGCATGCGCGCAATGTCGATGGGGCTGATGCTGACCACCGGCGAGCACTCGGTGAGGCCGTAGCCTTCGATGATCGGTAACCCGGTGACTTCCTTCCAGCGCTTGGCCACAGCGGTGTGGGTGGCCATGCCACCGGCGATCACCATGCGCAGCGCAGAGAAATCCCGGGCACAGAACTCTTTGTTCTCCAGCAAACCATTGAACAACGTGTTGACCCCGGCAATCCCGTTGAAGCGCTCTTTACGCAGGATCATCTGCACGCGTTTCACATCACGCGGGTTGGCGATCAGGATGTTGCGCCCGCCCAGGCACATGAACATCAAGCAGTTCACCGTCAGGGAAAAGATGTGGTACAGCGGCAGCAAGGTGACGTTGGTTTCCTGCTGGTCCTGGTCCAGTTGGTCACCGACCCAGGCCTTGGCTTGCAGCAGGTTGGCGATAATATTGCGGTGGCTGAGCATCACGCCCTTGGCGTCGCCCGTCGTACCACCGGTGTATTGCAGGAAGGCCAGGTCGTCGAGGGCCATCGCCACCGGAAAATGATGCTGCGCCCGCCCTTGCTTGAGCACCTGGTTGAAGCGCAACGCCCCCGGCAGTTTGAATGCCGGCACCTGCTTCTGCACGCTGCGCAGGATGAAGTTCATGGCTGCGCCCTTGAAGGTGCCGAGCAAATCGCCGATGGCCGCCACCACCACGCGTTTGACACAGCTGCCGGCGATGACCTTTTCCAGGGTGTAGGCGAAATTCTCGAAGATCACCACGGTTTCGGCCTCGCTGTCCTTGAGCAGGTGCTTGAGCTCATGGGAGGTGTACAACGGGTTGACGTTGACCACCACCGCACCGGCCAGGATGGTGCCGAGCAGGCAGATCGGATATTGCAGGCAGTTGGGCATCATCAACGCCACACGGTCGCCCTTTTTCACGCCCTGCCCCTGTAGCCAGGCCGCAAACGCGACCCCTTGCGCGTGCCAGTCGGCGTAGGTCATCTCGGTGCCGATGCTGACGTAGGCGACCCGCTCGCGAAATTTTTCCAGGTGCTCCACGAACACCTCGCGCAGCGACGGGTAGTCCTCGATCCCCGCGTCGATGTCTGCCGGCACGCCGGGCAGGTAAGCGTTCAACCAGACCCGTTCGGTTTGTTCCAGGCTTACAGCGTTCATGGCAGTCTCCTTGTTGTTGTTTTTGACAGCGCTATTTTTCGACGATCGCAGTAATGCCCAGCCCACCCGCCGCACAAATCGAAATCAAACCGCGCCCGCCGCCGTTCTGATCGATCATTTTAGCCAACGCCGCCAACTGCCTGCCGCCCGTAGCGGCAAATGGGTGACCGCAGCCCAGCGAGCCACCGTTGACGTTCATCTTGGCGCGATCAACGCTGCCCAACGGCGCGTCCAGGCCCAGGCGCTCGCGGCAGTAATCGGCGTCTTCCCAGGCTTTGAGGGTGCACAACACCTGGGCAGCGAAGGCTTCGTGGATCTCGAAGAAGTCGAAATCGGCAAAGCTCAGGCCCTCGCGCTGGAGCATGCGCGGCACGGCATAGGCCGGGGCCATCAGCAGGCCCTCGGTGCCGTCGACAAAATTCACTGCCGCCGTTTCGCCGGTGCGCAGATAGGCCAACACCGGCAGGCCCCGTTCGGCGGCCCAGGCTTCACTGGCCAGCAGCACCACCGAGGCGCCGTCCGTCAATGGCGTGGAGTTGCCCGCCGTGAGGGTGCCGTTCTGGCGGTCATAGGCCGGGGCGAGCCCGGCGAGTTTTTCCAGGCGGGTGTCGGCGCGCAGGTTGTTGTCCCGCGTGAGCCCCCGATAGGGGCTGATCAAATCGTCGAAAAAGCCGCGTTTGTAGGCCGCGTCCAACCGCTGATGACTGGTGAGGGCCAATTCATCCTGGGCCAGGCGCTTGATCTGCCAGCGTCTGGCCATTTCTTCGCAGTGCTCGCCCATGGACAAACCGGTGCGCGGCTCGCCGTTGCGCGGCAGCAATGGCTTGAAGAACATCGAGGGGCGGACCTTCAACAGCGCCTTGGCCTTGTCGCCCAGGCTTTTGCCCCGGTTGGCCGCGAGTAAGGTATGCCGCAAGGACTCATTGATGCCGATGGGCGCGTCGGAGGTGGTGTCGGAACCACCGGCAATGCCCACTTCGATCTGGCCCAGGGCAATTTTATTGGCCACCAGCAAGGCGGCTTCAAGGCCGGTGCCGCAGGCTTGCTGCAGGTCGTACGCAGGGGTTTGCGGCGACAGCGTGGTCGACAGCAAGGACTCGCGCGCCAGGTTGAAATCCCGCGAATGCTTGATCACCGCGCCGGCGGCAAACTCGCCCAGACGCTGGCCATGCAGGTTGTAGCGGTCGACCAGTCCTTGTAACGCAGCCACCAGCAGGTCCTGGTTGCTGTCGTGGGCGTACACCGTGTTGGAGCGGGCGAACGGAATACGGTTGCCGCCGATAATCGCCACGCGGCGGGTCGGGGCCGGATTGAAGCTGTAGTCACTCATCGACAGGTCTCATTCCAGATAAACAAGCCGCGCATATGCGGTTTATCGCCGGCGAAATTGCGCACTTCAAACTCGCGGCGTGGGCCGCTCACGGGGTGGCTCCACAGAGCGACCTGGCCGGGCAGGAAGATCGGTAACTTGAAGTCGCAATCGGCTTGCGCCTGGTCCACGCCACCGGGCGGTTGCTGCGCGGCCAAGGCTCGGCCCAGGGTCCACATGCCGTGGGCGATGGCGCGGCGGAAACCGAAGAGCCTGGCACCGATCACCGAGGTGTGAATCGGGTTGAAGTCCCCCGATACCTGAGCAAAGCGTCGGCCCAGGTCGGCGGGCAACACCCAACGCTGGGTGCGCAACAGGCCCTCTTCCTGCAACGGCAACCCGTCAGTCCAGGGCTCGCCGACGGGGTTGTGCACGTCGCGGCGCAGGTACAGGCTGTCGCTCTCCCACACCAGCGTGCCGGCACTGTAGGCACGGGTGGCGATGCTCAGCGCCTGCCCCTTGGGGTGGGCGACCCAGCGCTCGCAGTACACCTCCAGGCGCAGGGCCTGGCCCTCCTCCAGCCGCTGATGCTGCCGAATGCTGTTGGCCAGATGCACCATGCCGCTGGCCGGGTAGGGAAAACTCGGCCGAGTCAGCAGCAGCAAATGCAAGGGAAACGCCAGCACGTGGGGATACGACAGCGGCACGCCCTGCTCGCGGCGAAAACCGCAGGCGCGGCCGTAGGCGGCAATGCCGCTGGCGGACAATTCCACGGCTGAGCGCACCAGCCGCTCCTGGGGCAACAACGGGGCGCCATCGAGCGTGGGTTTGCATAAGGCGCGCAGGCCGCCCAGCAACAGCTGGGTGCGGGTCGGCGGCGGGTCGATGATCTGTGTCACGTAGTCCATGGCTCAAGCCCCCAGCAGGCTTTGCCCGCACACACGTACGACTTGGCCGTTGACCCCGCCCGAGGCCGGGTGGGCCAGCCAGGCGATGGTCTCGGCCACGTCAATTGGCTGCCCGCCCTGGGACAGCGAGTTCATGCGCCGCCCCGCTTCGCGGATCATCAGCGGGATCTTCGCTGTCATCTGGGTTTCGATAAACCCGGGCGCGACGGCGTTGACCGTCACCTGCTGCGCGCCCGCACGCGCCGCCAAGCCCTGCACCAGGCCAATCACGCCAGCCTTGGAGGTGGCGTAATTGCTTTGCCCCAGGTTGCCGGCTATCCCGGATATCGACGAGACGCAAACAATGCGCCCGCCCGCCTTCAAACCCTGGCTTTGCAGCAACGCCTCACTGAGTTGCAGGGGCGCTTGCAGGTTGACCGCCAGCACCTCACGCCAGGCGGTTTCGGTCATCTTGGCGATGGTCTTGTCGCGGGTGATCCCGGCGTTGTGCACCACCACGTCAAAGGCACCGTATTGACTGGCATGCGCCTGCAACAAGGCGGCCGCATCGGCGGCGGTGATGTCCAGCGGCAACGCCGAGCCGCCCACGCTGCCGGCCGCCTGCTGCAGTGCTTCCTGGGCCTGGGGGACGTCGACGCATACGACATGGGCGCCGTCGCGGGCCAGCACTTGGGCAATGGCCAGGCCGATCCCGCGTGAGGCGCCGGTAACCAGGGCGCGACGACCGGCAAAGGGCTTTTCCCAATTGACGGTGACGTGCCCTTCTACTGGCTTCTCCAGGCGTACCACCTGCCCCGACACATAGGCCGAACGGCGTGACAGAAAGAAACGCAGGCTGCTGTCGAGCGCCTCTTCAGCGCCCGGCGCGACGTATATCAATTGCACGGTGATGGCCCGCCGCAGTTCCTTGGCCAGGGAACGCACCAGCCCTTCCAGGGCTCGTTGGGCGATGGCCTGGGGCAAATCGCTGCATTGTTCCGGCGCCGTGCCGAGCACCACCACGCGACCGTGATGGCCGAGGCGCTTGGCATTGGCGTGGAAGAACAGGTAAAGCTCATCGAGTTGCTGGACATCCACCACGCCACTGGCGTCGAACACCGCGCCCTGCACCTTGAGCGTGGACGGCGCCTGGAGGGTCGCCGGGGTGGCGACGACTGTGTCGGTGGCGCTGAAGATCTGTTGCACCTGTGGCGCCAGGCGCCCGGCCCCGGCGACGATCACCGGGTTGGCCAGGCCGGGCTGGCCGCTACGATGGCGTTGCAGCGGCAACGGTTGCGGCAGGCCAATGGCCTGGGCCAGGCGACGCCCCCAGGACGAATTGACGAATGAAAGGTAGCTGTCACTCATATCGGTACTCACTCACTTGCTCTGTATACGCGGCCCCACACTGGCCGCATTCGCCTAGTTGACCGGGGCGTTTTCGTTTTGGGCGGTGCGGCGCCTGGCCTTGGGTTCCAACGCCTGCTGGCGCTGCTGCAAGGCTTCCAGCAAGCCGAAGTCCTGCGGGAAGTCGTCGACCTGGATGCCGTGGTCGGCGTATTCCACATAACGCCCGAGCAAGGCGTCTTCGTCGTCGCTGATCAGGTCCAGCGCCCGCGCCTTGACGCGCCAGGCGGTAAAGGCGGTGGTGGAAATCGGCATCGGCTCGATCAGACCCTGCTTGACGGCGGACTTGAGGCGCGCGTCGATCAGCTCTACCTGCGGCAGCAAACGGAAGCCCAGTTCGCCATAGGCCAGCTTGTCGATTTCCGGCCGAGGGATGTAGGAATTGGCCAACAGACGGTCACGGGTTTCGCCGGGGGTCTGCACCACCTCAGCCACCTGTGCCAGCAAACGGTCCGAAGGTTTGCGCAGGGGAATACCGAAGGGGAAACTCAAGCCTCGCACCACCCGTGCGGCCGCTTTCGAAGGGTAGTTATCGAGCACTTCGGCCAACGCTTCGTGGGCGCGCAGCAACGCATCCTGGGCCGCCCAATGCACCAGCGGCAGGTCGGCCTGGGGCCGGTCATCATCTTCAAAACGCTTGAGCACGCAGGACAAGATGTACAGCTGCGACAGAATGTCCCCCAGGCGCCCGGTGATACTTTCCTTGCGCTTGAGGGCACCGCCCAGCACGCCCATGGACATGTCCGAGATCAGCGCCAGCACCACCGACAGCCGGTTGGCCTGACGGTAGTAGGACGCCAGCGCCGGGTCGGTCTTGGCCGGTGCAGCAATCAGTCGCCCGCCCGTCAGCGAATGCACGGCGGCCCGCACGGTGTTGGCCAGCACAAAGCTCAGATGGCCGAACATCGCGCTGTCGAACGCTTCCAGCGCCTTGCGCCGGTCCGGGTGGTGCGCCGCTTCCATCTCGCGGAACACGTAGGGATGGCAGCGGATCAGGCCCTGGCCGAAGATGATCAGGCAGCGGGTCATGATGTTCGCCCCCTCCACCGTGATCGCAATCGGGCTCTGCTGGTAGGCGCGGGCCAGGAAGTTGTTCGGCCCCATGCAGATACCCTTGCCGGCGACGATGTCCATGCCGTCGTTGACGATCATCCGCGCCCGTTCGGTGACGTGGTATTTGGCGATGGCCGAAATCACCGAAGGTTTCTCGCCGGCATCCAGGGATGCCACCGAGACCTTGCGCACGGCGTCGCAGGCATACAAGTGTCCGGCCATGCGCGCCAAGGGTGCCTGTACGCCTTCGAACTTGCCGATCGGCAAACCGAACTGCTTGCGCATCGCCGCATAGGCGGTGGTGCCCCGCACCGCGACCTTACCCAGGCCGACGTTAGCCGAAGGCAAGGAAATCGCGCGGCCGGCAGCCAGGCATTCCATCAACATGCGCCAGCCATTGCCGACTTGTTCGCGCCCGCCGATCACCCATTCCAGCGGGATGAACACATCCTTGCCGGTGGTCGGACCGTTCTGGAAGACCGCGTTGAGTGGCCAGTGACGACGACCACTGTTCACCCCCGGATGAGCCGTCGGAATCAATGCGCAGGTGATCCCCAACGAGCCCGGCTGGCCGAGCAGCCCGTCCGGGTCTTCGGCGCGAAATGCCAGGCCCAGCACCGTGGCGATCGGGCCCAGAGTGATGTAGCGCTTGTCCCAGGTCACTTTGAAACCCAACACCTCCTCGCCCTCGTGCACGCCTTTGCAGACGACCCCGAGGTCCGGAATCGCCCCGGCGTCGGAGCCGGCGTAAGGGCTGGTCAGTGCAAAGCAGGGAATGTCTTCGCCCCGCGCCAGACGTGGCAGGTAATAGTTGCGCTGGGCATCGGTGCCGTAATGCAGCAGCAATTCCGCCGGGCCGAGGGAGTTGGGCACCATCACCGAAATCGCCGCCGCCGAGCAGCGCGTCGACAACTTCATCACCACCTGGGAATGGGCGTAGTGGGAGAAGCCTTTGCCGCCGTACTGCTTGGGAATGATCATGCCGAGGAAGCCGGCGTCCTTGGTGTACTGCCAGGCTTCAGGGGACATGTCCTGCCAGACCTGGGTGGTTTCCCAGTCGTTGGCGATGTCACACAGGGTTTCGACCTCGTTGTCGAGGAAGGCTTGCTCTTCGGCGCTCAGGCGCGCCGGTGCCGCGTTGAGCAGGCGCGCCCAATTGGGTTTGCCACTGAACAACTCGGCGTCCCACCACACGGTACCGGACTCGATGGCGGCGCGCTCTGTGTCGGACATCGCCGGCATGATCGTACGAAACAGCTCCAGCGCCTTACTCGACAACAAGCTGCGGCGCAGCGGCTTGAGGCTCATCAACAAGGCGGGTAACACCACCAGCACCGCCGCGACGGTGGCGCCAAAACCTGCCACCGCGTTGAACAGGTAACCCATCGCCAGCCAGACCAGGCCAGCGCCAAGCCAAATCGCGGCGGCGGCTTGTCGATATGCCAGGGCAATCGCTGCTGCGACACCTATCAATAACCAGATAACCATGGGGGATACCTCACTTGATCCAGAACAACTCGATTCAGGGCAGGCTGTTGCGCGGACAGCTCGAAATGAGCGGCTGCGTAAAGCCACACTACAAACTTGAAAAGACAAATTCAAATTCTGTTTTGAAATTTTTATTTAATCGTTTGGCGAAAAAATACCAGGCTGAACACGTCAGCCTTTTTCAGGTTACGAAGGAAAATATCAGGAGCGTCACAAGGGCCAACCGCCCAATCCGACGACAGTGTGGAGCCGAGCCTCTAGATGCGCTGGACGCCCTGCCCCACGACTGCCGTGCCAGACGCTTTAGAACTTGTAGGTGGCCGACAGGCTGACCACATCACCGGACGACTCGGCCTTGCCATCCAACTGCGCGGCTCCGAGGCGATCCACGTTCTTGGTCCTCAGGTTGACCTTCTCGACGAACTGGTGCGAATACGCGGCATCCACCGACAGGCCAGGCACGGCCTTGATGTCATAACCGGCACCGAACGCCAGGAAGTAGCGGTCACCATCAGGAATCCGTGGGTCTCGGGTTGAATTGCGGGTGGGGGTCTGGTCGTACGCCACACCGGCACGCAGGGTCAGTTCGTCGGTGGCTTTGTAATCGCCGCCAATCGACGTCATCCAGGCGTTCTTGTAGTTGTAGGGAATAGCGACAATCGTCGAACCTTGCGACTTGAGCGTCAGGTCCTGGAACGAAGACCATTCGGTCCACATGACGCTCACACCCAACGCCCAGCGGTCATTGAACTGGTGCACCCAGTCAACGGCGGCGGTCGCCGGAATGTCCAGCTGAGTACTGGCATGCGCGCCATCCGGGAACAGCTTGAGGCCGGGATAAGCCATTTCAACCAGGGTTTCGCCGTTTGGACCGATCGGGTTGGTCATGGTGTTGCGGCCAATCGCATCCGTGTAAATGTTGTATTTACCGGTCATCTTGTTTTTGATCTTGGCGTGATAGTTCAGGCCCAGTGTGTCTTGCAGCGTCGGCTTCCAGACAATGCCGCCAAACCAGCCCACTGAACTGTTATCGACTTTCACACGCATCAATGAATGCCCGACACCGGTTGGAAAACCAGTGCCTCCCAGCCCGGGAGAAACATCCGCAGCCGCAAGCACGTCAATGTTCTGGCTGACAAAGCCCTGGCTGCGCTGATAGATCAAACCGGCACCCACCGAGAACTCATCATTGACTTTGAACGAGAGCGAGCCTGTGAGGCCGACCGTTTCGATTTTGGTGTCGACCGCGAAATCGCGCAGCTTCGAGTTCTGATCCCAGGTAGTTTTCATGCCCTGGGGTACCACCTGGCTCAGGCCAAAGGCGAAGCGGTCGCCGATGGGCACCACCAGAAAGCCGGTCGGCAGCCAGGCGGTAAAGCCACCTTGCCCGCCATTGTTGGTATTGAGAGTCGGATCGCCCAAATTGCCTTGGTCATCCAGAACCGGGGTGTTGGTCACCGGGTTGCCGTTGTGGTCATAAGCCTGGCCGGAATATTTGATCTTGACCCGAGCGTAATCGACCGTCTGCTGCGCAATGGTGGAGTCGATGAACGCCATCGCCGCCGGGTTGTTGTACGCGGCACTCGGATCGTTCTTGAACAGTGAACCGCCCCCGAATGCACGCCCCCAACCCGGTGCGCCGTAGGTAGGCGTAGAAAACCCGCCCGCCTCGACCGGCCCCGTGGTCATCAGGCCGCCCAGCAAGGCCAGCCCCAGTAACGTGTGAGCATGTGGTTTCTTATTATTCATGCGGTACTCCTTATTATTATCTACGCCCGGCCCCTGCCGGTGTTCGGTACCCGAACAGGCGCCTCTGGCGAGGCGCCTGTGTGTACCGGGGTGATCAGCCCTCAGGAGTTACGGTTTACGGGTTCACCGTCAGCGTTGGCGCTACCACGCTCAGGGAAACCACGGTGCAGTTGCCGCTAAGCGCCTGGTTGGCCGCGGACAGGGTTTTGCTGCTCGGGTTCCAGGCCACCGCAATGGTGGTAGGGCCGCAGTTGGTGGCAGGAATCGAGGAGATTTTGTAGCCGACGTTGGTCACGGTACCGGTGGTACCCGTCGCCGCAGTCAGCACCCATGGCAGGTTGGTCAGCGTCGGCAACGCGCACAGGCCGCCACCGGTCAGGGTCGCGCCGTTGATGGAAGCCACGCCACCGCTGACGTTGCCGGTGAAGGTAATCCCGCAGGTCACCGCAGCCCCGAAGGAAGATGGCGATTTCACAACGATGGTGCCGGCATTGGTGGAGAACGGACCATCCGGAGCAACCGAAGCCGCACTGGCCATCGAAGCCGCGCCAAAGCACATTGCAAAAGAAGTTGCACAAACGAGGGTTTTCAAGCTTTTCATTGTTTTTCCTCACATGTTATGGCGAAGTCATTTCGCCAGGGGTAATGGCCATGAACGAGAGGTCACGGTGAAACTGCAGAACTTCCCTTTCCAGCCAAATCTCAATTCGATTACCACCGCATCTTTCGACTGTGTTTATTCAACCACTTTGAAGTTGGGCGGCATCTTGATCGACACCGTCTTGATCTTGCAGTCCTCGCCGATCGGCACGTTGGCGGCTTCCAACTTGCCGGTGGCGTTATCCCAAGTGCCGTTGGCGGTCGAAGGACCGCACTTGCCACCGAGGCCGAAGGCGTGCACATCCACGCTGATCTTCGACATGGAACCGCTTTGGGTATCTTTGGCGACCAGGATCCAGGGCAAGTTGATGGCTTCGACACGGCTGCATTTAAGGCCGCCATCGAACTCAACTTTGTCGACGTTCACCGACGAACCATCGGCCGCCACTTTGCCGGCCACCTTGATGGTGCAGTCGGCGCTGATCAGGGCGCCCTTGGAAAAGCTGATCGGGCCTTGGGCCGTGAAGGCGCTGCCCGCAGGCTCGATACGGGCAGCCTGGGCCTGTTGGTAGACAATCAGGCCGAGGGCGGCCAGCACGATATGAGTGGTGAACTTGGCAGCTGTTTGCATGGTGCAGGTCCTTCCCTTGAAATTATTTTTGTTCGGGTCAAACAACTCACTTGCATTCAATCTTTAAACTTTGGGCGATCGGAACCTGCGCAATACCTGGATCCCGAGTCAGCCCGACGACAAGGTTGCTATCAGAACGGTGCCGTACCGTTCGCGTATTTCTCCAGATACTTCAGGCGTTTTGACGGCTGAAGATTGGTCAGGTGGATATCGCCGCCGTAATGATTCAGCACTCGATGATCCATGCGACGGCGCCACAAGTACGGCACATAAGCCCAGACAATCATGCTCGCGTATCCATAAGGCAGTTGCGGTGACTCATCGAAGTGACGCAACGACTGATAACTGCGTGTGGGGTTGGCATGGTGATCGGAGTGCCGTTGCAGTTGGAACAGAAAGATATTGGTGACAATCCGATTACTGTTCCACGAGTGCCGAGGCGAACAGCGCTCATAACGGCCGTTGGGCAACTTCTGGCGTTTAAGGCCATAGTGTTCGACGTAGTTCACCACTTCCAGCAACGAGAACCCGTAGACACCCTGGATGATCAGGAAAGGAATCACGGCGACGCCAAGCCACACAATCATCGCGCCCCACAACACCACGCTGTACAGCCACGCGCTGAGGACAGCGTTCTTCCAATGCAAGGCCGGCAAGCCGAGTTTGCGCAAGCGCTCGCGCTCCAGGTTCCAGGCCGAGCGGGCGCTGAACCAAACCGAGCGTGGCAGGAACGCCCAGAAGCTCTCACCCAGGCGCGAGCTGGCCGGGTCTTCGGGGGTCGCGACCCGCACGTGGTGGCCGCGGTTGTGTTCGGTGTAGAAGTGCCCGTAGAACGTCGGCGCCAGGGTCACCTTGGCGAGAAACACTTCCAGGGGTTTGGGTTTGTGCCCCAACTCGTGGGCGGTATTGATCGCAATCCCGGTGGCGGCGCCGGTGGACAGTGCCATGCCCAGATAAGTGAACCAACTTACCGATCCATGCAGCTGCGTGCGTGCAGTGAGGTAGCTGGCGGCCTGGGCCGGCCAGCTCGACGGGTCGAGGTGCGCGGTGGCCTGCAACAGGCCGCCCTGAATGATCCAGTCGATACCGCCCGCCGCCAGCCAACCGGTGATCACCACCGAAGCAATGACGAACACGACGCCGGTGTAGACGATCCAGCGGTAATAGCTTTGCGATTCAAGGTGGTTGACGGCGGATTCAGGCGGGTTGCTGACATCTTCACCCAGCAGGCCATCGATCAACGGGATCAGGCCGAAGATGACCAGGACACCGACCCACCACAGTTGCTGCACACCGGTGGTGATGGCCAGCGCACCAGAGAGCAATGGGGTTGCCAGAGGCATGATGCCAAGCCACCACAAGTGGCGCTTGCCGTCGGTCCAGACGTTGGAAGTGGCCAGGGACTGATTCATGGCAACCTCCGTACGAGACCGGTGGCGGGGGTGACAAATCTAGCGGACAACAGGTTCACGGAGCGCTGACTGCCCCGGAAAACCAACCATGCGATAAAAGGCGTTTTTTTCATTATTTTATTCGCTCTTAGGCATTTCAAAAATTGTTTCAAATTAGATATTGAAATAATTTTTTTAAATAAATAGCGCGGAATCGTTAGGTCGTCAACTAATTTCTAAGGGCCTTTCGGACGTGACCGAGCAGTCTCTTTTCCGGCTCCGGGGTCAGGTGTCTAGGGCAAGCATTGACGCCGCCGAACCGCAGGTTCGATTGCAAAATTATTGACTCGCCAGGGCAAACGGCGGATGCAGCACCGTGGCGCTTTCCAGTGGCCGCACGCGTTTGGCGATCTGCTCCACCACCGCAGCGACCCGCTCGGTAGCGGTGATCGGCAACATATGGCCACGCCCTTCCACCACCTGCAGTTTCAGCCCTGGCACCTTGCTGGCCAGGGCCTGGCCGTGCTTCTGGAAGTCGAGCACCTTGTCCCGCGCACCATAGATCAACCCGATGGGCAGGCTCAGTTGCGGGTAGCGCTTGACCATATCCGGCAGGTCATCGTTGACCCGATTGATCTCGGTAGAAGCGGCGTAGAAGTTGTCGGGACGCATGCCCAGCAACCCGCCACCGCGTGTGGCGAAATCCGTCGGCGGAGCATCCGGAGCGAACACCCCCTTGACCACCGCCCTCTGGGTCAGCAGGCCGATGGGCATCGTCAGGGTGTGCGACAGCCAACGACGCAACCAGGCCGGGCGCACCGCCAATGACAGGAACACCGGCGGCAACATACGTTGCGGATGGGTCAGCGGTGCCACGAGGACCAGGCCGCTGACCGCATGGGGATGATCGAGCGCCAGCGCCAGGGCGATCGCGCCGCCCAGGGAATGCCCAAGCACCAGTGGTTTATCCAGGTCCAGGGTCTTGATGAACGCGGCTATTTGTCGAGCCTGGGCCGGCAGGTCCGGCGCGGTACCGCTATGCCGGGTGGAATAACCCGATCCCGGGCGATCGAGCGTGATCACCCGAAAACGTTCACGCAACTGGCCGGACAAGGCGTAGGTCAGGTTGCGGCTGCTGCCCATCAGCCCGTGGATCATCACCAGCGGTGGGCCTTTGCCTTCTTCTACATAATGAAAGCGCTCGCCATCGACCTCCACGAAACGCCCGTTGATCGGAACAGCCGCTTCAATACGCCGGGTCATCCAGGCGCTGAAACCCCATAACACAGCGCTTGCCCCCACACACACAGCCGCAGCGACAACCCATTCGACAGCCATAGCTCGGTCCTCTGCTTCCCTGCTGCTGGCGACCCGACCGGTATTGATCAAGGCCTCAGCCATCGTCCACACCCTGGACTTGAACCTCATGCAGACCCTACTCGTCCGTCGGACAAAGTCGGACCTGCGCAACAAGGTCCTAGCGTAAGCGATATTTTCAGGTAGATTATTTAAAATCTTTTTTAAAATAATTAATTCAATTTTCCTTTGCAATGGTGTTCTATCCAAAAGACACAACAAAAACAGGAGCACAACCGATGCCCACGAAGGACAAGCTATGAATGCCTACAGCGACGTCATTGATATCGCCATCATCGGCTCAGGGTTCGCCGGGCTGTGCATGGCGATCAAACTCAAGGAGGCCGGGGTCACCGACTTCCTGATCGCCGAGCAAGCCGAGACCCTCGGCGGCACCTGGCGTGACAACCATTACCCTGGCTGCGCCTGCGACGTGCAGTCCCATGTGTACTCGTTTTCCTTTGCCCCCAACCCGGACTGGACCCGGCAATTTGCCCCGCAGCCGGAGATCCGCGCGTACCTGGAGCATTGCGCCCGGCGTTATGAGCTGGCGCCCTTCCTGCGTTTTGGCATGGGCCTGCAACGCGCCGTGTTCGATGAACAGCAGCAACGCTGGCAGCTCAGCTTCAGCAATGGACGACAGATCAGTGCGCGCGTGCTGGTTTCGGGCATGGGCGGCCTGTCGCGCCCGGCGCTGCCGGATATTCCCGGGCTGGACAGCTTCAAGGGCAAGCGCTTCCACTCCCAGCAGTGGGACCACACCTATTCATTGCGGGGCAAGCGCGTGGCGGTGATCGGCACCGGGGCCAGCGCCATTCAGTTCGTACCGCAGATCGCGCCGCTGGTGGCTCATCTGCAGCTGTTTCAACGCACACCGCCGTGGATCATGCCCAAACCGGACCGAGACATTTCGCGCTTCGAGCGCTGGGCGTTCAAGCACCTGCCGTTCACGCAACGGCTGGTGCGCGGCGCGTATTATTGGGCGCTGGAAGGGCGTGTGCTCGGCTTCGCCCGGCACCCGCGCCTGATGAAAATGGTGCAGAAAATCGCCCTGCGCCACCTGCACAAACAAGTCACCCGCCCTTCCCTGCGCAAAACCCTGACGCCGGATTACACCATCGGCTGCAAGCGCGTGCTGATCTCCAACGACTATTACCCGGCGCTCTCGCGCAGTAATGTCGAGGTCATCACCGATAGTGTGCTGCGTATCGAAGCCGACGGCGTGATCACCCGTGACGGTATCAAGCACCCGGCCGATTGCCTGATCTTCGGCACCGGTTTCCAGGCCACCGACCCATTGCCTCGGGACTGCATCATCGGCCGCGACGGGATCGACCTGATGGACACCTGGCGCGAGGGCGCCCACGCCTACAAAGGCACCACCGTGCCGGGCTACCCGAACCTGTTCCTGATCGTCGGCCCCAACACCGGGCTGGGCCACAACTCGATGATTCTGATGATCGAGGCCCAGGTCAGCTACATCCTCGATGCCCTCAAGCAGATGCGGCGTCATCACATCGCCACAGTGGACATCAAGCCCGCCGTCGAAGATGCCTATAACCGTCGGTTGCAGGACAAGCTCAAGCGCACCATCTGGAACACCGGTGGCTGCCGCAGCTGGTACCTCGACCCGCGCACCGGCAAGAACACCACCTTGTGGCCCGGTTCGACCTGGCGCTTCAAACAGGTGACCCGCCAATTCGCGCTCAAGGATTACGTCACCCATCCGATCGCGACCAGCCCCTCCCTCCATCCGGTTCCAGCGCCCCACTCCCGCGCAGAAGGCAGCCTGTCATGAAGTCATTCAACGGCCGCGTGGCGGCAATCACCGGCGCGGCATCCGGCATGGGCCGCGCATTGGCCTTGGCCCTGGCGCGGGAAGGCTGCCACCTGGCACTCGCCGATAAGAACAGCCAGGGCCTGGAGCAGACACTGGCGCTGGTCCGGACCTCGAGCTCGTCGCCGGTGACGGTCACCACGCAGGTGCTGGATGTGTCCGATCGCCAAGCGATGGAGGCCTGGGCCGACCGTTGCGTCGCCGACCATGGCCAGGTCAACCTGATCTTCAACAACGCCGGGGTGGCGCTGTCGAGCACCGTCGAAGGCGTGGACTACGCTGACCTGGAGTGGATCGTCAACATCAACTTCTGGGGCGTGGTGCACGGCACCAAGGCGTTTCTGCCGCACCTCAAAGCCAGCGGCGATGGGCATGTGATCAACACGTCCAGCGTATTCGGCTTGTTCGCCCAGCCCGGCATGAGCGGCTACAACGCCACCAAGTTCGCCGTGCGCGGCTTTACCGAAGCCTTGCGCCAGGAACTTGACCTGCAGCGTTGCGGCGTCTCGGCCACCTGCGTGCACCCCGGCGGCATCCGCACCGACATCTGCCGCAGCAGCCGTATCGACGCCAACATGACCGGCTTTCTCATCCACAGCGAACAACAGGCCCGCGCCGATTTTGAAAAGTTGTTCATCACCGACGCCGATCAGGCTGCCAAGGTGATTTTGCACGGCATCCGCAAAAACAAACGCCGCGTGCTGATCGGCCGTGACGCCTACTTCCTCGACCTGCTCGCCCGTTGCCTGCCGGCGGCCTATCAAGCGCTCGTGGTCGTCGCCAGCAAACGCATGGCCCCCAAGCCACGCAGGCCGGTGTTTGAAACCAACGACGAGCCCCGTCACTGAACAGGAGAACGCACCATGCTGCCGATCCGCCGCGATATCCGTTTTGCCTTGCCTGCCGAGCGCATCAAGAACTGGCATGAACAAGGCCCGTTCATCACCCACTTCTTCAATGCCTTGTCATTGTTGTTTCCCCAGGGCGAGCTGTTTTTCATGGACAGTGTGCGCCACTACCGCGCACAGATTGAAGATCCCGCCTTGAAGGCCGAGATCCAGGGATTTATCGGCCAGGAGGCGATGCACAGCCGCGAACACGTGGCCTACAACGATCTGCTGCAAGCGGCCGGGTTGCCGGCACACACCCTCGACCGTCGTCTCAAATTCATCCTCGACCTGCAAAAAAAACACCTGCCGCCTTCGTTCAACCTGGCGGTGACCATCGCCCTTGAGCACTACACCGCGATGCTTGCGGAGATTCTGCTCAGCGACCCGTCGCGCTTTGGCGACTCGCTCAAGGGCTACCAGCAAATGTGGTATTGGCACGCCTTCGAAGAAACCGAACACAAGGCGGTGGCGTTCGATGTGTGGAACGCAGTGATCAAGCCCGGCCCACTGCGCTACCTGTTGCGCACCGGCACCATGCTTACCACGACGGTGCTGTTCTGGTTGGTGGTGTTTGATTTTCACCTGCGCCTGCTGCTGGCCGATCGCACCTCAGGCGGGCACTTGAAGGGTTTCTGGCGCATGCTCAAGTTTTTGTACGGTCCCAAAGGGGTGTTCCCGCGCATGCTGCGGCCATGGCTGCATTATTTCAAACCGGGCTTTCACCCCTGGGATCACGACAACCGCGCACGCCTGGCGGGCATCGATAACCTGCTCGACGAGATAGAACGCACGCGACGCGGTTACGAATCGGCCTAGACCTGCGCCAAAGTTTCGCGTTCGCGCACGAAATCCGGCATCTGATCGCTGGGCAGCGCTTTGCTGAAATACCAGCCCTGGACAAACAATTCAGTGCCGGTGTTCAAGAAGGCCAACTGCTCGGCGGTCTCCACGCCCTCGACCACGACGCCCAGGTTCAGCGCCTCGCAGAAACGCAACATGCCGGTCAGCACCTGGGCCCCCTTGGGGTCGCGTTGGGCGACGACAAAACTGCGATCGATCTTGATGAAGTCCACGGGAAACTGGTGCAGGTAACTCAACGCCGAAAACCCGGTACCAAAGTCATCGATATACACCTTGGCGCCTATCGATTGCAGTTTCTGGATGGTCTGGCGCGTGGCCTGGATATCACCGACCAATGCGTCTTCAGTAATTTCCACTGACACTCGCCCATGAGCCTGGGCAAGGATCTGCACCAGGCGATCACCATAGGCGGCGTGCGTCAGGGTCGAGCTGGAAATATTAATGGTCATCGGCAACTCGAAGCCAACCTTCTTCCATTGCTGATACTGGCGCACGGCCTGGGACGCCACCCATACGTCCACGTCGGGCATCAGCCGTGCCTGCGCCAGCCATTGCAGGAACTCCCAGGGGGAATGCACCACGCCCTGGTTGTCGCGGGCACGCATCAAGGCTTCGCAACCGGTGCATAGGCCGGTACGGATGGAGACCTGGGGCTGGAACTCCAAGTAGAACTCGTAATCGCTGATCTGCTGAATCCGGCTGAACTCCACCGCCTGGCGCGCTGCGCTGCGATGGGACGCCAGCACGGGGTCCAGCTCCAGCAAGCGGCCTTTTTCCTCGAGGCCGCGAAAAGTCATGTCCAGCGACTTGAGGTACACCGTACCGCTTTCATTGGCCTGGCGATGCATCGCCCGCACATACGGTGCATACACCAGAGTGCCGAGCCCCAGCAGTGCCAGTTGCAACACCACCGCGCCGATGTCGCCATGGGTACTCAGGTAGGCATTGAGCAATACCGGTGCGGTCAACGGCACGCTGGCCACCGCCGGCGATACCCAGCCCATCTGCACCACCATCAGGGCCACCATGGCGTTGAGCGCAGGCGCCAGCAGGAAGGGGATGAACAGACGCGGGTTGAGGATGATCGGCAATCCAAACAGCAGCACCTCGCTGACGTTGAACAACGACAGCGGCAAACTGGCAATCGCCAGCAGGCGCACGGTGTGGCTCTTGGAAAACAGCAGGATCGCAAACAGCAGGCACAACGCCGCGCCCGAGCCGCCGATAAATGCGAAACACCCCAACAGCCCGCTGTTGAGCAGGTATTGGCTGGGCTCCCCCGCCGCCAGCGACGCACCGTTGAGCACTACGGCCTGGTCCAGGACATCGAACAGCGGCTGCATGGCATACACTCCGTGAATGCCGAAAAACCACAACAACGAATTCATCATCGTGACGAACAACCCGCTGCCGTAGGGCGTTTGCAGCGCATCGAGCACCTGGGGCCCCTGGAGTTGCCCGACATAGGGAATCTGCAGCAAAGACGCCAACACCAGCACCAATGACAGCGCCGTGATTGCACCCGGTAACACCATGTTGATAGTGCCCTTGAGGTTGTGCCCCACCAGGTCCTCGTTGACCAGGCGCGTCCAACGAAAGCGGTGCAACCAGGCGATGGCCGGCACATTGATCAACGGTGACGCAATCGCGATGAACAGCACGAAGGTCGCCGAAGCCCGGGGATAATCACGCAGCACGAACGTGGCCACTACTACGTGGGCAAGGCACAGGAAAGCGACCGGCAGCTGTGGCAAGCGATACTGAATGGCCAGCATGTACCCGATGGATGCGGCCACCAACAGGGGGATAACCGAGCTGATCTGGTTGTGCACCCCCGATAGAAAGCCCACTACCTGTGAGCTGAACCCCAGCACACTGGCGCACTCGGACAGGATCAGGAAGCCGGCGGACACCAGCAGGCACGGCAGGATCCACAGCAACCCCTCACGAATCGCGCGCAATGAATCCGTACTGGCCAGGGCCGCCAGGCGCTGAGTAAGGAAAAGCTTGAACAGCGTTTGCGCCATGACCCGTCCCTCTGCCTGTGACTCGCTGCAACGCTACACGTCCTGATGGCGGAAGCGAAAGCCTTTTGCCACTTGTCCAGGGGCATTTTGGCGGTGGAAGCCCATCAGTTACGCCAATTTCCAGATGAATAATAGGAACTTTCCGACATAACCTGCTCCCTAAACTGATCTGAGTCGGTATCATCCGCGCCGTTCTGCGCATTAATGGATGTTGCAGACCGGATGAAAACCGGGCTACCCACTCAAGGATGTTGTCTGGAACGGAAGCAGGCACTCAGGAGAAGTTTTACCATGCAAGACAAACGCCCAAACCCTATGCGCCCGATCTTTGTCACCATGGTGCTGTGGCTGTGCAGCGTAGCGTTGCTGTTCATCATCAAAAACGTCATTGAAATCTTTAACGGCCCAGTCGCTGAAACCTGGATAGACCTGACCCTGGTGCTCACGGCCTACCTGATGTTTTTCCTGCTGGCGCCCTTGCAAAACTGGATACGCCGCAAGGCCCAGAAACGCGCTCGACGTCATCTCAGCCGGCCCTCCCCTGATATCGAGCCGCGTCGTTCACACTAAGGGGCCCCCTCTTGTCAGCCCAGTTGTATGACGTGACCGTTTGCCCCCTACCCTAGAGGCACCAGCAAGACCGCCTGCGGCCGAAGGCCTCGCGCAACTCGGCTGCCGTCACACTGCGCCGCTCGGGGCTCGTAGCCAACGCACAGCGCAGTGCAGGCCAGCAATGCCCAGGCAGTTGCCTGGGCCGGGTCAGCTTGGCGATGCAGCTGCGCTCACCCAGACGTTGGCCATGGGCCAGTTCATACAACACGCACGCGACACCGTACACATCTGCAGCAGCCGTCAACGCGCCACCGGCCAGCAGCTCCGGGGCCGCATACGCGGGCGTCCAGGCGTTGAAACGGTCGCGGCTGAGACTCGGCAAACCCGACTTCGCCCATGCCGGCGTATAACCCAGGCCAAAATCGAATAAACGCACCCCGTCTTCACCGACCATGACATTGGCCGGTTTCACATCCCCATGCAGTATGTTTTGCTGATGGATATAGACCAGCGCATCCAGCAACTGGATGGCCAAGGGTTGCAGTTCCCGCCAGGGCAAACCCTCCGGGCATTCCAGCAACAACCGATCCAGGGTCATGCCGTGCAGCCACTCCATGGTAAAGAACGCGACCTGGCTGTGGGTGTCGACCTCGAACGAAAACATGCGCACCACACGGTCGTGGCGCAGGCTGCGTGTCAACGCAAACTCGCTGAACAACAGCACATGTGCATCGGGGCACGCCGAAAAAGTCTCATCCAGCCGCTTGAGCGCAACCCTGGAGCAGGGCTCACCAAACTGCTCGTGCAACAGGTCTCGTGCGCCATACACCACGCCCATCCCGCCCCGCCCCAACACGCGCTCAAGGTGATAGCGCCCCACGAGCAGGCCGGGAGGGGTCGACGCGGCGTTCAAGATTGCACCACGACAGCGGTCAGGTCATCCGCCGTTGGCCGGCACAACGCCCTGGCAAACAAGTGGTCCACCGCCTGCCGGGGTGCTCCCAGGCTCAACGCACACCCCAGATCGCCATGGCTGAGTGCCTGGTACAGACCGTCACTGCACAATAAAAATACATCGCCTGGGCGGGTGCTGAGTTCCAGCACCTCAAGCTGCAACCGCGAACGCGCGCCCACGGCGCGGGTCAAGGCCCTGGCATCGGGGTGAGCCTGGGCTTGCGCCACGCTCAACAGGCGCTCATCCATCAGGCGCTGCGCCAGGCAATGGTCCCTCGACAACTGGTAAAGACTCTTATCGCGCCACAGATAACAGCGACTGTCACCCGCCCAGATACAGGCCGCACGCCCGTGCTCAAGCAACAGTGCAACCACGGTGCTGCCCATCATGACGTCGCCGCCCGTGGCGGGCGCCATTCGCACATCGCCCAACCGTTGATTGACGTCTTGCAAACATTGGCGGAGCGCGCCAACCCGTCGATCAAGGTCACCCTCGGCCGACATTGCCGCCAGGCTGCTGACCACCCACTGGCTGGCGACCTCGCCATGGCGATAGCCGCCCATGCCATCCGCCACAGCCCAGCAGCCTCGCTGCGGGCAGTCCAGGAAGGCGTCCTCATTGCGGGCTCGCGCTCGCCCTTGCTGCGAACGCCCGGCACTGCGCCATTGATGCAGGCCGCAGCTCATAGCTGCTCCGGTAATCGGAAAGTGCGCCAGGTATCGATTTCAAACGGCCCGGGCGTACGTTGACTGGTCAGCAAGAAGTTGGCGCGCAAGCCGGACAGGTTCGCCTTGAATAACTGGGCGTTGCGCCCACTGGCAGGCTCTTTCTGCAACAAGTCAAACAACCTGAACAACGACCAGGCCCCGGCATTTTTTTCAAGGCCCAATGGCCGTTGCCCAGCGCCTCGTTCCAGAACCAGGCTGCTGCGACCGTTATCCGCGTCGGTCGGCCAATGGAACATCATGGGCAGGATCGGCCCGTGGCGGTACTCCAACTGCTTGTCGCCAACCCGCAGGATCGCCCGGCTGACCGACTGGTCCAGGCTATAGGGCGCCAGGGTAAACCGGACTGACAGCTCTCCCTGCTCCTCAGTGAAAAAACCGCGACGGATCACCTGGGCTTTCGTCAGTTGGTCCAACAGAAAGCGTGAGACCGGTAAGTTTTGCCCATCCATGCCCCGTAACCGGTAGCGGTTGCCGTCGGCACTGACGAAGGGTCGCAGGTAACCTTCATAAAAACGCACCAGAACGCCCTGAGGCTTGAAAAACTCATGAAAGTCGCTGAGGGCCACATCGCTGGTTGCATGGGCGTTGAACGGATAACGCTGGCGAATCGCCCTGGCATAGAGTGGGTGCACGTCGCTCTGGTAGCGCTGGTTGACATGCGTATAGGCCTGTTCCAGCAAGTGACGCCAACTGTCATCAGCGATGCCCTCGACCCAGCCCGCCAACGGCAGCGGCAAACGGGCGGCTGCATCACGCAGCGTACCCAGTACATCCGGTTGCCCCTCCATGCGCCGCTTGACCCTGAGGAAAGCCGCCTGCTCCGGTGAGCTGTCTCGGTTGAGGGCCGCCAATTGCAGATGCAATTCGTCCAGCAAGCGCGATGCCTGGGTTAATTGCGCGCCTGGGTTTTCCTGCTCATCGAGCAATTGATGCAAGGGTTCAAAACGCCGTTGCAACGCCCGCCGCCCGGCGTCGGGAAACATCGCCTGCGCTGCCGCCGCCGAGGTCAAGGGGCCCAGCTCACCGGTTTGCTGGGCCACTTTGCCCAGAAGCTCATGCCCCGCCAGCAAACGGGTGTTTTCACGCAGTTGCAGCAACAGTTGGATCAGCGGGGATTGAGCGGAGGTCAGGTCCGCCAGCTGCTCGGCGTCCTGGCGCAGATTGTCGGTCGGCAGCAGCCTGAGTCGGCCCAGAGCGGCAGCCCAGACATCGGCATACTCACTGAAGTAGCGTTGCTGCAATTGGACCATCAACCGACGCAAATCCATGGCCCCCAGATCAGTGCCCTCCCCCAATACCCAGTTGTCCTGTGCGATAGCATTCACCAGTCGCGGCCCCTGGGCCTCGAAATACTGCACATACTTTTTTGTATAGAAACCCGGAATCGGTGGGTCGATGGCGGCGAATACCTTGCCCTCGGCCAGGCGCAGCGGTTCAAGGTGGCGCGACTGCTCGCGCAGCACGCGATAAATCCCCTCCGCCAACGACTCGCCTCGCAGCTCTGCACGTGCCTGTGCCACCAACTCCTCGTTGAGATGCGCCGTGAACGGCTGTTCAAGCAAGCGCACCCAGTGCTGATTCAAGCGCGCCTGCACCGAAGCGTTGCCGGCAAAACCGGCGGCCCAATGGCCCGCCACCTGTTGCGCCAGCCAGCGGGTATCGCGCCGCTCGCGCAGGTTGAGCATCAGGTAAGCGCGCAGGTTTTCCACCAGGCGCTCCCGATCCCCAAGGCTGGCGCGTACCTGGTCTTCAAGCAGCGCCGTGACGTAGGCCAGCAGCCGCTGGTGCAACGCCTGCTCATAGGCTCGAACCAGGAACGGGCGACTCAACTCGCCCTGATACAAACCTGCTCGCTCCACCAGCCGGGTGCCTGCCACATCCGGGAAAACCTGGGTTGCCGACAGGTGCGCATCCAACACAGCCACAAGATTCAAGGCGGCATCGCCACCCTGCGGGACGCTCGAAACTGAAGTTGCCAATGCCGCTATCTGAGCCAGGCGTTGCTGGTTCAGCGAATAGCTGTACATCCACAGCCCCCCGACCCCACAGATCACCAGCGCTGCTGCCAATGCCTGCAGCCCCTGACGCCGCCGCATGCGCTGTTGCTCGTGGGCCTGCAAACCGGCGAGGTCGGCTTCGGCGAATATCACCCGGCTGAACAGGCCTTGGACAAAGTGGTTGCGCCTGCCATTGGCGCAGGTCAAGTAGAACCCTCGCAGACCATTGACGCGCTGATAGCGATGAGCGGAAAAAGCCAGCTCGATGAACAGGCAAAGGCGCTCGCCCAGGCGCGCAACCTGTTGCGGGAAACCCAGCATTTGGCCACGACGGTCGGCATTACGCTCCTGATGCAATCGAGCGATCAGTTGATCATTCAAACGTTGCAGCAACTGCTCGAACGCCAGGTGAACCTGAGCGACTTCAATACCCGTTTTGCCAGGCTCAAGTGGCTGGCCAAGCAAGCTATCGGCAGCTTCCCCCAGGGGCGAGTCGAAGAACTCAGCAAACCCCGGCAGCCGATCAGCCTGGGTCAATACCAGATAGATCGGCACATCCACATGCAGCACCTGCTGGATTTCCTGCAAACGTGAATGCACTGCCCGTGCATGCTGCTCCAGATCATGCTCACTGTCGCTCGTCAGCCGCTCTACCGAAAGCGTCACCACCACGCCGTTGAGCGGCCGCGCGCGGCGCCGCCACTTGAGCAGGCGCAGCAGCGCTGTCCAACCGGTCGCATCGACTGAAACGTCAGGCTGTAACAGGTAACGCCCCGGCGTATCGATGAGCACGCCTTCGTCGGCGAAGTACCAGTCACAGTGAACGCCGCCGCTCGTCGGCGTCCCCCCTGCCTGGTCGAACGGCGACGGCAAGCCGGCGGCGGCCAACAGCTGCGTCTTGCCACTGCCGCGCTCACCGATCAACAGATACCAGGGCAAGTCACGGCGCCAACGCTGGTTATGCTCGCCATAGCGCCGGGACGTCTTCAACAACTGAACGGCCTGCTTGAACCGACCGCGTACATGCCGGTGCTCCTCCTCGACCCATTTCAATGGCTGCCGGCGTGCCCGCCGCCCCGGTTTCGCGAGGCCGGCAACTTGGCCCCTGCCCGCCAGCGCCATCGCAATGCCCCACAGCAGAAACAACACACTGATGCTGACCAGCCGGGCCGCCGAACCTTGCCAGAACCGATGATCGTCCACGGCCAATAACGGCCCGATCCGCCACACCACAGCAGCGCTGCACAGCACCAGTAAAAGGCTCCAGACCCAAACCGTGCCCAGCACAGCGCCCGCGCCCTTGAAGAATGCGTTCATTCATTGCTCCCAGCGTTTACAAGGGCGTCTGGTTCAAATCCGACGCCGACAGTTGAAGGGGTTGCAGCGCATTCGCCCGCTCTTTGCCGAGCACCCAGGAAAACCCGGTGTACATCACCAACAAACAGGCCAAGACAAAGGCCACAAACCACGGGACTGGGATCAGGCGTAACGGCCTGCGGCGACGCGACAAGTCCCTGGCAGGAAGCACAGGTTCCACCGGCAGATCGCCGCGCACTTGCCGGATCTGTCGATACAATCCATCGCGAATGGCTTCGAGTTGCAGCCCGCCTCGCTCCATGACCCGATATTTGCCTTCAAACCCCAAACTCAGGCACAGGTAGATCAACTCCAGGACGGCCAGGTGTTTCACCGGGTCGCGAGACAATCGTTCCAGGAGTTGAAAGACCTTTTCGCCGCCGAAGGTTTCATGGTGAAAACGGCTTAACAGGCTCATCTTCGACCAGTCGCTTCTGGCCCCCCACGGGGTGGTGACGACGGCTTCATCAATGACACTGCACAATACGTAGCGCGCCGACATGACCTGGCTGCTCTCGATGCCGCTCTGCAAGCTGCGGGCTTCGAATTGAGTGACCGCCGACAATAACCGGTCGTTGATCGTATCCAGTTGCTCACGTGCGGAGCAGCCCTTGAGTTGGACCAACTCCGACAACAGCTCCCAGGCCGCCGTCACCAGGGGGTTGAGGCCCACCTTGAAACGCTGCGCCCCCAACAGATGGCCCGCATAAATCATCCGGTCTTCCAACTGCTCATAACGCGGCGGCGCTGGAAAGTCGGTCATCGGCCCCTGTGCCGGCCCGCGACCTTCATGGTCAAGCAGCACGGTCTTTTCGTCCTGCGGGTAGTCACTGTCCATAGCGTTCAATTCCTAATGGCCCAGAAGTTGAGTTCAATCCCGGCAAAATCCCCGCCTACATGGAAAGCGAAGCCACCTGACTGCTCCAGCTGCGCGATGTCGTGGGCATTCATATCGAGCATGAAATAGGTCTTGCCGGCATGAAATGGAATCTGTCGCGGTGCCACAGACAATGGCTTGACCTTGATGCCTGCCAGATGCAGGTTGACCAGCTCACGGATGCGTTCGACGGGGCCGACTTTCAGATGGGCCGGCAGCCGATTGCGCAGTTCCTCAGAGTCACATTGCGCAGTCGCCGCCAGGATGAATGTCGCAGTGCCGAGCAATTTCAAGTCGCTCACCGGGCAGACCAACACCCCGTATTGACGTTGCTGCAACGTCAGCTCGACGGCGTGCTGTTCGAGCACGACCGACAACGCGGCACGCACTTGCGCCATCAGGCCGCGGAAGCTGCCTGCCTGGTCAGCATGCTGGTAATGCACGTCCAGGTGGGCACGCTTGCTGTCGTGGGTGAACGTTGATAACTCACCAAGCAACGACACCAGTGCCCGGAACAGCGTCTCAGGGCGCACCAAAGGCTGGCTCAAGTAATGACGCAACTCCAGCTCGGTACGATTGATCACTTGCAGCATCAGGAAATCGCCCACATGGCTTCCGGCTGCCGTACCCTCGCCGCACATCCGCGCAGCAATGGCATCCCCTCGACTGGCCAGCAGGCTGATGACCTCCTGCAGGCACGACGACACATACCCGCAGTCCTGCACAAAAATAAAGGCCGGCATGAACTCCCTGTCCAGGCTCAAACCACTTTCACCCGACGACACCAGTACCTGGGCGACCTTGAGTTTCACGAAGCCCGTATCGCTCTCCCCTTCGTCCAGCAGAAGGCGCAAATCGGGGCGTGCGCAGTTGATCCGGCAAGGGGAACCCATGCCGGCGTTCGAATCCCCCACTTCGACTTCACAGGCGATATAGCGGGCCAGCACCTCGCTCTGGGACGGTTGACGGGTTTCAACCTGATTGCCGGTGGCCAGGGGGAGCGCCAGGTAAACCGCGTGTTTGCCCGAATCGGCAGGCACGTCCAGCACCAGAGGCTCCATGACTGCGCTCAGGTCGAAGAAGCTGCCATCCGGCAAAACGCCACTGGCTTGGTTGATCACCAGCTTGCCCAGGTTGAGGTACTGCTCATTGAGTTCCAGCGTCAGGAAGCCCCAGGCATCATTGCCCAACAAGCGCGTGCGGTTGAGTTGCTGCTGGTAATAGCGGTCGTTGTGCTGCAAGTGCTGCGGCCGTAACAGCATGCCTTCCTGCCAGATGACTTTGTGAACCTGCATGTCATTGCATCTCCGTGCCGGAGAGCGGGCCGGCAATACGAACCCCGGCTTTGTCCAGTACCAGGTCGGCACGGTTCAGGTGTCGCGGCGTCACTGGCAGTAGCAGCCGCCACTGCACATGCGGCAAATCCCGATAGGCCGCCAGTACCCCCACGAAACGGCTTTCCGGTCGAACACTAAGCTTGAGGGCCAGGCGGTCACCCGGACGCAGTTCGATCTCTTCACTGCTCACCCAATCCTTTGGCAGCACCTGTTCAGCATGGTTATACAGGCTGAAGAAGTCGGCATTCTCGAAGGCTACGGCATGACGCAGTTCAATCAGGTGCACCACCACCGGCGAGGGTCGATCGTGAAGGTCGGGGTTTACCTGTTCGGTGGCTGTCAGCACCACATCCAGTTTGGTCAATGTCGACAAAGGTGACAGCGCCGTGCAGCCGGCCAACAGGCTGCACAAGCACAGCATGAATCTGAGGGGTGTGCGATGCATGAATATCATCCTGGATAATCGATGTGCAGGGCTGAGGCCAGATGTACCTGTTCCTCATAAGCCCTGGTGAACTCGCGGCCCAGCAGGGGATCGTTGAACTGATCGTCCTCGGCAAGACGTTGGTAATGGCGCTGGTAAGCCCGCCAGTACCCAGCGTCGCTGAAAAACCTGGAAGGCTTGCGCTGGGACTCCAGGCTCAACAGCAAATGCCCAGGGGCGAAGACGGCATGTGTGTGACGCAATGCACTGCGACACGCCGCCAGCAGAGCCACCTGATGGATTTGCCCGTCTTGATGGGCCTGGGTAATGGCGCGCTCGGCAGAGCATTGATCCAGCGCCTGCGCACCTAACATCGCGGTTAATACAGCCGGGGTATCCACACAGACCGCCAAGGGATTTTGCCTCTGCGCCGACCTGTCGGCAGATGCCGGCATCAGTTCGTTCTTCAGCGCTTCACGGGTGCGCAGATTTTGTTGCAACCCTTCGATCGCCACGCGAAAAAGGTGCGCCACCTTGATAGCTAACGCCGCACGGCCCGGTCCGTCAAGGTGGTCCAGATCCATGCCCAGGGCAGCAGCAAACGGCGTCCAAAACGGCTCCTCAACGGCGGCACCGGGCGCGAAAATTGCGTCCGTGGCGGCCTCCACTGGCGGCTCCGCCCGGCGAGGCATGACCAGAAACGCCCTGTCGGTCGCGTGTCGTTCCTGCCAGGCACCCGGCTCCTCGCTGCTCTCGCTCAAGGCTTGCAGCTCATTCGAGGCAACCTGCCGCTGCTGTTCAAGGTCCAGCGTCTGCAAGGGGTCAAGCCCCAGGAAGGCGTCATCGGGGATCGGTCCTCCCGCGCCGACCAGCGCTGCTTCCGGACCGCGCTGTGCTTCCATCAACCCGGCACGTATCACCAGCGCCCCCAACTGAAAAACGTCACCATGGCTGATGGGGCGCGCCTGTCCTTTGCGCAAGCGCTCGGGGCTGCCCGCCACGCCAATCCCGTTGCGACTGATGTCGGTCAAGAAGTAGCGGCCCTCGCGGTACCCGATCAACCCATGGTGGCTGGAAAGCAATCGACTGGGATCGTGAATCACCCAGTCACAACCGGAACCGCGGCCAATCACGCCGCCGACACGGTCAAAGACTTTACGGGCCAAGGGCACGGGTGCGCCGCCATCGCTCCCACACACTTCAAGTACGAGCTGCATCGTCAGACATTCCCATTCACTGGCCACGAGTGATCGCCTGCGGGTCACCCAGCGGTCGATAATCGGCGTCATCGAAAACGTAGTTGGCGTTACAGCCACCTAGCAAACACAACACAAGCACCACGGCTTGCCATGGACGGTCAGGCATTTGGTTTCTCCCAGAATGAAAAGGCAGGCCGGCTCATTTCGATGAAGGCGGCATGTGTTCCAGCAAGATTCAAGTTCGCACTCAGCACTCTTCCCTCGCGTCCCACTGGGGAATGTTCAAACGAGCGAGTCGATAGAGCAGCGTGCGTCGGGCGACGCCCAATTCCCGTGCGGTGCGGGTCCGATTGCCACGGTTCTTGTGCAGGCAATCGAGCAGGAACACCCGTTCCACCCGCTCCATGCGCTGGCGCAGCGTTACATCATCGCCAGCCGATGCGGCCGGTGTCGGTGGCAGCGACAGGTGCGTCGGCAGGATCACGTCGTCGTCACACAGCAGTACGGCGCGCTCGACCAGGCACTTGAGTTCGCGAACGTTGCCGGGGAAGCGATGATTCAACAGTTGATCCAGGGCAGCATTCGACCATCCCACCGGCGCCCTCCCCAGCGTCGTGCACGCGTTCTGCGCGAAATGCCGCGCCAGCAACGGCACGTCGCCGTCGCGCTCACGCAAGGCAGGCAGTTGGATCGGGAACTGAGCGAGCCGGTAATACAGATCTTCACGAAAACTACCCTCGGCAACCATCGCAGCCAGGTCGCGATGGGTGGCCGCAATGATGCGTACATCAACCTTATGGGCCGCATTGGCGCCTAACGGGCGTACCTCGCCTTCCTGCAATACCCGCAGCAGCTTGGCCTGTAACGCAAGCGGCATATCGCCGATTTCATCGAGCAGCAACGTACCGCCGTCGGCCGCGTCAAACAGCCCGGCATAATTGCGTTCGGCGCCGGTGAACGCACCTTTGCGGTAACCGAATAGCTCACTCTCCAACAGCCCTTCGGGGAACGCTGCGCAGTTCTGCACCACGAAGGCTTTGCCGCCACGCGGCCCGGCTGCATGGATGGCACGGGCGACCACCTCCTTGCCGGTACCGGTCTCGCCACAGAGCAACACGGTGTAAGGGGAATGCAGGACCTTGCCGAGCAACTTGCAGGTCTGCTCCATCGCCGGGCTGGTGCCGATCAAGCCGTACGCTCCGGCCAGGGGCATACTGCGCCTCGGGTCTGGAATGCCGGACACCGGTTGCATCTGCCGCAGCATCCGCAGTTGGTTCAAGGCAAAACTACCCAGTTGCCCCAACGCCACTGCATGGTCTTGCAATTGAATGCAGCGCCGGCTGGCGCATAGCAATACACCCGTGGCGCCACCGCTCCGGTTGAACAGCGGCACACTCAACAGGGCACACCAAGGTGCACCCAAGGCCGGCAAGAAACCGATGTCATACAGACTGTTTTGCACCGTGTCCAAGCCAAGCGCACGCCCCTGGCTCAAGGTGTAATGCAGCAGTTGCTGGTTCCTCAGGTCAGGACACTCGCCTGCGCCAGCTCGCCACGTACTCCCGGGCATATGCTGGGCAATCAGATCGAGCCGATCGCTCACTTCATCGAGCAGGTATAACTGGCTGAGTTCACACCCGCTCAGTCGCGCCGCGCCTGCGACACACACATCGGGCAGTGAGGTTTCATCGCAGTCGAGCCCCAAGCGTGTGAAGCAATCCAGAAAGATATCGGTATCAGCCTGCGGACCGGGCTGTTGTGCAAAGCGATTGTCGGTCATTGGCTGAACTCGCAGGTGGGCCAGCCACTCCCATCGAGGCTCGCATGCACCCGGGACATCGCCTCATCCCTGGCCGTAGCGTCGAGAAGGCCGTCCACCATCTGTGGCAGCAAGTGGCGCTCAATCCATTGATCGATGTATCGCGCACCGCTGTCCCCATCGGCGCAACGCTCGGTCATATGCGCAACCAACTCAGGTGTGTAGGTGAATGCAAGCTTGCGTTGATGTAAGCGTGTGCCCACATTCGCCAGCTTGAGTTTCGCTACATCACCCAACACGTCGCCTGAGAGCGGGTAATACGGCACGACGCGCATCCGTGCCAACAAGGCCGGCTTGAAGTGGTTGCGCAAAATGGGGTAGATCGCGTCTTGCAGCACCTGGGGCTCAGGCCGGCATCCATCGCCACACAGTTCACTGATGCGGTCACTGCCGAGGTTGGAGGTCAGCAGGAGCAACGTATTGCGAAAATCGATCTCCCTCCCCTCGCCATCGTTGACGCGCCCTTTGTCGAAAACCTGGTAAAACAGGCTCAACACCTCCGGGTCGGCTTTCTCTACCTCGTCGAGCAACACCACCGAGTAAGGGCGCTGGCGTACGGCCTCCGTCAGCACCCCACCTTCGCCGTAACCGACATAACCCGCAGGCGCCCCGATCAAGCGCGAGAGCGTGTGCTTCTCCTGGTATTCGGACATATTGATGGTGGTAACAAAACGCTCGCCGCCATACAAAAGATCCGCCAGGGCCAGTGCCGTTTCAGTCTTGCCGACACCGCTCGGCCCCACCAACAAAAATACGCCTGCGGGCGCATCCGCGTTGTTCAGGCCGGCGGCAACAGCACGTAAAGCGCGGTCAAGGGCTTGCACCGCGTGCTCCTGTCCCAGGATGCGCTTACGCAGGGCGCCGGCCAGGCCGAGGATTTTTTCACCCGGTTCAAGGGCCAACTGCTCGACCGGGATGCCGGTCCAGGCGCTGATAACGCGAGCCACCTGATGCGGGCACACCTCAAGGTTCCGAGTGGGTTGCCCGCACGACTGCTCCAACGCCTGATGCTGTCGCTCAAGCGCTTCAAGACGCAGGTTCAAGGCTTGCAGCGCCTGGGTATCCACGGGCAATCCGAGGTCGGTGTCTCGACTTAACGCCCGCTGTTGGCGTCGACCTTCGCTCAGCTCTACACACAGTTTCTGCAACGCCTCAGGTGGCATTGCCTGGCGCGTGCGAACCGCGGCACAGGCGGTGTCCAGCACATCCACAGCCTTGTCCGGCAACTGCCGCCCCACCAGATAGCGAGCGCTCATATGCGCTGCCGCGACGACAGCATCATCGCGAACATAAACGCCGTGGCTTTCCTCATAAACAGGAACCAGGCCACGCAGGATGGACACCGCCGCCTCGACACTGGGTTCATCGACCGACACTGGCTGGAAGCGCCGCGCCAACGCCGGGTCCTTCTCAATGTACTGCTTGTACTCCGACCAGGTGGTGGCGGCGATGGTCCGCAAGGCTCCCCGCGCCAGCGCCGGCTTGAGCAGGTTTGCCGCATCGGCACCGCCCGCCTGTGCCCCGGCACCGGTCAGGGTATGGGCCTCGTCGATAAACAGGATCACCGGCTCCGGCGATGCATTCACTTCATCGATGAGGCCTTTGAGACGCCGTTCGAATTCGCCCTTGAGGCTGGCACCTGCCAGTAACAAGCCCATATCCAGGGTCAGTAAGCGAACCCCTTTCAGAGCCGCAGGCACCTGCGAAGCAACGATCTGCCGAGCAAGCCCTTCGACGATCGCCGTTTTGCCCACTCCGGCCTCTCCAACCAGCATCGGGTTGTTCTTGCGTCGTCGTACCAGGATCTCGATCAACTGGCGGATTTCCCCATCACGGCACAGCACCGGGTCGATCAACCCTTCACGCGCCTGTCGGGTCAGGTCATGGGTAAAACGCTGCAGTAGAGAAGCGCTGGCTAACGGTTCGGTTTCGGCAGGCTGGCTCGTCAGAAAATCACGTACCCGATCTGCATCCACGCGGCTCAGTACCTCGTGATAACCACTGCCCGCGTACTCCAGTGGGTGACGCAGGAGTGCCAGCAACAATGCGCCGTGGTCCACGAAAGACTGCCCCAACTCAACATGAGCAACCATCAATGCCTGCTGCAGCCAACACACCAGTGCCTGCGCGAAGACCGGGTTGCGGGTTGCACTCTGCTCACTGCGGGGCTGCAAGGCTGCATGCAGCTCACCGGCGTTGACATTGGCGTCTGCCAACGCCTTGGCCATTACTCCCTCGGGATGCTCAAGCAAGGCCAGGAGCAAATCTTCCACTAACACTTCACGACCGCCGCGCATCACGCACCGCTCGGCCGCGCGCTCCAGGTCCTGGCGTGCCTGGGCCGTCAAGGTGCGGATCAGTTGTTGCAGGTCCACATTCATCATAACCATCAGTCCCTAATGAAAATTACCGGAGAGGGTGACCACACCATCGGCGCGCTCGGTTCCCAGCCAGCTGGTCCAACCCAGGCGACAGACATTGCTCTCACCGATGTGCAACGCCCGCACTTCCCCTTGCGCCAATACCAGCCGCAGGTCGTATTCCAGTGGGTCACGCGTGGCCAGGCGCACCAGCGAACACAGGGGCTGATACGCAGGCCCTATGGGCAGGAACTCGTGAAAGCGCCGCCAACACAGCGCCAGAATGTGCACCCTGAATTTGCCACTGCGGTCGGCAATCCGGTGCCCCAGCACCAGGTCGAGACCGAGCGAGCTGTTGCCGCGCCCCAGTTCATTGCGCTGTGGGTGGGTAATCTCCACCGTGCGTTCGACCCATTGCTCGATCCCTATGAGGTCGTGCTTGAAGTAGTAACGCAGCACCGACTCAATCAAGGCGGCCGAGTGGGCGCGCAGGCTCAAAAGCCCCAGGTAAGGCAGTAAACGCTTGCAGTCGAGTTGCGAGGCCTCTCGTATCGCAGTGCCCCCCAAGCCAATCAGTGCAAACATCTGCTCGGAAAAAGCATCACGGGCCCCCGTTTGGAAACAGGCCCGGTAGCGGTATTTACGCCAGATCGGCAGCATCAGCCGTTGCAGGCGATGGTGAAACAGGTCGAGAAAGTCGCGGGTAGGATTCCCATTCGGCTGCTCGGCAAAGGCCTGCTCGGCATAAAAGGCCGGTAAAGGAGATCCGGCACCGAACAGCCCCAATACGTTGAGGCGCAGGCGAGCACGCAATTGCCCGTGCTCCCTGAAGAACTCCACCCGGTCAATGTCATGCCCTGCAAATCCCAGCCCTGGATTGGCCTGGAACTCCAGTTGGTCGTACAGCGTGTCGTCATCCAGCAACGGATGAGCACCGCGCAATCGTTCCATCACCTGCAGCACGGCCTGGAATAGCGTGTACTCGCGGATAACCTGGCAGATCAGGGTCAAAGCAGGGGCTGCTGTCCCATCCGGGATGGCCATAGGTACACATCTCCTTGTGTGCTGATGACTCGCAACTCGTGATACGAGTTGAGGCTGGCGTAAAGCGCAAAGAACTCGTTGAGGACCGACGCAAACACAAACATGTCGCCCTGCCCCAGAAAGCCTTGGGGGTCGATGCTCAGGTCCACCCGCAACCCCCGGACGGGCAACCCTCGATGCAATCGATCAACAGCCTCGTGGCTGATGGAACGCAGTGCACCCAAGCGCTTGCGGCTGACTTTCAACGCTTGCCGATCGTGATAACGCGGCAGATCGTAGGTTTCGAGAATCACTTTCAAGGCGTTGATATCGGCCAGCGACAAATAGTTGAGCGACATGTTGCTGATGACTTTCCACAGGAAGTCCTGATCCAGTGGCGGCGCGAAACTTGCGGTGGGCGCCGTGATGTTTCGGAACGTCAAGGACTCCGGGGTCTGCTCACTGGGCTGATTGATCTCGCCTGCTCGCAGCCGCCGTGGCAAGTTGCAGTTGGTGCAGGTCAGTTCGACCGATACGGTTTCATGACCTTGTTCGCGACGACGGCCGAATCCCATCCAGGTGTCGAGCCCGTCATGCTGCACCGACAGGCGTTGACGAATGCTGTAGCTGGGACGCACCTCCAGAGACTCGGAATCGCCGTCATGCTCGAACGATTCGAACGGCACATACGTCTGGTAGCCCAACCCGCCAGGACGCCAGCCGATGACCCGGTCCACCGCAAACACCGCCGCGTGGCCCGGCGTGTAATCCCCGGGCATCAACAGGTACTCATCCTGTTTGCAATCCAGCCGAATGGGCACCGCATCCAGCTTGAACAGATTGATGATGGGGGTGCAGTACAGCTTGACGTTGTCCAGGGTGGGCCGCAGGGGGCTGGATGTCTGGGTGCGCAATTCAAAACGCATGACCATGCCGTGCACCTGTTCCAGCGATGCTCGTGGGAGTGTGTGCAGTACATCCAGCCCCGCAATATCGACAAACAGGTACTTCTCGGGAAATGCGAAGTACTCCTGCAAGTGGCGGTAACCACGGAATGTGTTCTGCGGATAGGGAATCAGCGCCTGCTCCTGGGAAAACCCCACCGGTTGAACCTGGCCGGCACCGAGCCTTACCGTCATGGGCTGGCCATCGGGCCACGTCACCTGCGAGCCAGCCTCGTCCAACAGCAATAGATGGATGCCATCCAGATGGCGCAACAGGTCAAGATAAAGCGCCTGGCTCGCGTAGCGGTCGCCAGCCAGATGCAGGCGTAACGAGTCGAACACCAAGTCACCGAAATGCCCTTCGGCACTCATCACCAGGCGCAGGTCCAACCAGGCGCCCTCGCCTCGGCACAGATACTCCAGGCCACACAGTTGCAGTGGCATGACATCCGTGGCGTAGCACGTTCGAAAGCGGCAGCGCTCGCCCTGGATAGCCAGACTCTCGACTGCCGTATCCCGCGCCACACGAACACTGGGGCCCGCGCGTTTCAAAGGGTCAAATTGCAGGATGCTGAACGACGGCAAGGGCCTCATGTAGTTGGGCCACAGCAGATGCATCAAGGAATGCGCCAGCTCCGGCAGTTCGTCCTCCAGCTTCTGGCGCAGGCGACCGGTCAGGAACGCAAACCCTTCAAGCAATCGCTCGACGTCCGGGTCCTGGCCCGGCTCCGCGAGAAACGGTGCCAAGGCAGGATTACGCTCGGAAAAACGCCGACCCAGCTGGCGAAGTGCACTGAGTTCGCTCTGAAAATAACGGTTAAAAGCCATCGGTGCCGACCTCAACCCGTCCTGCATCATCCAGGCGTGCATGAAACACGACCGCCTGGTTGACACCGTCGATGGCCATTTCGGCCTCAATGGCAAATGCCAAGGCCAGGGGTTCCCGAGCAAGGGGAGACACCCTGACATGTACATTCGCCAACCTCGGTTCATAAGCCCGGATAAAACGCTCGATCAGCAAGCGCGACCGAGACAGCGACTCGTGCAGGCTGAGCCGCATGTCATTGAGGTCGGGCAGACCATAGTCCGGCAATGTCTGAACACTGCCTGCACGCGTACTGAGCATTTTTCCCAGATGTGCGGCGACTGACATCACGCTGCACGTTCGGCTCGAGCCCTCACATTCCAGGCGCTCGAACAGGCTATTGCGATGGGGCATTCCCTGGCCTCCGCTCATTCTTTATCGAGCTTTCCGACCAGGGACAATGTGAAGTCTGCCCCCATGTACTTGAAGTGCGGGCGCACACTCAAATTGACCCGATACCAGCCCGGCTCGCCCTCGACATCGCTGACGACAATGCGCGCTGCACGCAATGGCCTACGCCCACGCACCTCGGCACTGGGGTTTTCCTGGTCGGCCACGTATTGGCGAATCCACTTGTTGAGCTCCAGCTCCAGGTCCGTGCGCTCCTTCCACGAGCCCAATTGCTCGCGTTGCAGCACCTTGAGGTAATGGGCCAGGCGGTTCACGACCATCATGTAAGGCAGCTGGGTGCCAAGCCGGTAGTTCAGCTCGGCGGCCTTGCCCTCTTCACTGATGCCGAAGGTCTTGGCCTTTTGCACTGAGCTGGCGGAAAAGAACGCTGCGTTGTCACTGCCCTTGCGCATGGTCAGGGCAATGAAGCCCTCTTGTGCGAGTTCATATTCACGCCGATCTGAAACCAGGACCTCGGTAGGAATTTTGGTTTCGATCTCACCCATGCTCTGGAAATGATGCAAGGGAAGATCTTCGACCGCCCCGCCACTCTGTGGGCCGATTATGTTCGGGCACCAGCGAAAACGCGCGAAGCTGTCGGTCAACCGTGTGGCAAACGCGTAGGCGGTATTACCCCATAGATAATGCTCGTGGCTGTTGACCACATTTTCCTGGTAGGCAAAGGTTCTCACCGGGCATTCCAGGGGATCGTACGGGGTTCGCAGCAGAAAGCGCGGTACGGTCAAGGCAATGTAACGGGCGTCTTCGCTCTGCCGAAAACTTTGCCACTTGGCAAACTGCGGGCCTTCGAAATGGTCCCTGAGGTCCTTCAGGTCGGGTAATCCGGTGAAGCTTTCCAGCCCGAAGAAGCTCGGGCCGGCAGCGGCGATGAAAGGGGCATGGGCCATGCACGCGACACTGGCGACGTATTGCATGAGCTTCACATCGGGTGCGCTGGGGGATAGGTAATAGTTGGAGATGATCGCGCCTACCGGCTGACCGCCGAACTGGCCGTACTCGGCGCTGTAGATATGCTTGTACAGCCCCGACTGGGTAATTTCCGAGGCGTCTTCAAAATCGTCCAGCAGGTCCGTGCGCGAGACATTCAGCAGTTCGATCTTGATGTTCTCGCGAAAATCGGTGCGTTCGACCAGTAACAGCAACCCTCTCCAGGAAGCCTCCAGCGCCTGGAAATCCGGATGATGCAGAATCTCATCCATTTGTTGACTGAGCTTGATATCGATCTCGGCAATCATCCGGTCGACCAGGTGTTTCTTGACCGGTTCTGCACGGTTGTGCGACTTGACCAGCTCTTCGATAAACGCCGACACGCCGCGCTTGGCGATGCCGTAAGCCTCGTCGTCGGCGCTCAATAATGTCTGGGCAATAATGTTATCGAGGATGCTGCCCTCGGCGGAGCCTTGCAGCGGCTGCGAGTTGCTTGGGGTGGTCGTCATGCTGTCAGTGTCCTTTTACTGAAAGTGTCAGGCGTCTGGATTGTTCAACCCGAGTTCGGCCAGAACCCGAGCGCGGGAACCGTCGTCGGCCAACGCCTGTTCGATGGCTTTGCGAAAACTGGGGGTGTTACCCAGCGGCCCCTTGAGTGCCATCAACGCTTCACGCAGTACCATCAGCTTCTGCAATGCGGGAATTTGCTCGACGAGATTCGCCGGGTTGAAATCCTTCATCGAATTGATCCGCACCTCGACGGCCAGCTCCTCGACGTCAGCCGCCTCCTGCAGGCGATTGGGCACACTCAGCGTCAAGCTGAGCGCCTGTTTCGCCAACACCTCGTCAAGGGTGTTCTTGTCGATGCCGATGGGCTTTCTATCCTCGAGCTTGCGCGGGTCTTCACGCTGGGAGAAATCCCCCAGCACCAGCAACTTCAGCGGTAGCTCGACCTCCTCCTGAACCCCGCCGACCGCAGGTTTGAAGGTGATGTTGATACGTTCCTTGGGGGCTACCGAACCGTCTTTGGCCATGTTGTTTCTCCTTTTTGATCGGGCTTCATTCAAGTACTGCTTCAAGGTCGAAGTGGCACAACCGGCGATGGGTGAGATCCTTGCTTTCGCGCACGGCGTGACTTTGTGGCAAGCGGTCATAGCAGCGATACAGCAGCCGAGCGACTTGCAGAGCCAGTTGCGGCTCCCAGCGTTCGAGCCCGGCGCGTTGCAATTCGAGGTCCAGTTGTTCCAGCTGAACCCTGCCCAGGTCGTGCTTGCCGGCCCGCATGCACAACCGGGCGAGTGCGAGTTGCCAGTGGAAACGGGCCCGTTCGCCGCGTGCCGCCTGCTGCCCTTGCTTGAGCACAGCAACCGCGGCCTTGAGTCCTTCCTTGCGCAGCACCGGCATCACCGCCTGCAAGGCCGCGTCCCAGGACTCGCCTGCCACATCGGGCACAACGCTGGAGGGCTCGGTCCTTTGCAGGTGACGCATGACATGCAGGGTGATCCATTCACAGGTGGCCGGATCCGCGAACGGTGTTCCGTCGTCGAACCTGTAGTCAGGCAAGCCCGGCAGGCGTTGCAGGAGCAAAGCAAAGTGCATTTCCAGCTCGGTCCTGGCGGGCTCTGCCTGCAACGCCTCAAGGCACTCCCAGGCCATACGCAGTCCGTCAAACCAGAACAATGCACCGGCCAGGCTGACTTCAAGCTCCAGCAACAGATCAGCGTAATGACCTTGGCTGAGGCGCTCCTGACAACGCTTGAGTTTGTCGGCAGAGAGCGGGCGCAGAGCCGTAACGCGCTCACCATTGGCGTCGGGATAATTGATGAGCGTCAGCCACGCCAAGGTTCGGCTCAGGCGCAATGCACGCACGTCACTGGCACTCTGGCGCAACCACCAGGCGCACAAAGGACGGGCCTGCTCCTGCAAGGCGCGTAGTAATTTGTGCGCGTCTTTTTCGTTGTTCACCGCCGGCTCCGGCTTGAGCAATTGCGTGGTCGCTTGCTTGACCTGGGCAATCACACTCAAGACACCGCCAGGCTCAGCCGCGCTTCGCGAAGTACGTGCCAAGCGCTCCGACAGCTGCCTGCGGATCGGTAACAACAAGGGTGCGTCCGCTCCAAGATGCTGATCCCATAGCTCATCGAGTCGGATGAGGTGGTCATGCAACGCCTGAAACAACGGCCGCTGATCCAGAAGCGAAAGGTCCTGCGCAAAGAGCTGCTCCAGCCGCAGCACCAACCAGCCCAACGCGGCAACGCGTGTACGCGGCTTGACCGGGTAGACCACAACCCAGTGATGCTCACAGAGATGCCGCAGCAGAGCGAGCCCCGCCAACAGTCCGGCGAATGAATCACGCTGATGAAGGGCCCAGGTCAACCAGACGGCGACTCGCAGGTCCTTGGAATGCTCACGCAAAAAGTGCTCGCTGAGCTCACTGACCTTCTGCCAATCGGGCAGGCTCGCGCCATGAATCGAATGCGCTTTGCCCAGCTCCGCTTCCAGTGCCTCGAACTCGCCTGAAAAGCGCATATCACTTCCAGCAAACGCGTTTGGCGAACACGGTCGCCGCGCCAATTCAAGGTAATAGTCGCAAAGCTTTTCTGAGTAATCCATTTAGAGGCGCACACAACTATCCATCACAGAAAAAAAACAAACTAACCGCTCTTTAGATGCGCATCAGAATGCCATTTAACTTTCACCCAGCGAGTGAATGAAGTGTGCGAACACTAGCCATGCCGGAGCCAATCATCAAGCAACAGAAAATCACTTAAGGATTTTCCTACAAACCAATAAAACCGAGACCTGCGCAACAAATTGCACAGTCAAATGGATTAAAAAAAACCGCGTCACATCCCAGGACTCAACAGTGACAGCCCGAATCGCATGAGCAACTAACTGCACATATATGCGCAAACAACTACCGAAAAAAATGGCAAAACCCTCACCACAACTTTCCAACATTCTCCGCTCAACTCTTCCGCCCCCTTATTTCATTGCACCTTCTAATTTCAGGCACGCTTCTTGTTATAGGAACTACTTGCCCGTCCGGCAACGAAGCCGTTCGGCAATCCCTACTTAATCAGGCAAGGAAACCAGTCATGCCAACACCCGCGTACCTCTCCGTCACCGGCGTCAAACAAGGTTTGATTACGGCGGGTACATTCACCCAGGACTCAGTAGGCAATCTTTTTCAGGAAGGTCATGAAGATCAGATCCTGGTGCAGGCATTTGCTCACCAGGTGATCATTCCCCGCGACCCGCAATCAGGCCAGCCGACGGGGCAACGGGTACATAAGCCCCTCATGATCAGCAAGATTTTCGACAAATCCTCACCGCTGCTATTCAGCGCACTGACCTCAGGCGAAGAAGTGACGTGCCGGCTCGAATGGTTCCGCACTTCGTCAGCCGGAACCCAGGAACACTACTTCACCATGGAGCTCGAGGGCGCGACCATCGTGGACATTCAATCGCGCATGCCCAATTGCCAGGACCCCGACAACGCGCATTTCACCCATCTGGAGGATGTGTATTTCACCTATCGCAAAATCGTCTGGACCCACGAAGTCGCCGGCACGTCCGGCTCTGACGACTGGCGCAGCCCAGTGGCCAGTTAAGTAAGGCTCCCGCAGGACCGGCAGCCAGGGAAGGCGCCGCTCCTGCTGCTGGAGGCGTGGGTACCTACAGCAACAACGGCCGTGACGCACTGTCTGCAGTGTTTTGATGTTGCTTTTGATCTGCTCTAGATCTGCTTTGGATCTTGATCTCAGGCGCCCCGTTAAACCACGCTGGCCGAACGCAGGTTTGAATCCGTGGGTAACCCGGCAGGACGCCGGGTTAGCCGCCCCGCGCCATGGATGGCGCGTGGTGGCGGCCCACGGATTCAAGCCTGTGTTCGGGCACACCGAGCCTGAGCGAGGTGCCGAGTGGTGGGGCAAAGGCCTTTTGCTTACTTTTGGGCCTTTCCAAAAGTGAGCCGCTGTAAGAGCGGAACCCTAAGCCGCCGTTATCGCAGCAATGGATATGTACACAACCCATTCCGACACCCTGGTCGGCCCATAGGCCGCCACGGGAGCAAGCCCCCTCACCACAGGGGCTACACCATCGCCAACGGATGCTTACGCCTGGGCGCACCAAATACACGATCAATCGCATCCAGATCATGCTCATCCAACACCAGTTTCGCAGCCCCGGCATTAAGCCGCACATGCTCGGGCTTGACCGCCTTGGGGATCGCAATCACCCCCTCCTGACGCAAAACCCAAGCAAGGCAAACCTGGGCAGGCGTCACACCATGACGATGAGCAACCTGTTTGAGCGTGGAACTGGACAACAGCTCACCGCCTTGCGCAATCGGGCAATAAGCCATCAACGGCAAATGATGTTGCTGCCACCACGGCAGCAAGTCGAACTCGATACCGCGCTCTTCGATGTTGTAGAGCACCTGGTTGGTCGCACAGGCCGGCGATGCCAGCTCCTGCAGGTCGGCGACATCAAAATTGGAGACACCCCAACGGCCGATCTTGCCGGCCTCACGCAGGCGCTCGAACGCCTCGACGGTTTCTTCAAGGGGGTACTGGCCACGCCAATGCAACAGATACAAGTCAATGTAGTCCGTGCCCAAGCGTTGCAGGCTGGCTTCGCAGGCTCGTGGAACGCCCTGGTGACTGGCATTGTGAGGGTACACCTTGCTGACCAGGAACACCTGGTCACGCCTGCCGCGAATGGCTTCGCCGACCACCCGTTCGGCGCCGCCCTCGCCGTACATCTCGGCGGTATCGATCAGGCGCATGCCCTCGTCGATACCCAACTGCAGCGCGGCCACTTCGGCGCGCTGCTGGTCCGGGTTTTCGCCCATGCGCCAGGTCCCCTGGCCGATGACCGGCACAGGAACGCCAGCCAGATCAATGGTACGCATGACAATCTCCTGATGAGTTCGCAGGTCTAGAGTGTGGCACTGAGCGGACAGAAGGGTTCAATCGAAGTATGGTTACGTTTTGCCCACTCGCCAGGAAGCTCTCCCATGCTGTTTGTAGTGATGCTCGGGGGCAAGCACCCCAGGGCCAGGATCGAAGTGCACGATGTGGTCTTTACCGTGGCGGATACGCTGCAAGCCACTTATCCGCAATTGCGCGACAACTGGTTCGGCAGCCCGTCCGGTATGCACATCGATGCGTGGATGGGGGTCGACGGTGTGGATGGCTGGAAAGTCGAAGTGAGCCACCTGGCGCCAAGCGCCGATGCCCAGCGGTTGTACTTCATCAACCTCGGCGGCTATGAAGCCGGCGCCTTTGGCGAAGCTCATCACTACGTGCTGGTCGTGGCCCGCAACCCGCAGGAAGCCAAGGCCAAAGGCAAACAGAAGATGCTGAGCCACTGGTCTCTGGCCCACACCGACCGTGTGATGGATGTCGACGACTGCCTGCCCATCGACCTGGTGGACGGCCGCTATATTCACCTCGTACAAGGCTCGCATCGCCCCATCATTCAGCAAAATGACTATATCGTCCTGGGCTGAGCACAGGCAGTTCCTGGGCGTTCAAGAATGACCGCTGGTTCATCGGATCGGAACTTTGCCAGGAAATAACCGCCTGAATCCGGTAGGCTCACCCTTTTCATTCAAGGAGTTACTCCCATGGCCAAAGCCACCGCCCGTCATATCCTCGTTTCCACTGAAGACAAGTGCAACGAACTGAAGGCCCAAATCGAAGGCGGCGCTGATTTCGCAGAAATCGCCAAAGCCAACTCCAGCTGCCCTTCCAGCCGTCAAGGCGGTGACCTGGGTTCGTTCGGTCCAGGCCAGATGGTCAAGGAATTCGACACCGTCGTATTCAGCGCCCCGATCAATACCGTGCAAGGCCCGGTGAAGACCCAGTTCGGTTACCACCTGCTGGAAGTCACCAGCCGCCAGGACTGATCCCGTCCGCGCTGATGCGATAAACAACGGCCCGCCTCTTGGTGGGCCGTTGTGCATGTGATGACTGGCGACACGGATGCCGTTAGCGTACAAGTCCCTATTCTTCTTCACCCGGCGTTCAAGGCTGATAATGCGATTGGCTTTTTCCAGACTGCTCAGTACCTCCCTGGCCCTGCTGCTGGCCAGTACCGCCGTGATCGCGGCCCCGCAGACCTACCTGACGGTGTACGGCGAACCGGCCAAGTATCCCGCCGGCTTCAGCCACTTCGACTATGTCAACCCCGACGCCCCCAAGGGCGGCAGCCTGCGGCGCTCGGCCATCGAGATCGGGCGCTTCGACCACGTGCTGCCGTATATCGACAAAGGCATCGGCGTATCCCAGGTCGACGGCTGGCTCTATGCGCCCCTCGCCCAGCGCTCCCTGGATGAACCCTACACCGTGTATGGCCTGGTGGCAGAGAAGATGGAACGCGCCGATGACGGTTTGTCCTTGCGCTTCTTCCTCAACCCCAAGGCACGCTTCGCCGATGGCACGCCGATCACTGCCGAAGACGTGCGCTACAGCTTCGACCTGCTGATGACCCAGGGCAGCCTGCGCTTTCGGACGCTGTTCGCCGACGTCAAGCACGTCGAAGTCGAAGGCGAGCGCCAGGTACGTTTCGACTTTTCCAGCAATGAAAACCGCACCCTGCCCCTGGATGTCGCCACCCTGCCGGTGTTTCCCGAACACTGGTGGAAAACCCGCGACTTCGCCAACGGCGGCGGCTACGAAGCCCCACTGGGCAGTGGCCCGTACACCATCAGCAAGATCGACTCCGGCAGCACCATCACCTTTACCCGTGACCCCAACTGGTGGGGCAAGGACCTCGCGGTCAGCCGTGGGCTGTACAACTTCGACCACCTGAGCCTGGAATATTTCGGCGACACCGAAGTCGCCCGCCAGGTGCTGCGCGGTGGCGCCTATGATTTCAACCGCGAGTTTTCCGCCACCGGCTATTCCATCGGCTACAACGGGCCGGCCTTGGACGATGGCCGCCTGCAACGCGCCCATTTGGCCAAGGAAATGCCGCAACCGGCCCAGGGCTATGTGTTCAACGTGCAAAAACCGATGTTCAAGGACCGCCGCGTGCGCCAGGCCCTGGCGATGCTGTGGGATTTCGAATGGGCCAACCGGCAGATGATGCGCAATATGTATATCCGCCAGCAGAGTTTCTTCTCCAACAGCCCGCTGGCCGCCAGCCAACCGCCCACACAAGAGGAACTGGCGATTCTCGAACCCTTGCGTGGGCAAGTGCCCGACGAGGTGTTCACCCAGGTGTTCAAGGCACCGGTCACCGACGGCAGCGGCATGATCCGCGACAAACAGCTGCAAGCGCTGGCCCTGCTGGAAGAAGCCGGCTGGAAACCCGACGGTGACAAACTGGTCAACGTCGACGGCGAAGCGCTGGAGTTCACCTTTCTCAGCGCCCAGGCCGGGCTGGAACGCCTGCTGCTGCCGTACAAGCGCAACCTGGCGCAGATCGGCATCACCCTGAATATCCGGCGCATCGACGCTTCCCAATACGTGAATCGAATCATGGCCCGAGACTACGACATGATCGTGATCGGCTTCCCGGTCACCACCTCACCCGGCATGGAGCTGTACAACTACTTCGGTTCAGCTGCGGCCTACGATCCAGGCGCCAACAACTACGCGGTGCTCAAGGACCCGGCCGTCGACACGTTGATCAAGGGCCTGGTCAAAGCCGACACCCAAGCCCAGATGCTCACCTACGCCCACGCCCTGGACCGGGTGCTGCAGTGGAACTACCTGTGGATTCCCAACTACTACCCGCCCGGCACCTCGGCGGCCTGGTGGAACCGCTTCGGCCGCCCCGCCATCGAGGCCAAAAACGACGAAGCCCTGGAAACCTGGTGGGAGATCAGTCCGACACCGTTGACCAATGAGCAAATGAACGCCGAATTGAAAAAACGCGGAGCGACCCACTGATGTTTGCCTACATCGTACGGCGCCTGCTGCTGATCATCCCGACGCTGGTGATCATCCTGCTGGTGAATTTCGTGATCGTACAGGCCGCGCCCGGTGGCCCGGTGGAACAGGCCATCGCCCACTTGCAGGGGATCGGCGGCGGTGGCGTCGGCGGCTCGTCCGGCGAAAGCGTCAGCGGCGGCTCGCGCGCCAGCCGGGGCCTGGACCCGAAGTTGATCGCCGACATCGAGAAACAGTACGGCTTCGACAAGCCCGCGCCGGAACGCCTGTGGCTGATGCTCAAGAGCTATGCCCAACTGGACTTCGGCAACAGCTTCTTTCGCGGCAAGACTGTGATCGACCTGATCCTCGAAAAAATGCCGGTGACCATTTCTCTCGGCCTGTGGGCCACGCTGATCACCTACCTGGTGTCGATCCCCCTGGGGATTCGCAAGGCCGTGCGCCATGGCAGCAGTTTCGACGTGTGGAGCAGCACCGCGATTGTCATCGGCTATGCCATGCCGGCGTTCCTGTTCGCCATGTTCCTGATCGTGCTCTTTGCCGGCGGCACTTCGTTGAACTGGTTCCCGGTGCGCGGACTGGTGTCGGAAAACTTCGAAGAGCTGAGCACCGTGGGCAAAATCGCCGACTATTTCTGGCATCTGGTCTTGCCGGTCACCTCATTGGTGATCGGCGGGTTCGCCACGCTGACTATCCTGACCAAGAACTCGTTCCTCAATGAAATCACGCGCCAGTACGTGGTGACCGCCCGCGCCAAGGGCTTGAGCGAGCGACGCGTGCTGTACGGGCATGTGTTCCGCAATGCGATGTTGTTAGTGATCTCGGGCATTCCCCAAGCGTTTATCGCGGTGTTCTTTGCCGGCTCGCTGCTGATCGAGGTGATCTTTTCCCTCGATGGCCTGGGCCGCATGAGCTACGAAGCGGCGGTGTCCCGCGATTACCCGGTGGTGTTCGGCTCGCTGTTTATCTTCACCCTGTTCGGGCTCTTGATAAAACTGATCGGTGACCTCTGCTACACCCTGGTGGACCCGCGTATCGACTTCGCCGCGAGGAACGCCTGATGCTCAATCTTTCCCCCGTGGCCCGTCGGCGTTTCGAGCGTTTCAAGAAGAACCGTCGCGGCTGGTGGTCACTGTGGCTGTTTATCGGGCTGTTTATCCTGACATTGGGCGGCGAGCTGATCGCCAATGACAAACCCCTGGTGCTCAGCTACAAGAACGAGCTGTATTTCCCGGTCTTCAAGCGCTACACCGAACAGCAGTTCGGCGGGCAGTTGCCGTTCCAGGCCGATTACCGCAGCGACTACGTGCAAAAGCTGATCAAGCAGGACGGCGGCTGGATGCTGTTCCCGCCGATTCCGTTCAGCGACGACACGCCCAACTACGAACTGACCCGCCCCGCCCCCAGCCCACCGTCTGCGGTGAACTGGTTGGGCACCGATGACCAGGCACGGGATGTACTGGCGCGGGTGATCTTCGGCGCCCGGGTGTCGATCCTGTTTGCCCTGGCGCTCACCGCCATCAGCGCCGCTATCGGCATCGCTGCCGGCGCATTGCAAGGCTTTTACGGCGGCTGGATCGACCTGCTCGGCCAGCGCATCCTCGAGGTGTGGTCCGGGTTGCCGGTGCTCTACCTGCTGATCATCCTTTCGGGTTTCGTCGAGCCGAATTTCTGGTGGCTGCTGGGGATCATGGCGTTGTTTTCCTGGCTGGCCCTGGTGGACGTGGTGCGTGCCGAGTTCCTGCGCGGACGCAACCTGGAATACGTCAAGGCCGCACGGGCATTGGGCCTGGGCAATGGCAAAATCATTCGCCGGCATATCCTGCCCAACGCCATGACCGCCACCCTGAGCTACCTGCCGTTTATCCTGACCGGGGCGATTTCCACTTTGAGCGCCCTGGATTTCCTCGGCTTCGGCATGCCTGCGGGCAGCGCTTCCCTGGGCGAGCTGATCGCCCAGGGCAAGCAGAACCTGCAAGCGCCCTGGCTGGGCCTGACGGCGTTTTTCAGCCTGGCGCTGATCTTGTCGCTGCTGGTCTTTATCGGTGAGGCATTACGTGATGCCTTCGACCCACGTTCATGAGTGACGCCGTATGAACCTGATCGAAATCCGCGACCTCAGCGTCGCTTTCAGCGGCCAGACCGTGGTGCGCAACCTGAGCCTGGATATCCGTCCTGGCGAATGCCTGGCGCTGGTGGGTGAATCGGGCTCGGGCAAGTCGGTGACGGCGCATTCGATCCTGCAACTGCTGCCCGAAGCCGGTACGCGCACCACAGGCTCGGTGAAGTACCGTGGCCAGGAGTTGATCGGGGCGTCGCCAGCCACCCTGCAAAAGCTGCGTGGCAACCGGATTGCAATGATCTTTCAGGAGCCGATGACCTCCCTCAACCCGCTGCACAGCATCGAAAAACAGATCGGCGAAACCTTGCTGCTGCACAAGGGCCTGGGCGGCAAGGCGGCGCAGGCGCGCATCCTTCAATTGCTCGACCTGGTGGGCATCCAGAAACCCCGGGAGCGGCTCAAGGCTTACCCGCACCAACTCTCCGGTGGCCAGCGCCAGCGGGTGATGATCGCCATGGCCCTGGCGTGCGAGCCGGAACTGCTGATCGCCGACGAACCGACCACCGCGCTGGACGTCACCGTGCAACGCAAGATCCTGCTGCTGCTCAAGTCCCTGCAGGAACGCCTGGGCATGTCGCTGCTATTGATCAGTCACGACCTCAACCTGGTACGCAGCATTGCTCAACGCGTGTGCGTGATGCGCGCCGGGGACATTGTCGAGCAGGCGGACTGCCAGACCTTGTTCAACGCACCGCAGCACCCTTACAGCCGCCTGCTGCTGGACGCCGAGCCGAGCGGTGACGTGCTGTGCCGTGATGAACGCGAAACGGTGTTGCAGGTGGACGACCTGAGCGTGCAATTCCCGCTCGGCGGCGGTCTGTTTCGACGCAAGACCTACCTGCGCGCAGTGGATGGCATCAGCCTCAGCGTACAGCGCGGCAAGACCCTGGGGATTGTCGGCGAATCTGGCTCGGGCAAATCCACCCTGGGCCAGGCGATCCTGCGTCTGCTGGAGTCCACCGGCAGCATCCGCTTCCAGGGCGCGGCCCTCGACCCGCTGAACCCTCAGCAGATGCGCCCGTGGCGCAAGCAGATGCAGGTGGTGTTCCAGGACCCCTATGGCAGCCTCAGCCCGCGCATGTCGGTGCAGCAGATCATCAGCGAAGGCCTGGAAGTGCATGCGCCGTGCAGCCTGGAAGATCGCGACGCCCAGGTGATCCAGGTGCTCAAGGATGTGGGCCTCGACCCAGAGAGCCGGCATCGTTACCCCCATGAGTTTTCCGGCGGCCAGCGTCAACGCATCGCCATCGCCCGCGCATTGGTGCTCAAGCCTGCACTGATGCTGCTCGACGAACCCACTTCGGCACTCGACCGGACAGTGCAGAAACAGGTGGTAGCGTTGCTGCGTGAGTTGCAGGAAAAATACGGCCTGACCTACCTGTTTATCAGCCATGACCTGGCCGTGGTACGCGCCATGGCCCATGACATGATTGTGATCAAGGACGGCAAAGTGGTGGAGCGCGGCGCGAGCCACGACGTGTTCGATGCACCGCAACACCCTTACACCAAAGAGCTGCTGGCAGCGGCGCACATCCCCTTGTAGGAGCGAGCTTGCTCGCGAAGCACAAATAGGCGACACGGGGTATCGGGCAGCGCTGCGTTATCGTTGATGTTTTTCGCGAGCAAGCTCGCGCCTACAGGATTCTGCACGCATGAGTACCAGCCTCAAGGACTACCAACAGGTTCGCGGCCAGGCGATCCAGTCGCTGTTCGAGATCATCGAGCAGTCCAGTGAAGGCACGGTGATTGTCGACCGCGACGCAAATATCGTCTGGATGAACGAGCGCTACGCCAAGCGCTTCGGGCTCAACAGCGCTGACGAAGCCATCGGCCAGCCCTGTGAGAAGGTCATTTCCAACAGCCTGCTGCGCCAAGTGGTGCGCACCGACCGGGCGATTCTGCTGGATATCCAGGACACGCCCAAAGGCCCGCTGGTGGTGATGCGCCTGCCGATCCATGACGATGCCGGGGCAGTGATCGGGGCGATTGGCTTTGCGCTGTTCGATGAACTGCGCAACCTGTCGCCGATGATCGAACGTTACCTGAGCATGCAACAGGAGCTGGCGTCGACCCGCTCGCTGCTGCGCAAGCGTCAGAGCAAGTACAACTTCGCCCACTTTATCGGCACCAGCACTGCCAGCCTGGAAGTCAAACGCCGGGCACGCCGCAGTGCGAGTGCCGAGTCACCGGTATTGCTGCTGGGCGAAACCGGCACCGGCAAGGAGCTGCTCGCCCAGGCGATTCATGGCGCTTCGAATCGGGCGAGCAAAGCCTTTGTCAGTATCAACAGCGCGGCCATCCCCGCAGACCTGCTCGAGGCCGAATTCTTCGGCACCGCCCCCGGCGCGTTTACCGGCGCCGACCGCAAGGGGCGCCCCGGCAAACTGCAGATCGCCCAGGGCGGCACGCTGTTTCTCGATGAAATCGGCGATATGCCGCTGCCGCTGCAAAGCAAACTGCTGCGGGTGCTGCAAGAAAAGGAATATGAACCGGTCGGCTCCAACGAGATGCTGCACAGCGATGTGCGCGTGATCGCCGCCACCTCCATGGACCTGGAAGCGGCGGTCAAGCGCGGTGAGTTTCGTGCGGACTTGTATTACCGGCTCAACGTGCTGCCGATCCAGGTGCCGCCCTTGCGTGAGCGCCTGGAGGACATCCCGGCGCTGAGCGAGGCGATTCTTGAAGAACTGCTCAGCCGCCACGAACTCGCCCCCGAGGCTCTGGGGTTGCTGGCGCAACATGCGTGGCCGGGGAATATCCGCGAGCTGCGCAATGTGCTGGAGCGTGCGGCGTTGTTGAGTGATGACCTGGTGTTGAATGCCGCAGACATTCGAGCGGCGATCGGTACGTTCAGCCCGGTGGAGCGCAGTACGCTGCGGGCGATCGAGGGTGAGTCGTTCAGCACTGCACGGGAACGCTTTGATCGGCAGGTGATCACGGGCGCACTGCAAGCCTGTGACGGCAATGTGGTGGAGGCGGCCAGGCGCCTGGGGCTTGGGCGGTCGACGCTGTACAAGAAGATGGTGGCGCTGGGCATCATCCAATCTCAATAAAGAGATACAAATCTCAAAGTAGAGACATCCTTCTGTGGGAGGGGGCTTGCTCCCGATAGCTGCATTCCTGCTGGCACAAGTACCGACTGAAACACCGCTATCGGGAGCAAGCCCCCTCCCACATTGGATCTACACTTGTCTCAATTAAGAGACAAATATTCTAAATACTGCTTATAAATCAAAATATTTCTATATATATCAATAAGTTAATCTATTTGGCATGCATCTAGCTATAGCTCCTCTCCAAAGCACCACCCCACAAAAATAACAATCTGGAGACACACCATGAGTGTGATCATTGCCCTGGCAGCCCTGGCGCTGCTGATGCTGGCTGCCTACCGTGGCTATAGCGTTATCCTGTTTGCGCCCATCGCCGCCCTCGGCGCGGTACTGCTCACCGACCCCTCCGCCGTCGCCCCTGCCTTTACCGGGGTGTTTATGGAGAAAATGGTCGGCTTCATCAAACTGTATTTCCCGGTGTTCCTGCTTGGTGCGGTGTTCGGCAAGCTGATCGAGCTGTCGGGCTTTTCGCGTTCGATTGTTGCCGCAGCGATCCGCCTGCTCGGCACCCGCCAGGCGATGCTGGTGATCGTGCTGGTCTGCGCCCTGCTCACCTACGGCGGCGTGTCGCTATTCGTGGTGGTGTTCGCGGTGTACCCGTTCGCCGCCGAGATGTTCCGCCAGAGCAATATCCCCAAGCGCCTGATTCCGGCGACCATCGCCCTCGGCGCGTTCTCGTTCACCATGGACGCCCTGCCCGGCACACCGCAGATCCAGAACATCATCCCCAGCACCTTTTTCAACACCACGGCGTGGGCAGCGCCGTGGCTGGGGCTGATCGGCACGATTTTCGTGTTCTGCGCCGGCATGCTCTACCTGACACGCCAGCGCAACAAGGCACAACGCGCCGCCGAGGGTTATGGCACCGAGTTGCGCAACGAACCGGAAACCGCCGAAAACCTGAGGCTGCCCAACCCTTGGATCGCCCTGTCGCCACTGATTCTGGTGGGCGTGATGAACCTGTTGTTCACCCACTGGATTCCACAGTGGTACGGCAAGACCCACAGCCTCAGCCTCCCGGGCATGAGCGCGCCGGTGACCACCGAGATCGCCAAGCTCACCGCGATCTGGGCGGTGCAGGCGGCACTGTTGGTGGGCATCCTGATGGTGCTGGCATTCGGCTGGTCGGCGATCAAGAGCAAGCTTGCCGACGGCAGCAAAAGTGCGGTCAGCGGCGCCTTGCTGGCGGCGATGAACACCGCGTCGGAATACGGCTTCGGCGCGGTGATTGCCTCGCTGCCGGGCTTCCTGGTGCTGGCGGACTGGCTCAAGGGTATCCCCAACCCACTGGTCAACGAGGCGATTACCGTGACCCTGCTGGCCGGTATCACCGGTTCCGCCTCCGGCGGCATGAGCATCGCCCTGGCGGCGATGTCCGAGAGCTTTATTTCGGCGGCCCACGCGGCCAATATTCCGCTTGAAGTGCTGCACCGGGTCGCGGCCATGGCCAGCGGCGGCATGGACACCCTGCCCCACAACGGCGCGGTGATCACGCTGCTGGCGGTCACCGGCCTGACCCACCGCGAAGCCTACAAGGACATTTTCGGCATCACCCTCATCAAGACCCTCGCGGTCTTCGTGGTGATTGGTACTTTCTACGTCACCGGCATTGTGTGAGGTTTTCATGACGACTTTGAATGGCAAGACCGCCCTGGTTACCGGCTCCACCAGCGGCATCGGCCTGGGCATCGCACTGAGCCTGGCCAAGGCCGGCGCCAACCTGATCCTCAACGGCTTCGGCGATGCCAGCGCGGTGATCGCCCAGGTACAGGCGTTCGGCGGCAAGGTCGGCCACCACCCGGCCGACGTCAGCGATCCGGCGCAGATCGCCGACATGATCGCCTATGCCGAGCGTGAGTTCGGCGGCGTCGATATCCTGGTCAATAATGCCGGTATCCAGCATGTGGCGGCGGTAGAAGATTTCCCGGTGGAGCGCTGGGACTCGATCATCGCGATCAACCTGTCCTCGGTGTTCCACAGCACACGCCTGAGCTTGCCTGGGATGAAGGCCAAGGGCTGGGGGCGCATCGTCAACATCGCGTCGGTGCACGGCCAGGTCGGCTCGGTGGGCAAGGCGGCCTATGTGGCGGCCAAGCACGGCGTCATCGGCCTGACCAAAGTCGTGGGCCTGGAGACGGCCACCAGCAACGTCACCTGCAACGCTATCTGCCCAGGCTGGGTGCTGACACCGCTGGTGCAGAAGCAGATTGACGATCGTGCCGCCGCGGGTGTCGATCCGCAGCAGGCGCAGCACGACCTGCTGGCCGAGAAACAACCGTCGCTGGAATTTGTCACCCCACCGCAGCTGGGCGAGTTGGTGCTGTTCCTGTGCAGCGAAGCCGGTGCCCAGGTGCGCGGCGCCGCCTGGAATATTGACGGCGGCTGGCTGGCGCAGTAATCCAGGCACTGAAGATTCAAATAGGGGTGGGCAGCCCGCCCCCCTATTTGATCGTCGTTGACGAACAAGAGATTCGCCTATGTCCGACATCCTCTGGCAACCCTCCCCGGAACGCATCGCCAACACGCGCATGGACCAGTTCCGCCGCTACATCAACCAACGCTACAGCGTGCAGCTCGACGATTACCCCGCCCTGCACCAGTGGAGCATCGACCAGCGCCCGGATTTCTGGCAGGCCATCGTCAGCTATTTCGACGTAGCGTTTCGCAGCCCGCCCATTGCGACGCTGATCGAAGAGGCCGAGATGCCCAGCGCCCAGTGGTTTCCCGGCGCCACGCTGAACTTCGCCGAACACCTGCTGCGCCGCCGCGATGAGCACCCGGCCGTGGTCGCCATCAGTGAGGATGGCCACCGCGAAGCCTTGACCTACGCCGAACTGGCCCAGCATGTCGCCGGCTTGCAGCGCAGCCTGCGCGACGCCGGCGTAACCCAGGGCGACCGCGTCGCCGCGTGCATGCCCAACACCTGGCAAACCCTGGTGGGCATGCTGGCCACCAGCAGCCTCGGCGCGATCTGGTCGTGTTCGTCGCCGGACTTCGGCACCCAGGGCGTGATCGACCGCTTCGGCCAGATCGAGCCCAAAGTGTTGATCACCTGCGCCGGTTACCGTTATGCAGGTAAAGACATCGACCAGAGCGCCAAGCTCAATGAAATCCTCGAACGCCTGCCGTCCCTCGAGCAGCTGATCATCGTGCCGTACGCACGGCCTCAGGCGCGGGTCGACGACTACCGCAGCCGAGCCAGGGTCACGCTGTGGCACGACTTCTATCAACCTGGCGGCGAGCCTGAGTTTGTGGCCGTGCCGTTCGATCACCCGCTGTACATTCTCTATTCCAGCGGCACCACCGGCGTGCCCAAATGCATCATCCACGGCACCGGCGGCGTGCTGCTCACCCATCTCAAGGAGCACGGCCTGCATGCCGACCTGTCCAGGGATGATTGCCTGTTCTACTACACCACCTGTGGCTGGATGATGTGGAACTGGCTGGTGTCGGTGTTGGCCCTTGGCGCAACCGCAGTGCTATATGACGGCTCGCCATTCCACCCTGGGCCTGAGCGGTTGATCGATCTGATCGATGCGGAACACATCAGCGTGTTCGGCACCAGCCCGAAATTCCTCGCCACCCTGGAAAAAGCCGGGCTGCAACCGCGCCTGAGCCATGATCTGCACAGCCTCAAGGGCCTGATTTCAACCGGCTCGCCGCTGTCGCCCCACAGCTACGACTATGTGTACCGCGAGATCAAACCCGAGCTGTGCCTGGCGTCGATGTCGGGCGGTACCGACATCGTCTCCTGTTTTGTGATCGGTAACCCGGTGCTGCCGGTGCGGCGTGGCGAAATGCAGTGCAAGAGCCTGGCGATGGCCATCGAAGTGTGGGACGAACACGGCCGGCCGTTGATCGGCGAAAAAGGCGAGCTGGTGTGCACCCGACATTTTCCGGCGATGCCGATCGGCTTATGGAACGATCCGGACCAGCAGAAACTGCGCGCCTCGTATTTCAGTCAGTTTCCCGGGGTGTGGGCTCAGGGCGACTACGCCGAGCAGCGCCCCCATGGCGGCCTGCTGATCCACGGGCGCTCGGACGCCGTGCTCAACCCCGGCGGCGTGCGGATCGGCACCGCAGAGATCTATCGCCAGGTGGAAAAAATCCCGCAAGTGCTGGAAAGCCTGGCCATCGGCCAACGCTGGCAAGACGATGTGCGTTTGGTGCTGTTCGTACGCCTCAATGACGGTATCGAGCTGGACGACGCCCTGCAACAGCAGATCCGCCAGGTGATCCGCGCCAACACCACACCGCGCCACGTGCCGGCCAGGATTCTCGCCGTCTCCGATATCCCGCGCACCATCAGCGGCAAGATCGTCGAATTGGCGGTGCGCAATGTGGTTCACGGCGAGCCGGTGAAAAACACCGACGCCCTGGCCAACCCGCAGGCCCTGGCGCAGTTTCGCGACCGCCCTGAACTGGCGACATGAAGCGGAAAGGTTTCAGCCTGACGCACTGATTTGAAGACAAACGCCCAATGCATGCTATTTTTCGTGGGGTAGTCAGCCGTTCCCCTATCACGGGATAATCGGCTTTTGTCGTATTTCAAAGCGTCAAGCGTAGGGTTTTTTTCATGAATGGAACATCCACCGACAGCGAAGCAGCAGTCTTGATCGCGCGGCTGGACTGGGCGCAAAGCCCTCTCGGAGATGCGGCTAACTGGCCGCAAAGCCTGCGCACCGCCGTCGATATCGTCGTCCACTCACCGATGCCGATGCTGCTGTTGTGGGGCAGCCAACTGACCCAGCTCTACAATGATGGGTTCGCCCGGCTCGCCGGCAACAAGCACCCCGAGGCCTTGGGCCGACCGGCACATGAAACCTGGCCGGAGCTTGAGAGTTTCGCTGCGCCGATCTATGACGCTGTCCTTGGCGGGCAGGTACGCACCTTCAGCGAACAGCGCTTCGTCTTGCAGCGTAACCACCGCGACACCGAGATCTGGCTCGACCTGACCTACAGCCCGGTACGCAATGAGCACGGCACGGTCGCCGGCATCCTGGTCACCGCGATTGAAACCAACGAACGCCGCAGCAAAACCCTCGAACTGCAGCAACGCTCCGAAGACAGCCTCAAGGCCCAGCACAACACCGAACAACGCCTGCAACTGGCCTTGGCCGCGACCGACGCGGTAGGCACCTGGGATTGGGACATCAGCGAAGACCGCTTTATCGCCGACGCCCATTTCGCCTACCTGCACGGCGTCGACCCGCAAGACGCCGACCTGTTGCCGATCAGCGCGTACCTGCAAGGCGTGCACCCCGAAGACCGTGGCATGGTGGCGCGCAGCATCAAGCACTGCATCACCTTCGGCACCGAATACGCCGAGGAGTACCGCTTGCTGCAAGCCGACGGCCAGTTGCGCTGGGTGTTTGCCCGCGGCCGCTGCTACAAGGACCCGCAGGGTCGCCCGGCACGTTTCCTCGGTGCCGCACTGGACCTGACCGAACGCAAGCACACCGAGCAGGCCCTGCGTCAAAGCCAGACCGAATTGCAGCTGATCATCAACGCCATGCCGGTGCTGATCGGCTACGTCGACCACGAAGAGCGCTTTCGCCTGAACAACAGCGCCTACCTCGACTGGTACGGCCTGACGCCCCAGGAGCTGTACGGTAAGAGCATCCGTGAAGTGCTCGGCGACGAGGTGTATGCCGGGCGCGCCGACAAGATCGCCGCCGCCCTCAAGGGCAAGGCCTGCAGTTTCCTGACCATCACCCCGCATCGCGACGGCCGGGCGCGCCACGCCTTGATGAAGTACCTGCCGCGTTTCAGCAATGACGGTTCGGTCAACGGCTTCTACATCTTTGTGATCGACGAGACCGAACGCATCCTCACTGAAGAAGCCTTGCGTCACCTCAACGAAAACCTTGAAGAACGCGTGGCCCAGCGCACCCAGGCGCTGGCCGAGGCCAACCAGCGCCTGCAAAACGAAATGTTCGAGCGCGAGCGCGCCGAAGACGCACTGCGCCATGCGCAGAAGATGGAGGCGGTGGGCCAGCTCACCGGCGGCATCGCCCACGACTTCAACAATATGCTCACCGGCATCATTGGCAGCCTGGACCTGATGCAGCGTTATATCGCCGCCGGGCGCAGCGACGAAATCGGCCGTTTCACCGACGCGGCGGTGTCCTCCGCCCACCGCGCGGCCGCCCTCACCCACCGGCTGCTGGCGTTTTCACGGCGCCAGTCGCTGGACCGTCGGCCGATCGATCCCAACCAGTTGGTGGCCTCCCTGGAAGATCTGTTCCGCCGCACCAAAGGCGCGCATATCACGCTCAAGGTGCAATTGGGCAAGGACATCTGGCCGGTCAACACCGACGCCAGCCAACTGGAAAACGCCCTGCTCAACCTGGTGATCAACGCGCGCGACGCCATGCCCGACGGCGGCGAATTGCTGATCGAAACCGCCAACAGCTATCTGGACGGCACTGATATCACCACCCTGGAACCGGTCAAGGCCGGCGATTACGTGATGCTCGGCGTATGCGATAACGGCACCGGCATGGCGCCGAAAATCCTCGCCAAAGCCTTCGACCCGTTCTTCACCACCAAGCCCATCGGCCAGGGGACGGGCCTGGGGCTGTCGATGATCTACGGCTTTGCCCAGCAGTCCGGCGGCCATGTGACCATTCACAGCGAACCGGGCCAGGGCACCTGCGTGCGCCTGTACCTGCCGCGTCTGCATGGCACCGCACTGGAGAGCCGCCAGCCCGCGAACTTGAGCGAAGCCCCGTTGGCATTGGCCGGTGAGTCCGTCGTGGTGGTCGAGGACGACCCTGCCGTGCGGATGCTGGTGGTCAACGTGCTCGGTGAACTGGGCTACACCGCGCACCAGGCTGGCGATGCACGCACGGCGCTGCCGTTGCTGGAGTCGGACCTGCGTGTCGACCTGCTGGTGACCGATGTCGGCCTGCCGGGCCTGAACGGCCGGCAACTGGCGGAAATCGCCCGCCAGCACCGCCCGGGCCTGCGGGTCTTGTTCATGACCGGCTACGCCGAAAAAGCCGCCGAGCGCCAAGGCTTTCTGGAAGACGGCATGGACATGGTCGCCAAACCCTTTTCCATCGAGTTGCTGGCCACGAAAATCCGCAGCATGATCGGCGTTGACGCCTGAGTTCAGGCATAATCGCGCGCCCTGACGTTTGACCGTTGCAAGGTAACAAGATGAAAGCCCTAGCCCGTCACATCCTGGTGAAAACCAGTGAAGAAGCCGAACAGCTCAAGCAACGCATCGCCAAGGGCGAAGCGTTTGATGTGTTGGCCAAAAAGTACTCCACCTGCCCATCGGGCAAGCGCGGCGGCGACTTGGGCGAAGTACGGCCAGGGCAGATGGTCGGGGCGATCGATGCGGTGATCTTCAAGAAACCGGTGAAGGTGGTTCACGGGCCGATCAAGAGCAAGTTCGGGTACCACCTGGTACAGGTGTTCTACCGCGACTGAGTGTTCGACTTCAAACCGCTATCGGGAGCAAGTCGAACCGTCGCACCGCCCCTCCCACAACTGTGGGAGGGGGCTTGCTCCCGATCCGCCAGAGGCGGCCATTCACCTGGGAATCAATGCCCCTGGCACCTGGATCACCCGGCTAGCCAATCGATGCCCAGCCAAAGCCGCCTGCTCAGGCGAGCCGCCCTTCAGCCGACAAGCCAGATACGCCGCACTGAACGAATCCCCCGCTGCCGTGGTGTCCACCACCCTCTCCACCTTCAAGGCCGGCACCGCAAAACGCTCGCCATCACAACGGATCAGACACGCATCCGCCCCACGCTTGAGCACCACCTCGGCCAAACTCGGATACGCTGCGAACACCTGCTCACTGTCGGCATAGCCAAACAATGCACGTTCGTCATCCTCGGTCAGCAAGGCGATATCCACCTCGGCCATGACCTGGTGATACGCCGCGCGCGCCGCCTCGACAGTGGCCCACAGCCGGGGGCGGTAGTTGTTGTCGAACACCACCTTGCCGCCGCGTCGACGGGTTTCGATCAGGGCCTGCAGCAAGCGCTGACGCCCGACCTCACCCAGTACCGCGAGGGTGATGCCACTGAAATACACCACGTCGTAACCCGGCAAGGCCGCGAGGATCGGTTCGGCCGCAGGCGTGGTGAAACAATCACGCACGGCGGCCTCGTTGCGCCAATAGAGAAATTTGCGCTCGCCGTTGGCGTCGGTCTGGATGCAGTACAACCCCGGCAAGCGCCCAGGCAAGCGCTGGACCATGCCCAGGCCCACGCCTTCTTGTGTCCACTGGGCACACATGGCATCGCTGAAACTGTCATCGCCCAGCGCGGTGACGTAGTCGACACTGCCGCTGTCGCCCAGCTCACGGCGCAGGTACACCGCCGTGTTCAAGGTGTCACCGCCGAAGCTCTGGTGCAGGCTGCCGTCGGCGCGGTGTTGCAATTCGATCATGCATTCGCCGATCAGGGCGATGTGCGGATGGGTGCTCATAGCGATGGTCTCGGGTGTGGCTGATGGCCTCATCGCGAGCAAGCCCGCTCCCACATTTGGAATGCATTTCAACGGTGGGGCGGGCGTGCTCGCGAAAGGAGCGACTCGGTTCAGAAGCAGGTTTCCAGGGACTCGATCACCTGCAACTGCTCATCGACCAGGCAGCCGACTTGCCACTTGTCGAAGGTCAGGCACGGGTGCGAAGTACCGAACGAAAGGATATCGCCGATGCGCAGTTCGACCCCCGGCGCCACGGTCATGAACGCATGCTGGTCCATCACCGTCGTGACCTTGCACGCGCTCACATCATCACCTTGCGCCGGCACAATACCGGCCTTGTAGCGCTTGAGCGGCACCGGCAGACCGGCGTCGTAGGCTACATCGCGCTTGCCCAGGGCGATCACCGCAAAGCCCGGTTCAGGCAGCGACTGTACATGCGCCCAGACTTCCAGGGCCGGGCGCAAGCCTTCGTCGAGGTCGCTGCGGCGGTTGAGCACGCAGCACTGCGCCTCTTTGTAGATGCCATGGTCGTGGGCCACATAGCTGCCCGGCCGCAATACGCTGAGGAAACGGCCGGCGGCGTTCTGGGTTTCGAAAGACTCGGCGATCAGGTCATACCAGGCCGAGCCCGATGCCGTGATGATCGGCTTGGGCAGGTCGAAAGCGCCGCTGTCTTGCAGCTCCACCGCCAAACGCACCAGGCTGGCGGCGAACTCGCGAATGCCGCTGACGGCATGCTCGCCGTGGATCACGCCTTCATACCCTTCGATGCCGGTCAGCGCGAGCGCCGGCTGCGCCTTGATCGCCTTGGCCAGGTCACGCACTTGCTGCTCGCTGCGGCAACCGCAACGGCCTCCGACCACGCCGTACTCGATCATCACGTTCAGGCGCAGGCCACGGGCGGCGAAGAACAGGCCCAGGTCGGCGACATTGTCCGGGTGGTCGACCATGCAGTGAAAGTCGAAATCCTGATCGGCCAGCAGGTCGGCGATCAGCGCCATGTTCGGTGCGCCCACCAGCTGGTTGGCCATCAATACACGGCGCACACCACCGGCATAGGCCGCACGGGTTTGCACGGCGTTGGCCAGGGTGATGCCCCAAGCGCCTGCCGCGATCTGGCGCTGAAACAGCGCGGGCATCATGCTGGTTTTGCCATGGGGCGCGAGCTCGGCGCCGCTGTTGCTGACAAACGCCTGCATCCAGCGGATGTTGTGTGCCAGGGCGTCGCGATGCAGCACCAGCGCCGGCAGGCTGACATCACGGACCAGGTGGGCTCCCACTGCGGCGGCGCCCTTTTCGACAGCATTGAAGGCAGACATGACATGCTCCTATTCGTTGATGCGACGGGCCAGGTTGTTGGCGCTTTCGATCAGCACCCGGCGATAGTCGTGGTAATGGGTGATGGCATCCGCACGCGGTGCGACGATGCACAGCGTCGCGATGCTGACGCCCTGCGCGTCCCTGACCGGGGCGGCAAAGCAATGGGTAAAGGTGTCGGCCACACTGTCGAAGGAAAAGAACCCGTCGAGGGTGGCCTGACGGATTTGCGCCAGGAACGTCTCCAGCGGCAAGCGTTGGCCGTCCGGCAGGATAAAGTCGTCGGGGTCGATCAAGTCGATGATCTGCTGGTCGCTCAAGTGCCCCAGCAACAGGCGCCCGGACGCGGTCCATGGGATCGGCGCGTTTTCACCGATGTCCGACGAAATGCGGAAATGCCGCTCGCCTTCGCGCATCAGCGCCACGGTGTATTTGCGCCCGTTGAGCAGGCACATCTGCGCGGTTTCGCGGGTCTGGCTGACGATTTCCTGCAAGGCATGGTCAGCCTCGCGGGTCAGGTCGAAATGGCGCAGGTGCGCCTGGCCGAGAAAATACAGCTGGCGGCCCAGGTAGACATGGCCGTCCTTGCCCACGGTTTCCAGGATGCGCCGCTCGAGCAAGGAGGCGACCAATTCGTAGACCGTGGACTTGGGGCTGCCGATGCCGTTGGCAATATCATTCGGGCGCAGGGGCTGGCCGACTTCCTTGAGAAAATCGAGGATATCGAATGCACGGTCCAGGCCTTTGGCGCGGCGTTTGATGGTGTCTTCGGTCATAACGGTAATCGGTCCGAGTTATTGATCGTTCCCACGCTCCGCGTGGGAACGCATACCGTGACGCTCTGCGTCACAGAAGCGAACGCAGAGCGTCCGAGGCGGCGTTCCCACGCAGAGCGCGGGAACAATCATTTAGAGTCGGGGCATTTAGCCTTTTTTCTTGTAAGCCACGCAATCGATCTCGACCTTGCAATCGACCATCATGCTGGCTTGTACGCAGGCCCGCGCCGGAGCGTGTTCCGGGGTGAAGTATTCGCCGAAGACCTTGTTGAAACTCCAGAAGTCCCGTGGGTCTTCCAGCCACACGCCAACGCGGACCACGTCCTTGAGTTCGTAACCGGCCTCTTCGAGGATCGCCACCACATTGCGCAGGGTCTGCCGGGTTTGCTCGACGATGCCGCCGGTGATGATTTCACCGTCCACCGCCGGCACCTGGCCCGAGACGTAGAGCCAACCGTCCGCTTCCACCGCACGCGCAAAAGGACGTGGCTGGCCGCCGCCGGCGGTGCTGCCGGTGCCGTAACGAGTAATGCTCATAAAATAACTCCTGATTAAAAACGAATGTTCTTCAAAAATTCAGCCAGGCGCGGCGATTGCGGGCGTTCGAAGATGTCCTTCGACGAACCTTGTTCCTCAATGCGCCCCTGGTTCATGAATACGATCTTGTCAGACACTTCATAGGCGAAGCGCATTTCGTGGGTGACCAGCAGCATGGTCATGCCCTCTTCCGCCAAGCCCTTGATCACACTGAGCACCTCACCGACCAGTTCCGGGTCGAGGGCCGAGGTGACTTCATCGAACAACATCAGGCTGGGGTTCATGGCAATGGCGCGGGCAATCGCCACGCGCTGTTGCTGGCCGCCCGACAATTGCCCGGGGAAGTGGTTACGCCGCTCCAGCAGGCCGACGCGGTCCAGCCATTTTTCGGCCAGGGCCACGGCTTCATCCTTGTTCATCTTCTTGACCTTGAGCAGGCCAAGGGTGACGTTCTGCAGCGCCGTCAGGTGCGGGAACAGGTTGAATTGCTGGAACGCCATGCCGGTCATCGCCCGGTGCTGGGCGATCACGCGCTCGGGGTGGCGCACACGCTTGCCGGCAACTTCGCTGTAGCCGATGGACTCGCCGTCCAGGGTGATCTGCCCGCCCTGGAACTCTTCGAGCAGGTTGACGCAGCGCAACAGCGTGGTCTTGCCCGAGCCGCTGGAGCCGATCAGCGTCACCACGTTACCGCGTTGCATGGACAGGTCGACGCCCTTGAGCACTTCCACCTGACCGTATTGTTTACGCAGGCCACTGATGTTCAGCAGCGGTTGCTGGGTTTGAGGTTGATTCATGGCAAGGCCACCCGCTTTTCAAGGTAACGCCCGAACAGCTCGATGGCGTAGTTGATGACAAAGAACAGAAAACCCGCGAACAGGTAGAACTCCAGGGTCATGAAGGTACGTGCGATCACCTGCTGGGTGCTGAGCAGCAACTCGGCCACGCCGATCACCGAGAGCAAGGTCGAGGCCTTGACGATTTCCGTGGAGGAATTAACCCAGGTCGGCAGGATCTGGCGCAGCGCCTGGGGCAACAGCACGTAACCCAGGGACTGGTAGAACGTCAGGCCGATGGCCTTGCCCGCCTCCAGTTGCCCACGCGGAATGGCTTGCAGTGCGCCGCGCACGATTTCCGAGACGTGGGAACCACAGAATAACGTCAGCCCGACCGCGCCGGCCTGGAATGCGCTGATGTGCCAGCCGAGGGCCGGCAGCATGTAGAAACACGCCAGCACCAGCACGAACACCGGCGTACCGCGGATCAGGTCGACATACAGACGAAACGGTGCACGCATCCAGAACTTGCCGTACGTCAGGATCAACCCGGCGACGATGCCGATCAGCGTGCCGAAAACAATCGCCAGCGCCGAGCAATACACGCTGGTTTCAAACCCCGCCCAAAGGGTATCCCGGGCGACCCACAACTCGTGCAACCAGCTGGGAGATTCGTACATGGAAACCCTCCTTAACGACGGATCGCCAGACGCTGTTCCAGGTAACGGAGCAGCATGGCAATCAGGTAACAGGCGGCCACATAGAGCGCCGTCGTGACCAGCCAGGTTTCGATGACCCGGTAGCTCTCGACGTTGATCTTGCGGGCGTAGTAAGTCAGTTCGGGCACCGCGATGGCGGCGGCCAGCGAGGTGTCCTTGAACAGCGAAATAAAATTGTTCGACAGCGCCGGCAGCACGTTGCGCAGCATCACCGGCACCGTGATGTAGGCACGGATGCGCCACTCACCCAAGCCGATGGCCAGGCCGGCTTCACGCAAGCCCTTGGGAATGTTCAACAGCCCGGCGCGGAACACTTCAGTCAGATAGGCACCGGCGTACAACGACAAGGTGATGATGAACGACGGGATCTTGTCCAGACGGATGCCCAGGCTGGGCAATGCAAAATAGATCAACAGGATCAGCACGAGGATCGGCGTGTTGCGGATCACCGTCACATACACCGAGGCGAAGAGGCGCAACGCACGGTGCCTGGACAGCATGGCAAACGCCATCATCAGGCCGATCACGCAGCCGATGGCGATCGACAGCAACGCCAGCTCAAGGCCGAGGCCAAGCCCTGCCAGCAAGCTGGGGAAGTCGCGCCACACGGCGGCAAAGTTCAACTGATAGTTCATGGTCGGCAGTACCTGAAACGGGGCGCCATGTGCGGCGCCCGCGGTTTACACATCACTTGAATTCAACCGGGAAACCAATCGCAGGCTCCGGCAGATCTACGCCGAACCATTGCTTGAACGAGGCTTTGTAGGTCGGGAACTCCACGCCGGTCATGGCTTCATGCAGCGCGGTGTTGACGAAGTTCAGCCAGTCCTGGTCGCCACGCTTGACGGCGCACGCATAGGTTTGCGGGCTCCAGGCATAGGCCGGGCTGCGATAGCGACCGGGATTCTGCACCATCAGGTACTTGACCGAAGACTGGTCGGTGGCGGCGGCATCGGCGCGACCGGAGTTCACGGCCTGGTACATCAGGTCGACGCTGTCGTACTGATCGACCTTGGCCTTGGGCAGTGCCTGGTGCACCAACTCTTCGGCATACACGTTTTGCAGCACGGCCACGGTGACGCCGTCGCCGGCGGCCTGCAGGTCTTCGATCTCTTTGTACTTGCTGTTGTTCGGCAACAGCAGGCCCACCCCTTCGCGGTAGTACGGCAAGGTAAAGGCAACCTGCTGCGCACGGCTGGCGGTAACGGTGATGAACTGGCAACTCATGTCGACCTTGTCGGTCAGCAGGTTGGGAATACGGGCGTCGGAGGACTGCACCACAAACTCCACCTTGCTCGGGTCGTTGAACAATCCCTTGGCCACGATGCGGCCGATGTCGATATCAAACCCCTGCAACTTGCCATCCGCTCCCTGGAAGTGCCACGGCGCATTGGTACTGCCTGTACCCACGATCAGATGCCCACGCTTGAGCACATCATCGAGCTTGCTGTCCGCCGCCTGCACCAGGCTTGCGAGGGAAGCCGATGCGGCGAAGAGAAAAACACACGCTTTAAACACGGAAGGTCGGTGATGCATGACAAGCACTCCAGGGATTGTGTATTCCGCTATACCGGAACTTGGTTTGTAACAACGGAATAGACAGCAGAAAGTGTGCCACAGGCGCCAGCAGAAAAATATGAGCGGGATAAAGTCGTTATAAATCAGCGCGCTAATTCAAATAACCATACAAGGCGTTGCGCCAGCATCCAGGGTCACCTTGCTACCCAATGCCCCACCACGCAGTGATTGCTCCAGCAAAGTGCGTCACAAGCGTGTTACCGCGCCCCCTTCGAGTGCGCCCACACCGGTGCAAAAACGCCTGCGCTGGACTAGCCTTGGCAGATTGCCGCCCCACAAGGACCTCACTGATGAAGCTCAGCCTTATTCTGGTTCTGCTCAGCTTTCTGGCCTCCGGCAGCGTTTCAGCCGCCAGCGACCGCCACGAATGCACGCAAGAACTGCAAAAACTCAAGGAAGCCTTCGACACCAACTACACCAGCCAGAACCACCACGGCTATCGCAAGGCCAAGGCCTCTCGGGACAATGAGGAATACCGCAAATGTGCGAGCCAGGCGCGCAAGGAACGCGAGCGACTGGAGCGCGACCGCGGCGCGTGAGGTGCAGGTACCTGTGAAGGTTGACAGTAGACGCGGGAAATCCCTGGGCTTAGCGTTGGTCCGAAAACCATCCGTCGACAGGGACATCATCATGGGAATCGCTAAAGAGGTCATTAACAGCAATGAGGACTATCACTCGATACTGGCCGCGTACGAGACGGTGTTCCTGCTGTTTGTTTCAGCGACCTGCCCAGCGTGCGTGCGTGCCGTGCAGCTTTTCGAGCCCGTCGCCAAAGCCTATGAACACAGGGTGAAGAGCCTGGTGCTTGATACGGCAACCACCCCGCGGCTTGAGCCGGTGACAGGCACCCCGACCCTGGTCACTCATGTGGATGGCAAACTCAAGGAAGTCTTCAAGGGGTTTGGCCCCTGGGAAACCCAGGAGCAAACCATCGAAGCGATATTCAGCCGCTATGCCCAGCCAGGGGCATCAGACGCACCTGCGTGACCCGCCGCTCCTCCACCGCCGCCACCGCCAGGCGCCAGCCTGCATGTTCCAGGCTGTCGCCCACCACCGGCAGGCGGTCGAGCAGGCTCATCACCAGGCCGGCCAGGGTCTGGTAATCCTCGGTGGCCACGGCATTGAAGCCGGTGCGCTGACTGACCTGGCTCAGGGTCAATGCGCCGTTGGCGCGGAAGCCGTTGCCTTCCTCGACGATATCCGGCCCCTCGATTTCGCTGGCATCGGGCAATTCACCGGCAATGGACTCCAGAATGTCGGTCATGCTCAACACGCCCATGAAATCGCCGAACTCGTTGATCACGAAGGCAATGTGGGTGGATTCCTGACGCATCTGCTCCAGAGCGTTGAGGATCGAAAAACTCTCCAGCAGGTTGATCGCACGGCGCGCCAGGCGCTCAAGGTCAGGCTCATGACCGGCCAGGTACTCCTTGAGCAGCTCCTTTTTGTGCACAAAGCCCAGCGGTTCATCCACCGCACCGTGGCGGATCAACGGCAAACGCGAGTAGGACGAATGCATCAGCTTCAGGCGAATCGTCTCGGGATCGTCCGCCAGGTCGATACAGTCGACCTTGGCCCTGGGCGTCATCAACGTGCGGATCGGCCGCTCGGCCAGTTGCAGCACACCGCTGATCATCACGCGCTCGCGCCGATCAAATAACGGCCCCTGGCTGGCGTCGGGCTCGCCCAGCAAGTCAGCCACGTCGTCATCCATGCCTTCCACCGCCAGGCTGCGGCCACCCAACAAGCGCATGACCGCATGCGCGGTACGCTGGCGAACCGGCAGCGTACCTTGCGCCGACTTCTTGCGACGGGCACGGGCAATCTGGTTGAACAGTTCGATCAGGATTGAGAAACCGATCGCCGCATACAGGTAGCCCTTCGGAATATGGAAGCCCAAGCCTTCGGCGGTCAGGGCAAAACCAATCATCATCAAAAAGCCCAGGCACAACATGATCACCGTCGGGTGCGCGTTGACGAAACGGGTCAGCGGCTTGCTCGCCACAATCATCAGGCCGATGGATACGATCACCGCGATCATCATCACGGCCAACTCGTCGACCATGCCCACGGCGGTAATCACCGCATCCAGGGAGAACACCGCGTCGAGCACCACGATCTGCGCCACGATCGGCCAGAACATCGCATAGGCGACATTGCCCAAGCGCTGGGCCACATGGCCCTCCAGCCGCTCGTGCAGTTCCATGGTGGCTTTGAACAACAGGAACACGCCACCAAACAGCATGATCAGGTCACGGCCGGAGAAGCTCTTGTCGAACACCTCGAACAGCGGTTGGGTGAGGGTCACCAACCAGGAAATACTTGCCAGCAGGCCCAGGCGCATCAGCAACGCCAGGGACAAGCCGATCAACCGCGCACGGTCGCGCTGCTCCGGCGGCAACTTGTCGGCCAGGATCGCGATAAACACCAGGTTGTCGATACCCAGCACCAGTTCCAGCACAATCAACGTCAACAGGCCGAGCCAGGCCGTAGGGTCCGCTAACCACTCCATTTATAGAACCTCTTTAGAATTTTTCAGAATGCCGGGCACGGCAATGCGCGGTCGATGGACCGGGACAAGGTTAGCAGGCGCAATACGGTAGGGTTTCAGCTGGAACAGCGGCAATGGTGGTCTTGGGGAAAGACGACTGGGAGGCTCCGAGAGGGTGTTCATGCAGGTCCTGAAATCATAAAAGGACTTGAATCGTACAGCCTGAACACAAATTTCCTACAACGCAAAACTATTACAAAACCTGTCCTCAACGCCGCCCCACCACCCTGTGGGAGGGGGCTTGCTCCCGATGACAGCCTGTCAGTCAACCTATCTACCGACTGATCCGCCGCCATCGGGAACCAGCCGAATCGTCGCACCGCCCCGCCCTCATTCCGATCTTGGTTGAGTCAGCCTTTACGGGTGGCATCATCCAGCGCCAGGATGGTGTGAGCGTTGGTAACCGTCGTTGCCAGCGTGTTGATCACCCCCGAGCGCAACGCACCCAGCGTCGCCGCCGCCTTGGTGTTTTCGCTGGCAATCGCCACCACATCCGGAATGCGGACCAGTTCCTGTACCGTCAAGCCGATCACCCGCCCTTGAATGGCGTTGACCGCCGGCTGGCCATGAATGTCGATGAAGTCATAGCCCATCATGTCCCCGACCGTACCGGACAACCGCGCCTGGGCAATCTCCTGGGGCGAGAACCAGCCCATGCGCACCATATTGCTGTTTTCGCTCATATCGCCAATGCCGATCAACGCGATGTCAGCGCGCCGGGCGCGGTCCAGCGTGGAGCGCACGGTGTCGTTGTTGATCAGTACGCCCCGCAATTCCGGGTTGGCCACCAAGGCAGGGGCATACAGACTTTCGCTTTCGCCACCAAAGCGCAGCGCCAGGCGCCGGCAGATATGGTCAGGGTTCATGTATTCGCCGGCCTTGAGCGAACCACCGATAGCACACACAAATGTGCAGTTGCGCGTCACCGGCAGGAAGACGTTATCGGCCACTGCGCCGACATTGCGCCCCATGCCTACGGCGACGATCATGCCATCGCTCAACGTTTTGTTCAGGTAGTTGGCCACCAGGCTGGCGACTGCCGAGCGCTGGGTGTCGGGGTCGCTATGGTCGACCGCGATCAACGCACGATCCAACTTGAAGCGCTCCACCAACGCCCGCTCCAGTTCGTTGTTCATCGCCGGATGCTGCAAGACGCGCACCTCGACAATACCTTCATCCCGCGCACGCTTGAGCAGGCGGCTGACCTTGGCCCGCGACAGGTCGAAGCGCTTGGCGATGGCTTCCTGAGTGACGTTCTCAAGGTAATAGAGCATCGCCACTTCGGTCATCTGATCGATATCGCTGGCAATGCGCTGGGTACTGTCACTCATGGGGACGGGCTTCCGTTTCGGCGTCAAAGGCGCATTCTCCCGACTCTTGCCCCGTTTAGTCCACTACTGATGCCCATCGCGCTCAATCGCATTGATGCGCTCGACCTTGGCCCCGGAACGCGTCGCTTCGAACTCCGACTCCAGAAATGCCTTGACGATGCTTTTGGCCAACTCCGCACCGATCACTCGCGCACCGATGGACAGTATCTGCGCATCGTTGCTCTTGCGGGCACGCTCCGCCGAGTAGGTATCGTGAGCCTGGGCTGCACGAATGCCCAATACCTTGTTCGCGGAAATGGCCATGCCGATACCGGTGCCGCACACCAGCACACCCAGGCGTTGCTCACCGGCATTAATGGCGTTGGCCACGGCCAGGGCGATATCCGGATACAGCACCGGCGCGGTGGAATGAGTGCCGAAGTCGGTGACCGGATAACCCAGCGTCTCGATATGACGCTTCAACAGCTCCTTGAGCTCGAAACCCGCTTCATCGCATCCGATAGCCACCGGGAAAGGTGTGTTCATGGCGTCTGACTCCGCTGCCGTGTTTATGCTTGTGACTGATCATATGATCACTCAATGAAATTTCTCTCAGTCATTTCGCTTGCATTCACCCCTTCCTGTCAAGCAAGTTCTAACTGACCCGGCAGTCAAAGCGGTCTAAAAAGGCGATATTGCTACTCATGACCAGAATCATGGCTTTTTAATGAAAGAGATTGACTGATCAGAATTTCATTTGATACACATATGATCGCAGCAGAACATGACTGTGCGACCTAATAAGAATTCACAGCACGAGGACACGCCGATGGCTACGCCATTACTGCTCCAGGCTGAACACGTCGCCAAGGCTTATGCCGGGGTGCCTGCCCTGCGTGATGGGCGCCTCTCGCTGCGGGCCGGCAGCGTCCACGCCCTGTGCGGTGGCAATGGCGCAGGCAAATCGACGTTCCTGAGTATCCTGATGGGCATCACCCAACGTGACGCCGGGACCATTCTGCTCAACGGCGCACCGGTGCAGTTCAACCGCCCAGGCGAAGCCTTGGCGGCGGGGATCGCGATGATCACCCAGGAGCTGGAGCCCATCCCCTACATGACCGTCGCCGAAAATATCTGGCTGGGCCGCGAACCGCGCCGCGCCGGCTGTATCGTCGACAGCAAGGCCCTCAACCGTCGCACCCGCGAGCTACTTGAAAGCCTGGAGTTCGACGTCGACGCGACCCAGCCCATGCACCGCCTGAGCGTGGCGCAGATCCAACTGGTGGAAATCGCCAAGGCATTCAGCCATGACTGTCAGGTGATGATCATGGACGAACCCACCTCGGCCATCGGCGAGCGCGAGGCCGAAACCCTGTTCAAGGCGATCCGCCGCCTCACCGCCCGGGGCGCCGGTATCGTGTATGTGTCGCACCGCCTGAGCGAGCTGGCGCAGATCGCCGACGACTACAGCATCTTTCGCGATGGCGCCTTTGTGGAAAGCGGGCGCATGGCGGATATCGATCGCAACCACCTGGTGCGCGGCATCGTCGGCCAGGAACTGACGCGCATCGACCACAAGGTCGGCCGCGAATGCGCCGCCAGCACCTGCCTGCAAGTGGACAACCTGAGTCGCGCCGGCGAATTCCACGACATCAGCCTGCAACTGCGCCAGGGGGAAATCCTCGGTATCTATGGCCTGATGGGGTCGGGGCGCAGTGAATTCCTCAACTGCATCTATGGCCTGACCACACCGGATTCCGGCAGCGTCACCCTGCACGGCAAGCCCATGCCGATCGGCCTGCCCAAGGCCACGATCAATGCCGGCGTATCCCTGGTTACCGAAGACCGTAAAGACAGCGGCCTGGTGCTGACCGGCAGCATTCTTTCCAACATTGCCCTGTCGGCCTACAAGCGCTTGTCGAACTGGTCGTTGATCAATGCGCGCAAGGAAACCCAACTGGCCCGCGACATGGTCAAGCGCCTGCAGATCAAGACCACGTCACTGGACCTGCCGGTGGCCTCCATGAGCGGCGGTAACCAACAGAAAGTCGTGCTCGCCAAATGCCTGTCCACCGAGCCGGTGTGCCTGCTGTGCGATGAACCGACCCGCGGTATCGACGAAGGCGCCAAACAGGAGATCTACCACCTGCTCGACCAGTTCGTGAGGGCCGGCGGCGCGGCCATCGTGGTGTCGTCGGAAGCCCCCGAGTTGCTGCACCTGAGTGATCGCATCGCCGTATTCAAAGGCGGCAGGCTGGTGACCATCAGTACTGACACCGCCCTTTCCCAGGAAGCCTTGTTGAGTCTTGCCTCATGAATGCCAAAACCCTTGCTGCTCCGATTACCGCCGCGCCGCGCAATCGCCTGCGCCTTTCCATCGACCGCTTCGGCCTGCCGCTGGTGTTTATCCTGCTGTGCGGGGTGATGGCATTTTCCAGCGAATACTTCATGACCTGGCGCAACTGGATGGACATCCTGCGCCAGACCTCCATCAACGGCATCCTGGCCGTAGGCATGACCTACGTGATCCTGACCAAGGGCATCGACCTGTCGGTGGGCTCGATCCTGGCCTTCGCCGGGCTGTGCAGCGCCATGGTTGCCACCCAGGGCTACGGCCTGCTGGCCGCCGTGAGCGCAGGGATGTTTGCCGGGGCGATGCTCGGCGTGGTGAACGGCTTCATGGTCGCCAACCTGTCGATCCCGCCCTTCGTGGCAACCTTGGGCATGCTCAGCGTGGCGCGAGGCATGACGTTCATCCTCAATGACGGCAGCCCGATCACCGACCTGCCCGACGCTTACCTGGCCCTGGGCATCGGCAAGATCGGCCCGATAGGTGTGCCGATCATCATCTTTGCCGTGGTCGCGCTGATCTTCTGGATGGTGCTGCGCTACACCACCTACGGCCGTTATGTGTACGCGGTAGGCGGCAACGAAAAGAGCGCACGCACTTCTGGCATTGGCGTACGCAAAGTGATGTTTTCGGTGTACGTGGTTTCGGGCCTGCTTGCCGGGCTGGCCGGCGTGGTGCTGTCGGCCCGCACCACTTCCGCCCTGCCCCAGGCCGGAGTGTCCTATGAGCTGGACGCGATTGCCGCAGTGGTGATCGGCGGCACCAGCCTGTCGGGCGGTACCGGCAGCATTGTCGGCACGCTGTTTGGTGCGCTGTTGATCGGCGTGATCAACAACGGGTTGAACCTGCTCGGCGTGTCCTCCTATTACCAGCAGGTCGCCAAGGGCCTGATCATCGTGTTCGCAGTACTGATTGACGTGTGGCGCAAGAAAAAACCCTAGAGAACGACCCACAACAATAACCGGAGTTCTACTCATGAAACTTGGTACCACCTTGGCCGCCGTGGCGGCCCTCTCCCTGCTCGCCAGCAGTATCACCCTGGCCGCCGAAGGCAAGTCCTACAAGATCGGCGCGGCCGTCTACGGCCTCAAGGGTCAGTTCATGCAGAATTGGGTGCGCGAGCTGAAGGAACACCCGGCCGTCAAGGACGGCACCGTGCAGTTGACCATTTTCGACGGCAACTACGACGCCCTGACCCAGAACAACCAGATCGAAAACATGGTGACCCAGCACTACGACGCCATCCTGTTCGTGCCGATCGACACCAAGGCCGGCGTCGGCACCGTCAAGCAAGCCATGAGCAACGACGTAGTGGTCATCGCGTCCAATACCAAAGTCGCCGATGCCGCCGTCCCTTATGTGGGTAACGACGATGTGGAGGGTGGTCGCCTGCAAGCCCAGGCCATGGTCGACAAGCTCAACGGCAAAGGCAACGTGGTGATCATCCAGGGCCCGATTGGCCAATCGGCGCAAATCGACCGGGAAAAAGGCGAGCTGGAAGTGCTCGGTAAACACCCCGAGATCAAGATCATCGAGAAAAAAACCGCCAACTGGGACCGCGCCCAGGCCCTCGCACTGACCGAAGACTGGTTGAACGCCCACCCCAAAGGCATCAACGGTGTGATCGCGCAGAACGATGACATGGCCCTGGGCGCCGTGCAGGCGCTGAAGTCCCACGGTTTGACCGCCAAAGACGTGCCAGTGACCTCGATTGACGGCATGCCCGATGCGATCCAGGCGGCGAAGAAAGGCGAAGTCACCACCTTCCTCCAGGACGCCCAGGCCCAGTCCCAAGGTGCGCTGGATGTGGCGCTGCGGGCCTTGTCCGGCAAGGACTACAAACCCCAGTCGGTGATCTGGGAGCGCTATGCCAAAGAGCTGAAATGGGCTGAGGGCACGGCCAAGAACTACATCCTGCCGTGGGTGCCGGTGACCGACGCCAACGCCGACGCCCTGTACAGACAAGTCAGCGGCGGCAAATAGCTATTGGCCTGAAACACTGCCCACATTGGATCGTCACAGCGCTCACAAGAGGAGCCATGCATGTCTGGATTCTGGAACCAAGCCTTCGACCTCAGCGGCCGTTGCGCCGTGATCACCGGCGGTGCCGCCGGGATCGGCCTGGCCTGCGCCACCCTGCTGGCCGAACGCGGCGCCCGCGTGGCGCTGCTGGACCGTGACCCGGCGGTCGTGGATGTCGCGGCAAGCCTGGGTGCCGAACATCTGGGTATCGCCGTCGACCTCAGCCGGATCAGCCAGGTGCAACACACCATCGACCAGGTGTTCGAACACTTTCAACGCCTGGATTACTTGATCAACAGCGCCGGCATCGCGCTGCTGGACAAAGCCATCGACGTCAGCGAAAGCGCCTGGGACAGCACCCTGGACATCAACCTGAAAGCCAGTTTTTTCGTGGCCCAGGCCTGCGCCAGGCACATGCTGGCCCAAGGCGCCGGGCGTATCGTCAACCTCGCCTCCCAGGCTGCCGTGATCGGCCTCGACCGCCACGTTGCCTATTGCGCCAGCAAGGCCGCGATCGTGGGCATGACCAAGGTATTGGCCATGGAATGGGCGCCGCAGATCAACGTCAACGCCATCTCCCCGACCATCGTCGAAACCGCCCTGGGCAAGAAAGCCTGGGCCGGTGAAGTGGGTGAGCGAGCCAAACTGCAGATCCCGGCGGGCCGTTTTGCCCAGCCCGAAGAAATCGCCGGGCTGGCGCTGTACCTGCTCAGCGATGCCGCACAGATGATTACCGGCGCCAACATGGTGATCGACGGCGGCTACAGCATTCAGTAATTCTTTTTTGTCGTGAGGTTCTGTCATGTCCACCGCTACCGAACGCACACCTGATCAACTGCACCCGGTCATCCCGAAAACCATGCAGGCCGTGGTCTGCCACGGCCCGGAAGACTATCGCCTGGAAACCGTCGACGTCCCGACGCCTGGCCCCGATGAAATCCTCACCAAAGTCGAGCTGTGCGGTATCTGCATGGGCGACATCAAGACCTATCGCGGCGCGCCGTCGTTCTGGGGCGATGCCGAACAACCGCGCTACGTGAAACCGCCGATGATTCCCGGGCATGAGTTTGTCTGCCGTGTAGTCGCCCTCGGCCCGGGCGCGCAAAAGCGGGGTGTACAGGTCGGCGACCGGGTGATCTCCGAGCAGATCGTGCCCTGCTGGGGCTGCCGCTTCTGCAACCACGGCCAGTACTGGATGTGCCAGAAGCATGACCTCTACGGTTTCCAGAACAATGTCCAGGGTGCGATGGCCCAGTACATGATCTTCACCAAGGAGGGCATCATCCACAAAGTGCCGGAATCCATCGCCCCCGATGAAGCGATCCTGATCGAGCCGCTGGCCTGTTCGCTGCACGCCGCCGAGCGCGCCAATGTCGACCACGACGACGTTGTGGTGGTCGCCGGCGCCGGCACGCTGGGCCTGGGCATCATCGGCGCCGTGCGCCTGCGCAATCCGAAAAGGCTCATCGTGCTGGACATGAAGCCAGAACGCGCCGCCCTCGCCCTGCGCCTGGGCGCCGACGAAGTCTGGAACCCGGCCGAGGTCGACGTCATGGGCAAAATCCGCGAGATCACCGATGGCTACGGCTGCGATATTTACATCGAGGCCACCGGGCACCACAAAGCGGTCAACCAGGGCCTGGCAATGCTGCGCAAACTGGGGCGCTTCGTCGAGTTCAGCGTGTTCAACGACGAAGCCACGGTCGACTGGTCGATCATCGGCGACCGCAAGGAACTCGATATCCTCGGCTCCCACCTGGGGCCTTACATGTACCCGCGCGCCATCGACTTTATTGGTAACCGCAAGATCGACATGCGCGATGTGGTGACCCACACGTTCGCACTCGCGGATTTCAAGGAGGCGTTTGCAGTGATGGAGCGCGGAGACAAGTCGCTCAAGGTTGTGCTCAAACCTTAGGCGCACCACCTGGGAGCAAGCCGCTCCACACTGGATTGTTGTCGTCCAACAGAACAAGAACACAGGAACCCGCGTTATGAATCGAGTCATCAACGATCCGGACCAAGTGGTCGAGGACATGCTGCGCGGCATCCTGGTCGCGCACCCCGAGTTGCGCCAGTACGAGACCAACCCTCGGGTCATCACCAAAGCCAGGCCCTCCGGCCAGGGCCGCGTAGGCATTGTCACCGGCGGCGGCTCAGGCCATGAACCGGCGTTTCTCGGCTATGTCGGCCCGGGCCTGGTGGACGCGGTAGCCGTCGGCGAAATTTTTTCGTCACCCACCGCCAAAAGCTTTTTCGATGCCTTCCGCGCCGCCGATCATGGCGCGGGCGTGGCCTGCCTGTATGGCAACTATGCCGGCGACAATATGAACGTGAAGCTGGCGATGAAAATGGCGGCCAGCAAAGACATGCGCATCCGCACGGTGGTCGCCAACGATGACGTGGCCTCCGCGCCGAAGGCCGATATCGCCAAGCGCCGAGGGGTGGCTGGGGAAATTTTCATGTGGAAGGTCGGCGGTGCCGCTGCAGCGCAGCATTACGACCTGGACGGGGTCATACGGGTCGCGCAAAAAACCGTCGATCATTGCCGCTCGATCGGCATCGGCCTCACCCCCTGCACCATTGCCGCCGTCGGCAAGCCGAACTTCCAGATCCCCGACGGCCAGATGGAATTGGGCATCGGCCATCATGGCGAGCCGGGCATCGAAGTGGTCGCCATCGAACCGGCAGCCGCGATGGCTGAACGCATGCTCGCGCCAATCCTCGCCGACCGCGATTTCAGCCAGGACGACAGCGTGGTGGTATTGGTTTCAGGCCTGGGGGCCACGCCGCTGATGGAACTGTATGTGTTCTACGCCGAAGTGGAGCGTCAGCTCAGCGCCAAGGGCTTGAAGATTCACCGTTGCTACGTCGGAAACTACTTCACCTCCCTGGAGATGATGGGCGTGACCTTGACCCTGCTCGGCCTGGACGCAGAGCTGAAAACCCTGATCGATCATCCCTGCCGTTCCATCGGCATGACCCAGGCGGAGTGAACCATGAGCCAGCATTTTTCCACCCACGACGGCAGCGCCATCGTTGCCGACCTGGTCAGCGTGATCGTCGCCAACCGTGAATACTTGAGCGAAGTGGACGGCGCCATCGGCGATGGCGACCACGGCATCAACATGGCCAAAGGGTTCGCCCATTGCGGGCGCACAATCGAGGGCCGCCAACTGACGCTGGCCGAAGCCCTGGATGAACTGACCCTGAGCCTGATGGAAGGCATCGGCGGCTCCATGGGCCCGTTGTACGGCAGCCTGTTTATCGGCATGGCCGACGAGGTACGCAGCTGTGATGACATCGACGCCACCACCTTCGCCCACTTGCTGCGCGGCGGCTTGACCTCGCTGCAGGACATTACCGAAGCCGGCGTGGGCGACAAGTGCTTGATGGATACGCTGATCCCGGCGGTCGAAGCCTTTGAGGGCGCGCATGCCGGCGGCGCGTCCTTCCATGATGCGTTGGAGGCGATGAAAAGCGCTGCGTCACGCGGCCGCGATTCGACCAAGGACCTGGTGGCGAAAATCGGCCGCGCCAGTCGCCTGGGCGAGCGTTCCCTGGGGGTGCTGGACGCGGGCGCGGTGTCGTGCTGCCTGATCCTCACGCGCCTGGCCGACTCGGTACAACCGCGACTGATTGCTTGATGTGCTCCAGGTAGCGCACCACCGCCGGCGCTTGCTCAAAGCGCCGGTGAATCAACGACAACCATGACGAGGCTTCGCATCCCTGAATCGTGCGGTACACCACGCCCGGCAAACTCACATGCCCCACCATGGACGCCGGTACCACCGCCACGCCCTGCCCCAATGACACCAGCGCCACCACCGCGACCAAACCACCCGGTTGCGGCCCCAGGCGTGGCGCATAGCCACCTTGTGCGGCCACGTGCAGGGTGCCGCTGATCTGTTCCGGCAGGATAAACGTCTCATTCTGCAAGTGTTCGCAGCCGATGGCTTTGAGCCCGAGCAGCCAGGAATCCTGCGGCAGCGCGAGCACGAAGCCCTCACTGTCCAGGCGTACCGCCTCCACGCCATCGGGCAAGTTCATGGGTGAGCGGATGTAGCCGATGTCATACCGCCCATCCGCCACCGCATTGGCCAAGGTCGCCATCGCGCATTCGCGCACGTTCACGCTCACGTCGGGAAACGCCTGGCTGAACCCCTGCATTTGCCGTTGCAGCAAACCGCAGTACAGCGCCGAAGCCACGTAACCCAACTCGATATGCCCGATCTCCCCACGACCGGCGCGCTGGGCATTGCGTTGGGCGAACTCGAATTGCCACACCGTGGCCTCGGCTTCAATCAGCAAGGCGGCGCCCGCTTCGGTGAGGCTGACCTCGCGCTGCCGGCGGATGAACAAACGTGTGCCCAGGCTGTTTTCCATGTCCTGGATCTGCCGGCTCAGGGTCGGCGGCGCGATGCCTAACTGCTCGGCCGCGCGGCTGAAGTTGCGGTGCCGGGCAACGGCCAGAAAGTAACGGAAATGGCGTAGTTCCATAGAGGATTAGCTCAAAGGTAATGAAGTGCTTCGCAGCGGCTAACAGAGACGTTACCGGCCAAGGATAAGCTCATACCACTTCAACACTAGAGAGCCCTCGCGATGTCCGTCAATTGTCTTTTCAGGATTGCCTGCAAGGTAATTCAACCATGAACCCGGCCAGCCCACGCCTGACGCTGCTGACCGCCTCCGGTGTCTGTTCGTTGATCGTGCTGGATACCAATATCGTCGCGGTGACATTGCCAAGCATCGCCCGCGACCTGGGCGCCAATTTTGCCGATATCGAATGGGTGGTCAGCGCCTATATGCTCGCGTTCGCCGCCTTGTTACTGCCGGCCGGCAGCATTGCCGATCGCTTTGGCCGCAAGAAATCGCTGATCTGGGGGTTGAGCATTTTCATCCTGGCGTCCCTGGGCTGTGGTGCTGCGCCGAACGCGTTGTTGCTCGATATCGCCCGTGCCGTCAAAGGGGTCGGCGCGGCCCTGCTGTTGACCTCGGCACTGGCGTCCATCGGCCACACCTTCCACGATGAAGTGGAGCGTGCCAAAGCCTGGGCGTTCTGGGGCGCCTGCATGGGCGTGGCGATGACCGCCGCGCCGACCCTCGGCGGCCTGATTACCCACTATCTGGGCTGGCGCTGGATCTTCTACCTCAACCTGCCCGTGGGCCTGACACTGATGAGCCTGGCGCTGCGCGCGATTCCTGAATCACGCGACACCCAGTCGGCGCGCCTCGACCCATGGGGCAGTCTGGCCTTCAGCGCAAGCTTGCTGTGCCTGATCTGGGGCTTGATTGAGGCCAATCGCATTGGCTGGGACAACCCGCTGACCTACGCGCGTCTGGTCGGTGGCGCGCTGTTGCTGGGCGTGTTTGTGTGGGTCGAGCGCCTACAACAACGGCCGATGGTGGATTTGCAACTGTTGCGCCACCCGCGCTTTATCGGCGCGCTGTTGGGGATGTTTGCCTACGCCGGTTGCGCCCAGGTGATGATGACGCTGCTGCCGTTCTACCTGCAAAACGGCTTGGGCTTTTCCGCGATTGCCTCGGGGCTGGGCATGCTGCCGTTTGCTTTGACCATGCTCATCTGCCCCCGGATCGGCGCCCGCCTGGCTGGACGCTTTGCACCCGCGACGATGATGGCCGCCGGCTTGACCCTGGTGGGCTGCGGCAACTTGCTGAGTGCCTGGGCCGTGAACGTCGGCGGCTATCTGCCCTTCGCCCTGGCGATTGCCGTCACCGGTGCCGGTGCGGGGCTGCTCAATGGCGATACACAGAAAAACATCATGGCCTGCGTGCCACGCGACCGCGCCGGGATGGCGTCGGGCATGAGCACCACCATGCGTTTCAGCGCGATCATGCTGGCCATCGGCGTGTATGGGGCGTTGTTAAGCAGCCAAAGCGAGCGGTTGCTCAGTGCGAGTCTTGACGCTCGGTGGCAGGCCCAGGTGGCGGCTATTGCCTCGCGCGTCGTGGCCGGGGATATGCCGGCGGCGATGGGCTTGTTGCCGCCATCGGCACGGGCGGGCGTGCAACCGCTGGCGCAACAGGCGTTTGTGGGTGGGTTCGGCGGGGTATTGTGGGTGGCCGGATTGTTGGGGTTGCTGGGGGCGTTGGTGGTGGGGATCTTGATGAGCAAACCCATTCCGGCAGCCACCCCATCGCCACTGCCGACCCGCTGATTCCAACACCACACAACAAATGTGGGAGGGGGCTTGCTCCCGATAGCGGTGGTTCAGTCCATACAGTTATCGACTGTCACATCGCCATCGGGAGCAAGCCCCCTCCCACAAGGGATCAGCCTACAGGCCCAGCGTCAGTTACCAGAACCGCTGCTGGGTCAGCCGGTTCCACCAAGTCAGCAACACGCGGTCAACCGAGCCGCTGGCGGCCAGGCCCACGCGTTCCTGCAGGCTTTTACGCTCGGCATAATGCAGGTGGAACACCTCGGCGGTCTTGGCCTTGTTCGCCAGGTATTCGTCGCTGGTCTGCAGTTCATCGACCAGTTGTTTGTCGAGGGCGGCAACCCCCAACCACACTTCGCCGGTCGCCACGTCGTCGATCGCCAGCTGTGGGCGGTAGCGCGAAACGAAGTTCTTGAACAACTGATGGGTGATGTCCAGGTCCTCCTGGAACTTCTCGCGGCCCTTCTCGGTGTTTTCGCCAAACACCGTCAAGGTGCGCTTGTACTCGCCGGCGGTCAGCACTTCGAAGTCGATATCGTGCTTCTTGAGCAGGCGATTGACGTTGGGCAGTTGCGCCACCACGCCAATGGAGCCGAGGATGGCGAACGGTGCGCTGATAATCTTCTCGCCGATGCACGCCATCATGTAGCCGCCGCTGGCCGCCACTTTGTCGATGCACACGGTCAACGGCACGCCCGCCTGGCGGATACGCGCCAGTTGCGATGACGCCAGGCCATAGCTGTGCACCATGCCGCCGCCGCTTTCCAGGCGCAGCACCACCTCGTCCTTGGGCGTGGCCAGGCTCAGCAACGCGGTGATTTCATTGCGCAGGCTCTCGGTGGCCGAGGCCTTGATATCGCCGTCGAAATCCAGCACAAACACCCGCGGCTTGGCCTCGGGTTTCTTCTTGCTGTTTTTCTTTTCGGTTTTGCTTTCGGCTTTGCGCAGGGCCTTGAGCTGCTCTTTGTCGAGCAGGCTCGACTCCAGGCGCTCACGCAGGCCCTTGTAGAAATCGTTGAGCTTGCTGACCTGCAATTGGCCGGCGGACTTGCGACGGCCTTTGTTGCGCAGCGCCGCGAAACTGATCAGTACCACCAGGATGGCGACCACCAGGGTGACGGTCTTTGCCAGGAAACTCGCGTATTCAGCCAGAAAATCCATGTCGCTCCTTATAAGGACAATTTAAATGGATGTGCGCCAGGCGCAGATGCCCCAGCATACCGGCGGCACCGCCTTCGGACCAGTGCTCAAACCGCCAGCAATACCGCTCTAACGCGCTTTTAAAACAAGCGTATGTTTTTTCATTGACAGCTCGCGGGCATCCTCATAACCTCGCCAGACTTTCAACGTACCGGGAAAACGGACGTGGGCAGCATCTACCTGATTCGACATGGCCAAGCCTCCTTCGGTGCAGACGACTACGACGTGCTGTCGCCCGTCGGTGTGGAGCAAGCGCAAGTGCTCGGTCGCCACCTGGCCGACCTCGGCCTGGCATTCGACCGCTGCATCGCCGGCGACCTGCGTCGCCAGCAGCACACCGCCCGCGCTACCTTCGATCAGTACACGGCTCTGGGCCTTGCGGTGCCACCGCTTGAAGTCGACAGTGCCTTCAACGAGTTCGACGCCGAGGCGATCATCCGCGCCCTGCTCCCCGACCTGCTCGGCACCGAGCCCCACGCCCTGGAGATCCTGCGCAATGCTGCGCAGAACCGCAGCGAATTCCAGCGAATTTTCGCGCTGATCATCGAGCGTTGGCTGGCCGGCACCTACGACCCGCCCGGGCTGGAAAGTTGGCTGGGGTTTGTCGAGCGCGTCCAGGGTGGCCTGCAGCGCATCCTCGAGGCGGCAGACAACACCCACAAGATCGCCGTGTTTACCTCCGGCGGCACCATCACCGCCCTGCTCCACCTGATTACCCGGATGCCTGCCGCCCAGGCCTTCGAACTGAACTGGCAAATTGTTAACACCTCGCTCAACCAGCTGAAATTCCGCGGTCGCGAGGTGGCACTGGCTTCCTTCAACAGTCATACCCACTTGCAATTGTTGAAGGCGCCGCAGCTCATCACTTTCCGATGAACTGCGGCCAACCGTGACCCCAAGGTCACTGGACTCACCCTAAAGGATCGAAACCATGACTGACGTAGCTAAAGCCGTAGAAGCAATGAAAGCCAAATTCAACCCAGCTGCCGCCGACGGCCTGGACCTGGTCTTCGGTTTCCGTATCGATGACACCCAGAACTTCTCGCTGGTGGTTAAAAACAACACCTGTGAACTGCTGGAAGGCGAAAACCCGGACGCCCAAGTGACCCTGGTCATGGACGGCGAGACCATGAAAGGCATCGTCGACGGCTCCACCGACGGCATGCAGGCGTTCATGGGCGGCAAACTGCGCACTGAAGGCGACATGATGCTGGCCATGAAGCTGAGCGAACTGTTCCCAGCCTGAGTGCACTGAAACGCCAATGGTGGGAGGGGGCTTGCTCCCTCCCACATTCAGTTGCGGTTCGGCTGTAGCAACAACGCCACCAACGCACTCCATCCCGTTTGATGGGATGCGCCCAACCCCCGTCCGGTTTCCCCATGGAAATACTCATGGAACAACACCAGATCCCGGCTGGCCGGATCTGCCTCCAACTGCGCATACCCCGCCATCGAAGGCCGCAGGCCATTTTCATCGCGCAGGAATAAACCCGTCAGACGCTGGCTCAGGCTGTCGGCGACGTCCTCCAGGGAAGACAGATAACCACTCCCCGTCGGGTACTCCACCGAAAAATTATCCGCGTAGTAACGATGAAACTCGCGCAGCGACTCAATCAGCATGTAGTTCACCGGCATCCACAGCGGCCCCCGCCAGTTGGAGTTGCCGCCGTAAAGGCGTGAGTCGGATTCAGCAGGCTGGTAGCGCGCACACAGGGTGTCGCCATTCATTTTCAGCGCCAACGGCTGCTCGGCAAATGCCTTGGACAGAGAGCGCACGCCAAACGCCGAAAGGAACTCATCGCCCTCCAACATGCGCCGCAGCAGGTCCTTGGTGCGCTCACCGCGCAACAGCGCCAGCAACAGGCGATTGCCCTGCCCCGGTTCGTTCCAGCGTGACACCAGCTTGGCCAGGTCTGGCCGGTGCTTCATGAACCCCAACAGACGTTCACGCAAGCCCGGCAAGCCTTCGTGCTCACGCTGCTCCAGCACCAGCACTGCAAACAGCGGCATCAGGCCGACGATGGAACGCAGGCGCACCGGTTCATTCTGGCCGTCGGGGCGGTGCAGCACGTCGTAGAAAAACCGGTCCTGCTCATCCCACAAGCCTTCGGCACTGTCGTCGACGCGATTGATCGCGCCGGCGATATACAGGAAGTGCTCGAAAAACTTCACGGCGATGTCCACGTACACCGCGTTGCGCTTGGCCAGCTCCAGGCCGATGCGCATCAGGTCCAGAGCATAGGCGGCTACCCAGGCCGTGCCGTCGGCCTGATCCAACTGGTAACCCGGCGGCAGCGCCGCCGAGCGGTCGAACAACGCAATGTTGTCCAGGCCGAGGAAGCCGCCCTGGAACAGGTTGCGCCCTTCGGCGTCCTTGCGGTTGACCCACCAGGAAAAATTCAACAGCAGCTTGTGGAATATCCGCTCAAGAAAGTCCATGTCGCCCACGCCGTTGAGCGCTTTGTCCTGCTGATACACCCGCCAGCTGGCCCAGGCGTGTACCGGCGGGTTGGCGTCGTCAAAACGCCATTCATAAGCCGGCAATTGGCCGTTGGGGTGCATGAAGCGGTCTTTCACCAGCAACAGCAGCTGTTGCTTGGCATACCCTGGGTCGATCAGTGCGATCGCCACCGCCTGGAAGCCCTGGTCCCAGGAGGCGTACCACGGGTATTCCCAAGTATCGGGCATGGTCAGGATGTCGAAGTTGGACAGGTGCCGCCAATGGGTATTGCGGATATGCAGGCGCTCAGGCGGTGGCGCGGGCTGGGCCGGGTCGCCGTCGAGCCATTGGTTCACGTCAAAATAATAGAGTTGCTTGGACCACAGCAGGCCGGCCAGTGCCTGGCGTTGCACATTACGCGCATCCTCATCGGCAATGCCCTGCTGCAAGGCCGCGTAGAAATCATCCGCCTCCTGGCGACGCTGTTCGAAGAGCTTGCGCGCATTCAGCTCAGGCGCATCGGTGGAGGCAAAGCGCAAGTACAGGGTCTTGCTTTCCAGGCCCGCCAGTTCGAGGACAAAGCGCGCCGCGACCTTGGTGCCGCGGTCGCGGCGAATCGCCGATTGCACCGCACCCACCACGTAATCGTTGATGCCATCCTTGAACGGCCCCAAGGCTGCCAGCCCATCCAGCTTGGGGAAGTTGGTCTCGTTTTCGCAAAACAGCCATTCGACACCCTCCTGCCCCCACGCGCTGAGATGGCGATCGGGCAGCTCAGGGTGACGGGCCAGCACCTGCTCGCCGCTGAGGGTCAGGCTTGGCTTGGGCGCGTCGTAGGTCCAGCTCCAGTCATTGCGCGCCCAGAGCTGGGGCAGTACCTGCAAGCGCGTCGGTTGGTCCGAGCGGTTGTGCACGGTGATGCGCATGCAGATATCGTCGGGTTGATGCTTGGCGTATTCGACACTGACATCGCAGTAGCGGTTGTCTTCGAATACCCCAGTGTCGAGCACTTCATACTCGGCGGCGTCCAGACCGCGCCGGGCGTTTTCGTTGAGCAAATCTTCATAGGGAAAGGCGGCATGCGGGTATTTGTAGAGCATGCGCATGTAGGCATGGCTCGGTACGCCGTCGACGAAGAAGTACAGCTCCTTGACGTCTTCACCGTGGTTGCCCTCGGCATTGTTCAGGCCGAACAGGCGCTCCTTGATGATCGCGTCGCGCTCGTTCCACAGGGCCAGGCCCAGGCACCAGCGTTGCGCCTTGTCACTGAAACCGGCCAGGCCGTCTTCACCCCAGCGATAGGCCCGGCTGCGGGCGTGCTCGTGGGGAAAGTAGGCCCACGCGTCGCCGTCGGCGCTGTAGTCTTCGCGCACGGTGCCCCATTGGCGTTCACTCAGATAAGGCCCCCATTCGCGCCAGCGCTCGGCGTCTTGAGCCGCCAGGCGCCGGCCTTCCAGGGTTTCAAGGATGTGGGTTGCGGGCTTGGCCGTCATCGAGTCCTCCATCACTGACACAGTGAGGGGCAGTGTAGAGCCCCGCCGTGCCCGGATGCACATGAAGACTCATTTTATGAGCGCCAAAAAAAACGGCCGCTGATTCAGCGGCCGCTCGTTATCCCAGCGCGTTCTTAGAAGATCGCATAGGTATAGTTGAAGATCAGGCGCGTCTGGTCCTGATCCGGCGTGCCGGTGTTGTGGCCGTGGTAAGTACCGGTGCGCAGCGTGGTACCGAAGCCCTTGAGCGGCCCTTCCTGCACGACGTAGTCGAGACGAAAGTCGGTTTCGTTTTCTTTCTGGTCGGAACCGCCGGCCACTTTGGACTTGATGCCGGTACCGTCCAGGTAGGCCACGGACGCTCTCAGGCCAGGTACGAAAGCCTTGAAGTCATAAGAGTACTGACCGAAGTTGACCTGCTCACCGGCACGGGAGAACTGGCCGACCACGGCGTCGGTGAACAGATAGAAGTCGCTGCCGCCCGCACCTTGCGGGTTAGGGTCGGCAAGGCTGCCCTGGTTGACCCAGACGAAGCCACCGTCATCGCTCACACCGATATGGCCAAGCATCAGGCTGCTGCCGCCCAATTGGTAGGTGAACGCGGCGCTGTAGGTTTTGTTGTCCACTTCGCCGGCGTGCTTGGCGTAGCCGCCGTTGTTGTTGAACGCATAGCCGGACTCGCCGTTTTTACCGTCGCTGCTGCTGTCGAAGTAGCGCAGGTCCGTCTTGAACGATTGGTCGTTGCCCAGCGGCAATACGTGGACCAGGCCGAAATAGTTCTGTTTGTAGAAGTTTTCCAGGTTGGCGTAGTAGTACTGCAACGTCAGGTTTTTAGCGATGGCGTTGTCGGAGGAGCCAAACGGCTTGTAATCAAACCCGCCGAATTTGAAGCTGTCGCTGTCACGGGTACCACCGGCCACGCTCAGCCCGGTGGAGTTGCTCGACGCACGGCCTTCGGCCTTGTTCAACTCACCGGCGGTGATACTCACGTTCGGGATGTCGTTGGAAGTGAGGATGCCGCCATCAAAGGTCTGCGGCGCCACGCGGCTGTCGTTCGAGACCAGGATCGGCAACACCGGCGCCAGGCCGCCACCCACATGCAGCTCGGTCTGGGAAATGCGGAACTTCACATTGCCGGCGGCACGGCTGAAGGAGTCGGCCGGTTCGGTACCGTTGTTCTTGGTCGGGAAGAAGCTGTTGCCGTTACCCGCCAGGCCCGGGCCTGCGGTGTGACCATCGCCACCGTCCAGGCGCAACGCACCAAAGGCCATCACGTCGAAACCGACGCCGAGGGTGCCTTGGGTGTAGCCGGACTTATAGTCAAAACGCAGCGCGGTCGCGGTTTCGCGCAGATCGTTGTTGGTCCCCGAGCGGTTATCGGCGCTGTAGTACATGGTCCGCGAACTGACGGACGCATGGCTGTCTTCAAGAAAACCGCTGTGACCGTTGCCTGTACCCAGAGAACCCAGCCCAAAACCATCGGCGCTCGCTTGCTGTGCGAGCACGGCGGCGGTGACAGCTAACGCCAGTGTAGAAATTTTCATTAATGACGGCCCCTAAATCTATTTTTATGTGTGCGGTGTTTAGAACAGCTTTCATCCCTACAAACGTGACGATTGTTTCATGACGCCCTGGGCGCACCTCGTGAAGAATTTGTTAGGAAAGTCGGGGAAAAATGAAATTTCGCAGGGGATGGTTTTTGTCATATTTACGTCATGTCATTCATTCGCAGAATGAAGTCCTGAAGATTCTTCGTTTGCACGCTGGCACCCAGCCCAACAAAATCCAGGCACAAGCCGCGTCATTGCATGCCCCTATCTCTAGTGTTCAGGAATTTTTTTATGCCCAGCGCCGCGCATGTCAGCCCCGACGAGATCCGCAAAGGTTTTTCCAAGGCCATGTCGGACATGTACCGAGATGAAGTTCCGCTGTACGGCGCGTTGATGGCGCTGGTGGCCGAGACCAACAGCCGGGTGTTGAAGGCTGATCCGGGCCTGGCCCGGCAGTTGCGCCGCACCGCAGAGATCGAGCGCCTGGACATGGAACGCCACGGTGCCATCCGCCTGGGCACCGCCGAGGAATTGGCAACCATCAGCCGCCTGTTTGCGGTGATGGGCATGCAACCGGTGGGCTACTACGACCTGACGCCCGCCGGGGTGCCGGTGCATTCAACGGCCTTTCGCGCCGTGCATGAACATTCGCTGCAGGTCAGCCCGTTTCGCGTGTTCACCTCGCTGCTACGCCTGGAACTGATCGAAAACCCCGAGCTGCGCGCCTTCGCCGAACAGGCCCTGGCCAAACGTGCGATCTTCACCCCGGGCGCACTGGCGCTGATTGCACAATCAGAACGGGACGGCGGCCTCAACGCCCAGGACGCTGATGAATTCATCCGCCAGGCCCTGGAAACCTTCCGCTGGCACCACACCGCCACCGTCACCGCTGCGCAATACCAGCAATTGAGCGACCAGCATCGCCTGATCGCCGATGTCGTGGCGTTCAAGGGCCCGCACATCAACCACCTGACACCGCGCACCCTGGATATCGACCAAGTGCAGGCCGCCATGCCTGGCAAAGGCATCACCCCCAAGGCGGTGATCGAAGGCCCACCCTGCCGTCGCTGCCCGATCCTGCTGCGCCAGACCAGCTTCAAGGCCCTCGACGAACCCATCGCCTTCACCGATGCCCAGGGCAGCCACAGCGCACGCTTCGGCGAAATCGAACAACGCGGCGTCGCCCTGACACCCAAAGGCCGCGCCCTGTACGACCAACTGCTGAACGCCGCCCGCGATGCGCTGGGCGCCTTCCCCAATGAAAGCAACGCTGCGCGTTATGTGGCGTTGATGGAACAACACTTCCAAGCCTTCCCCGATGATCATGCACAGATGCGTGAACAGGGCCTGGCGTACTTTCGCTACTTCGCCACCGAACAAGGCTTGGCGGCACGCGGTCACGCCGATCAACCACAGACCCTGGCGGCATTGATCGCAGCCGGCCATGTGGCGGTAGAGCCGTTGGTCTATGAAGATTTCCTGCCGGTGAGTGCGGCGGGGATATTCCAGTCGAACCTGGGGGATGCGGCGCAAAGTCACTACGCAGCCAACGCCAACCAGGCGCAGTTCGAACAGGCGCTGGGGCGTCAGACGATTGATGAATTGCAGCTGTATGGCGAGACGCAGCAGCGCTCCATCGACGAATGCCTGAAAACCCTGCTGAATTGAAATGAGATGCCCGCCCGGCTCAGCTGCGCATTCCATGCGCTGCAAAAATCCCCAGAGCCGGGTGGACGGGGGGCATCATAGGCAGTAAGACGCCGTCTGTCCCCCAGACAATTCTGAACAAATATTGCCTTCGTTCCTACAACATCCGTTGCACAATTTCGTCTTTGATCAACAGCCGCTTTTTCTTCAGTACCTCCACCTGTTCATCACTGGCGCTGGCCGATTCCGCTTTCAGTACCGCGTCGTCGGCGTCCTTGTACTGGTCGAACAGCGCGTCCAGGCGCTTATCACTCGCCCTACGTTGGTGAACCTCTTCCTTGCTTTTACCCAAGTCCTGAATCAGGTCGTGTTTCACTGGCATGGCGTACCTCTGCACGTTGATCAATGGCCTACGCTCTTGAAGCTAGCCCATTGCGCAGGGTCTTGTCATGTCCGGGATCAATAGGGCTCCGTTCGTCGCAAGGCGGGCGATGGGATCAAACCTTTTGCCCAGCCCTGCCCTCCACTCTAGATAGCCACCCGAGGGAGACCGGTTCATGAATCATGCTGCCACCGCTGTCGACACCCAATGCATCAACACGATTCGCACCCTGGCCATGGACGCCGTGCAGAAGGCCAATTCCGGACACCCCGGCACGCCGATGGGCCTGGCGCCGGTGGGGTATACGTTGTGGAGTCGCTTCCTGCGTTATCACCCGCAGCAACCCGACTGGCCCAACCGTGATCGGTTTGTGTTGTCGGTGGGGCATGCGTCGATGCTGCTGTATTCGCTGCTGCACCTGGCCGGTGTGGTCGAGATCGATGCCCATGGCAAACGCTCCGGAGCGCCCGCGATCAGCCTCGACGACATCAAGCAGTTCCGGCAGATGGGCTCCAAGACCCCAGGCCACCCCGAATACCGCATGACTACCGGCGTGGAAACCACCACCGGCCCGCTCGGCCAGGGCTGTGCCAACAGCGTCGGCATGGCCATGGCCGAGCGCTGGCTGGCCAAGCGCTTCAACCGCGACGGCAAGGTGCTGTTCGACTACAACGTCTACACCCTGTGCGGTGACGGCGACATGATGGAGGGTATCAGCGGCGAAGCGGCATCGTTGGCCGGGCACCTGCAGCTGGATAACCTGTGCTGGATCTACGACAACAACACCATCAGCATCGAGGGCCACACGGAGCTGGCGTTCAGCGAAGATGTGATCCAGCGCTTCCAGGCCTATGGCTGGCACACCCTGCACGTCACCGATGCCAATGATCTGCAGGCCCTGAGTGCTGCGCTGGCAACCTTCCAGGCCAACACCGGCGCCCCGACCCTGATCGTGGTCGACAGCGTGATCGGCTATGGCTCGCCCCACAAACACAACACAGCCGCCGCCCATGGCGAGCCGCTGGGTGAAGAAGAAATCCGCCTGACCAAGGCCGCCTATGGCTGGCCACAGGACTCCAGCTTCCTGGTGCCCGATGCGGCGCGTACGGCGTTGCGCGATGCGTTGCTCGAACGCGCCGAGCCCTTGTTCAGCCAATGGAACCAGACCCTGTCCCAGCTCGACGCGCCATTGGCCGACGAACTCCAGCGCATGCGCGCCGGGGAAATGCCGGCACAGTGGCAAGCCGACCTGCCGGACTTTACGGCGGATGCCAAGGGCGTCGCCAGCCGTGCCTCGGGCGGCGAGGTGTTGAACGCCTTCGCCCAGCATATCCCTTGGCTGATTGGCGGGTCGGCGGATCTGTCGCCCTCGACCAAGACCAACCTCACCTTTGAGGGTGCCGGGCGTTTCAGCGCCGACGACTACAGCGGGCGCAACCTGCACTTCGGGATTCGTGAACATGCCATGGGCGCCATCGCCAACGGCATGGCCTTGTCCTACCTGCGGCCCTACACCTCGACGTTCCTGGTGTTCAGCGACTACATGAAACCGCCGATCCGCCTGGCGGCGATCATGGAGTTGCCGGTGGTGTTCGTGTTTACCCACGACTCGATCGGCGTGGGTGAGGACGGGCCAACGCACCAACCCATCGAGCACCTCACGCAGCTGCGGGCCACGCCGGGGTTGCTGACCCTGCGCCCCGGCGATTCCAATGAAACCCTGGAATTGTGGAAGGTAGCCCTGGCGCAAACCCACCGGCCCAGCTGCCTGGTGCTGTCGCGCCAGGCGTTGCCGACCCTGGACCGTACGCAGTATGCGAGCGCCTCGGGGGCGGCCAGGGGCGCCTATGTGCTGGCGGGTGCCGAGCGCCCTGAAGTGTTGCTGTTGGCGACCGGCAGTGAAGTCAGCCTGGCCGTGGCGGCCTATGAACAGTTGACCGCCGAAGGGATTGCCGCGCAGGTGGTTTCAATGCCCTGTTGGGAGCTGTTTGAAGAGCAGGAACGCAGCTATCGCGACAGTGTGTTGCCGCCCGCAGTAAAGGCTCGGATAGCGATAGAACAGGCCGGCCCCCTGGGTTGGGACCGCTATGTCGGGCAGACCGGGGCCAAAGTGGTGATGAACAGCTTCGGGGCTTCGGCGCCGCTGGCCAAGTTGCAGGAGAAGTTCGGGTTTACGGTTGAGAATGTGGTGGAGCTGGCCAGGCAGCAGATCCAACGGGCTCAACACTGAATGCGTTGATTCGCACTTGCTCTCGATGGCGGGGTTCAGTCGACACATGAAGTGACTGACAGGCCGTCATCGGGAGCAAGCCCCCTCCCACAGTTTGTCCCGCATCGGCCTCACAGTTCCCGGGCGAGGAAGGGGGCGGTGCGGCTGGCCTTGCTCTTGGCGACTTTCTGCGGCGTACCACACGCCACCACCTTGCCGCCTTGAGCGCCCGCTCCCGGCCCGATATCGATCACCCAATCACTCTGGGCAACCACGCGCATTTCATGCTCCACCACCACCACGGTGTGGCCGGCATCCACCAGCTGATTCAACTGGCTGAGCAGGCGGTCGACGTCTCGCGGATGCAGGCCGGTGGTCGGCTCATCCAGCACATACAACGTGGCGCCCCGCGCATTGCGTTGCAGTTCGGTGGCCAGCTTGATGCGCTGCGCCTCTCCGCCCGACAACTCCGTCGCCGGCTGGCCCAGGCGCAAATAGCCCAGGCCGATATCCCGCAGTACCTGCAAGGAGCGCAATATCCCCGGCTGCTCGGCGAAGACCTCGACCGCCTGCGCCACCGTCAGCCCCAGCACTTGGGCGATGTTCAAACCCTGCCACTGGATCGCCAGAGTCTCGGGGTTGTAGCGGGCGCCATGGCACGTCGGGCACGGCGCATACACACTGGGCATGAATAACAATTCGACGCTGACAAAGCCTTCGCCTTCACAATTCGGGCAGCGGCCCTTGGCGACGTTGAAGGAAAACTGCCCGGCATCGTAACCGCGCTTTTTCGCCGCTGGCGTGGCGGCGAACAGCTTGCGCACGTTGTCGAACAGCCCGGTGTAGGTCGCAAGGTTCGAACGCGGGGTACGGCCGATGGGTTTCTGATCCACCTGCACCAGACGGCGAAGGTGTTCCAGGCCGCTGCTGATCCGCCCGCCGCTGGCTTGCGGCGCGTCGTCTTCCAGGCTTGGTTCTTCGTCGTTCTCCAGCACGCGCCCCAGGCCCGTGCCCACCAGTTCCAGCAGCGCCTGGCTGACCAGGCTGGATTTACCCGAGCCGGAAATACCGGTCACCGCCGTGAAGCACCCCAGCGGGAACTCCACGTCCAGGTCATTGAGGTTATTGCGCGTCACCCCTTCGAGCTTCAACCAGCCCGAAGGCTCACGGTGCGGCGGCCTCGGCGGGCGCTGTTCGGCAAACAGATACTCGCGGGTCTGCGACGCCTCAACGTCGGCCAAACCGGCCGGCGGGCCGCTGTACAGCACCTGCCCACCCTGCTCGCCGGCCGCCGGGCCGACGTCGATCAGCCAGTCGGCGCGGCGCATGGTTTCCAGGTCGTGCTCGACCACGAACAACGAATTGCCCGCCGCCTTCAAGCGCTCCAATGCGCTGAACAACGCTTCACCATCGGCCGGGTGCAGGCCCGCCGAAGGCTCATCCAGCACATAGATCACGCCGAACAACTGCGAGCCCAATTGAGTGGCCAGGCGCAGGCGCTGCAATTCACCGGACGACAAGGTCGGCGTACTGCGCTCCAGGGACAGATAACCCAGGCCCAATTCGATCAAGGTGTTGACCCGCTCCAGCAGGTCCTGGGCGATGCGCTGCGCCGCCAGGCGCTTTTCCACCGACAGTTTCATCTTGTCCTGCCCCGCCGCCACCGGGCGCAACAGCTCGGCCAAGCGGGACAACGACAACTGCGACAACTCACCGATATCCACCCCGGCAAACTTCACCGACAGCGCCGCCTGGTTCAGCCGCTTGCCTTCGCACAACGGGCACGCGCTGCCCTGCATGAATTGCGCGACGCGCTTTTTCATCAGTGCGCTTTGGGTGTGGGTGAAGGTGTGCAGGATATAACGCCGCGCACCGCTGAACGTGCCCTGGTAGCTCGGCTCCAGTTTGCGCTTGAGGGCGTCGCGGGTCTGTTCGGGGGTGAAGCCGGCATACACCGGTACGGTCGGGGTTTCTTCGGTGAACAGGATCCAGTCGCGCTGCTTTTTCGGCAGGTCGCACCACGGAATATCGACGTCATAGCCCAGCGTCACGAGGATGTCGCGCAGGTTCTGGCCCTGCCAGGCCAGCGGCCAGGATGCCACCGCACGCTGGCGCAGGGTCAGCGACGGGTCCGGCACCATCAGCGCCTCGGTCACCTCATACACGCGACCCAGGCCATGGCACTCCGGGCAGGCCCCCTGGGGCAGGCTCGGCGAAAAGTCTTCGGCGTACAGCATTGGCTGGCCCGGCGGGTAGCTGCCGGCGCGGGAATACAGCATGCGGATCAGGCTCGACAGCGTGGTCACGCTGCCCACCGATGAACGCGCACTCGGCGTGCCGCGCTGCTGTTGCAGGGCCACGGCGGGGGGCAGGCCCTCGATGCTGTCCACGTCCGGGACGCCGACCTGATCGATCAGGCGCCGCGCATACGGCGCCACCGACTCGAAGTAACGGCGCTGCGCCTCAGCATACACCGTGGAAAATGCCAGCGACGACTTGCCGGAGCCGGACACCCCGGTGAACACCACCAGGGCGTCACGGGGAATGTCCACATCGACATCGCGCAGGTTGTGTTCGCGGGCGCCACGCACCCGGACGAAGCCGACCGGGGTAGAAAGCTTGGGCATGTTGCGCTGTGAGGTCATGGACAACCTTGTCGGGTAGTGAGCACCGAGCGCACCCGTTGCGTCAGGGCATCGGGGCTGTAGGGCTTGCTCAGCAAGTTGATATCCGGGCTCAGCAAATGATTGCTGGAGAGAATGTCACGGGTGTGCCCGGAGGTGAACAGCACTGGCACGGGAGGCTGCTGCACGCGGGCCCAGTCGGCCAGGTCCGTGCTTTTGACGCGGCCGGGCATCACCACATCCGTGAAAATCAGGTCCGGCCGTACACCGTCCTGCAACACCCGCATCGCCCGGTCGCCGTCCTCGGCGGTGAGTACGGTATAGCCCGCTTGCTTGAGCAACTCGACGACCGTCAGGCGCACGCCTTCATTGTCCTCCACCACCAGGATGGTCTCCTGGCCGCCGCAGTGCAGCGCCAGTTCTTCCTGTGTGTCCAAGCATTCCGGCTCCAGGCTGTGGGGGAAATACATCTGCACCGTCGAGCCCTTGCCCTCCTCGCTCCACATCTCCACGTGCCCGCCGCTTTGGCGCACGAAGCCGAACACCATGCTCAAGCCCAGCCCGGTGCCCTGGCCCTCGAGCTTGGTGGTGAAAAACGGCTCGAAGACGCGCTTGAGCACCTCCGGGCACATCCCCACGCCGGTGTCGCTGACCGCCAGGCGCACATACTCGCCCGGCTTGATACTTTTACCGGCGCAATCGTCAGGGTTGAGGATTATGTTTTCGCCGGTGATACGAATCACGCCTTCGCCGTGCATGGCATCCCGGGCATTGATCGCCAGGTTGAGCAGCGCGTTTTCCAGCTGGTTGCGGTCGACCTTGATGCACCAGGCATCCGTGGGCATCTGCACATCGATATGAATGGTTTCACCCAACGCACGCTGCAGCAATTCGCCCAGGCCCGCATAGATGCGCTGCGGGTTGTACACCGCCGGCGACAGCGGCTGGCGACGGGCGAAGGCGAGCAGTTGCGCCGACAGCTTGGCGCCGCGCTCAACGGCCTCAATGGCTGCGTTGACCCGGCGCTGCACCTGGGCGTTATCCGGCTCATGCCGGGCCAGCAGGTGCAGGTTGCCGGCGATCACCTGCAGCAGGTTATTGAAGTCGTGGGCTACACCACCGGTCAGGCCGCCGATGGCTTCCAGCTTCTGCGACTGGCGCAGTTGATCCTCGGCAGCGGAGCGCGCCTGCACTTCAGCGGCGACGCGTTGTTCCAGATTGTGGGTAAGTTCCTGGCGCACTTGCTCGGACTTCACCAGTTCGGTGGTCTCCACCACAATCGCCAGCACGCCGGCCGGCTGCTGGTTGTCGCCGGCAACCGGGCTGTAATACAGGTCCAGCCAGACCGTCTCCGGCTTGCCATGGCGCGACAGTACCAGGTCCTTGTTGTTGAATAACAAGGTCCCGCCCGCCAGGCAGGTGTCGACCACATGACGGTTGAAGTCGGCGACTTCCGGCCAACCCAACTCCACCGGCTTGCCCAATAGATACGGGTGGCGGCCACCGGCAAACGCCGAATAGCTGTCGTTATAGATCATGTACCCCGCCCGCCCCCACAGCATCACCATCGGCACGGGCGAGGCCAGCATCATTTGCACGTTGCAGACCAGGCTGGTGGACCACGAGTCGATGGGGCCAAGATCAGTGGTCGACCAGTCGAACGCGCGGATTCGCCGGGCCATTTCACCGGCCCAGCCTTCGCAGCCATGAGAGTTGGATAAAAAATGCATGGGTTGACTCAGTACGAAAAGAAAACATCGACCAGCGTTGGAGCGCGCCAACCCTAGATCGTTTCACCGCCTTAACGCCAGCAGGTAAATGCAACCCGCGTCACAGTCTTCAGTGAAAATCCCGGCTGCGCACATGGATCCCTTCCAGCAGCGGCGTCAGGTCGGTCAAACGTCCGGCGATCAGGTGTCGCACGTCACCCACCGCCTCCCAGCGCCCATCCACCTTGAGCAGCCGAGAGCCAACCAGCGCCTGGCGCTGACGCTCGGCCAAGTCACGCCAGACCACCACGTTGAGGTTACCGAACTCATCCTCCAGGGTGACGAAGGTCACGCCACTGGCCGTGCCGGGCCGCTGCCGCCCCGTAACCAGCCCGGCAATACTCACGTTACGACCATGCTCGACCGCCAGGAGTTCATGGGAGCTGCGGCAGCGTCGCTTGCGCAATTCTTCACGCAACAGCGCCAACGGGTGCGGGCCAAGGGTGGTACCAACGGTGGCGTAATCAGCGTGCAGGTCTTCGCCGACCGAAGGCGCCGGCAACTCCACCACCGCTTCGTCGGGGCTGGGCAGACCGGCGAACAGGCCCAGTTGCTGCTGCACGCCCGCCACCTCCCAGCGCGCTTTGTGCCGATGCCCGGCCAACGCCCGCAAGGCCCCAGCATCCGCCAGCAAGGCCTGGGCCCGCGCATCCAGCCCGGCGCGTGCGCCCAGGTCGGCAATGTCGCTGAATGCCTGGTGTTGGCGAGCGGCCTCGATACGTCGTGCGTCCTCCTCGCGAAACCCCGCGATCATGCGCAAGCCCATGCGGATTGCCGGTTGCGCGCCGTCGATAGGCTCCAGGCTGCAATCCCAGTCGCTGGCCTGGACTTCCACCGGGCGAATCTGTAACCGATGGCGCCGGGCGTCCTGCAGGATCTGGTCCGGGCTGTAGAAACCCATGGGCCAACTGTTGATCAGCGCACAGGCGAAGGCCGCCGGCTCATGGCATTTGAGCCAGCAACTGGCATAGGTCAGCAAGGCGAAACTGGCCGCGTGGGACTCGGGGAAACCATAGCTGCCAAAGCCCTTGATCTGCTCGAAAATCTGCGCGGCAAAGGCTTCGGTGTAGCCGTTCTTGAGCATGCCGTCGCGCAGGCGCTCCTGGTGTGGTTCCAGCCCGCCGTGGCGCTTCCAGGCGGCCATCGAACGGCGCAACTGGTCGGCCTCGCCGGGGCTGTAGTCGGCGGCGACCATGGCGATCTGCATCACCTGTTCCTGGAACAGCGGAATGCCCAGGGTGCGCTTCAACACCGTTTTCAATTGCGGCGACGGGTAAGTGGTGGCTTCTTCATTGTTCCGACGACGCAGGTAAGGATGCACCATGCCGCCCTGGATCGGCCCCGGCCGCACAATCGCCACCTCAATCACCAGGTCATAGAAATTATTCGGCTTGAGCCTGGGCAGCATCGACATCTGCGCCCGCGATTCGATCTGGAACACGCCGATGGTGTCGGCCTTGCTGATCATCGCGTAGGTCGCCGGATCTTCCTTGGGGATCGTCGCCAAGGCCAGGTCACGGCCACGGTGGCGGCGCAACAGGTCGAAACAGCGGCGGATCGCACTGAGCATGCCCAGGGCCAGAATATCCACCTTGAGCAGGCCGACCGCATCGAGGTCGTCCTTGTCCCACTGGATGATGGTGCGCTCGGCCATGGCCGCGTTTTCCACCGGCACCAGGGTGTCCAGCGGGTATTCGGAAATCACGAAGCCGCCGGGGTGCTGCGACAGATGACGGGGAAAACCAATCAGTTGCCGGGTCAGCGTCAGCACGCGGCGCAGGATCGGGCTGTGCGGGTCAAAGCCGCTTTCACGCAGGCGTTCCAGGGGCGGAGCATCGTCACTCCAGCGCCCGCAACAGTCGGCCAGGGCGTTGATCTGGTCCGGCGGCAGCCCCAGGGCCTTGGCCACGTCGCGTACCGCGCCGGCCGCGTGATAACAACTGACCACCGCCGTCAACGCCGCGCGGGTGCGGCCGTAGCGTTGGAACACGTACTGCAACACCTCCTCGCGTCGGTCGTGCTCGAAGTCCACATCAATGTCCGGGGGCTCATTGCGCTCCTTGGACAGGAAGCGCTCGAACAGCATAGCCGTCAGGCTGGGGTCGATCTCGGTGATGCCCAAGGCAAAACACACGGCCGAGTTGGCCGCCGAACCCCGGCCCTGGCACAGGATCGACCGGCTGCGGGCGAAGCGCACGATGTCGTGAACCGTGAGGAAATAGCTTTCATAACCCAGGGTGCCGATCACCTCCAGTTCCTTGTCGATCTGCTGCAAGGTCTTGCTATCAACCCCCTTTGGCCAGCGCCGGGCGATGCCTTCTTGCGTCACGGCACGCAGCCAGGACGTTGCGTCATGCCCCTCGGGCACCAGCTCGCGTGGGTAGTGATAATGCAACTGGCCGAGGTCAAAGGTGCAACGGCGCGCAATGGCCTGGGTCTCGTCGAGCAACGTTTGCGGATACAGCGCAGCCAGGGCGTCGAGATCACGCAAGTGCCGCTCGCCATTGGGGTGCAGGCGCGTGCCGGCCTCGGCCACCGGCACGTGATGGCGGATAGCAGTCATGGTGTCTTGCAGGGCCCGACGGCCGCGCACATGCATATGCACATCACCGCAGGCCACCGCCTTGATATTCAGGCTGGCGGCCAGGTGCAGGCGTTGCTCCAGATGACGCGCATCGTCCTGGCCGCAGTGCAGGTGTACCGCCAGCCACAGGCGTTCGGCGAAGGTGTGGCGCAGCCATTGGATCGACGCCTGGGTGTCGCTGTCTTCGGCCACCCACAATGCCAGCAGGCCCGGCAACGGTTGTTCGAAGTCGGCTGGCAGCAGGCGATAACCGCCCTTTGCGGCACGCCGTCGGGCCAGGGTGATCAAGCGGCACAGGTGCTGATAGCCATTCAGGTCTTCCACCAGCAGCACCAGTTTCGGGCCGTTTTCGATGCGCACTTCGCTGCCGATAATCAACGGCAACGCCACGGCCTTTGCCGCCTGCCAGGCCCGCACGATACCTGCCAGCGTGCATTCGTCGGTGATCGCCAGGGCGCTGTAACCCTGGCCTTTGGCGCGCTCGAACAACTCCAGCGCACTGGAGGCGCCGCGCTGGAAACTGAAGTTGGACAGGCAATGCAGCTCGGCGTAACTCATGCAAACCAACCCTGCAACCACAACCCATCGGGTTCGCCGACGGTGCGGTAGGCCCAGCCTTGCTGGCCGGCACGGGTGCGGATCAGGTAATAGTCGCGACGGATATCCGCGCCGTCCCACCAGCCGGATTCGATGCGCTCCGGGCCCATGAGGATCTGCACGCCCGGCTCGGCCAGCAGGGTCGGCTCGGTCAGCAACCAGCCGGGGCGGCGCACGTTGTCCAGGGGCTGGCACGGGTGTTTGGCCGCTGTCGCTTGCCAGGCGCATTCGGGGCGATGGTCGGCATGAAAACGCAGGCTCTGCACCGCGTCATCGCCAAGCCGCGCGCGCAGGCGTTCGCGCAGTTGCTCCCAGGGCAAGGTCTGTTGCGGGCGGTCGTCGAACAGGTCCTGGCGTTGCGGCACGAATACGGGCAAGTCCTGGGCCAGCAGGCGCACGCCGCGTACCGGCGCGCTGACTTGCACCTGCTCCAGGCGCCCGCGGGCCAGTTCGAACAACATCGAAGGTTCCCGCTCGGCGCTGAGCAGGCCGACCTTGATCACGCTATCGGGTTGCTGGGCGTGTTCCAGGTGCAGGTCATAGCGCTGCACACCACTGTCACGACCGCAGAGGAAGGCAGACAGGTCGCCGGTCAAACGGCGCAAGGGGAAGAGCAGCGCCTGGTGGGATTGCACGTCGAAATTCAATTCGATGCGTGCCTCGAACTGATCCGGCGGCTGATAGAACGCCAAGGCCAATGGCCGTTGCCCGGTGAGGGTATCCAGGTGCTTGAGCAAGCCCGCCTCGAAACGCCGCGCCAGGGTGTGCCGGGGCAACGCCTGCACCTGGGCCAGGGTGCGCAGGCCCATGCGGGACAACGCGATGGCGGCCTGCGGGTCGAGGCCGGCGCGGTCGATGGGCAGCGACGCCAGGGCCTGGCTCAAGGCGTCGTCAGTCACCGCCAGGCCATCGTAGAGATTGGCCAGTACCCGCGCCGCCGCAGGGTTGGGCGCGGCGACGATACGGTGGCGAAAACCTAACTCGTTCAGCTCCTGGCGCAAACGCGCTTCAAACCGCGGCCACGGCCCGAACAGGCCCAGGCTCGACTCGATCTCGAACAATAAGGCGCGTGGGTAGTGCAGACTGACCTGGGAGCTGAAACAGTAGGCCCAGGCCGCGAGGAATTGCTGCCAACGCTCGATCTCGGCGGGGTCGTATTCGGCGCAGGCAAAGGACTTGGCCAGCGCATGGGCCGCCGTCAGCGATTGCCCGGGGCGCAGGCCCAAGGCACGGGCGGCAGCATTGACGGTCTGCAGCACGCGACGTTGCGGGGTACCGGCCAACAACGCGAGGGGTTGGTCCGGCTCGGGATGCACACGCTGCACGCCGTCCAGCGCCAATTGCGGAAAGACAATACACACCCAACGCATGGCAACCTCAGTGCCCCGCCAACGCGATGGGCGCCGGATGGGCCAACCCGCCCCGGCATTTGAGCACCCGCACTTGTGCAGGCGCTGCCTCAACCGCCAGGCGCAAAGCCGCAGGCGACGCATTGACCGCCTCGCTCAAGGCACGCCAGGCAAACGCCAGGGTCTGTCCGGTTTCCGCCGCCACCTGCAAGCGGCGCAGTGCTCGGTCATCGGCCTTGCGCGGCCAGCACAGCACCGCGCCGCAACTACCGGAGCGCAGGCATTGCTCCACCGCCCACAACGCATCGCGCTCCTCGGCCCGGATCACCGACAGCTGGCGCACATCCACCCCGGCGTTCTGCCAGGCGTGGGGGTACGGCGTGTAAGGCGGCGCGACCAACACAATTCGCTCCCCCGCCGCCGACAAGCGCGCCAGGGTCGGCAGCACCAATTGCAATTCGCCGATGCCCTCTTTGGCCATCAGGATTTCGCTCAAGGCCGACTCCGGCCAGCCGCCCGTTGGCAACACCGCATCCAGCCTCGCCAACCCCGTGGGGTGCACGCTGGCCGATGGTGCAACGGGCCGGCCCTTCCACACGCGCCCACCATTGAACAGCGCGTCCAGGGCAACCACGGCGCCCATCAGCCTTGCCTCACCAGGCCACAGAACACCCCTTCAATGGCCAGGTCCTGGTCGGGCCCGACCACGATGGGTTGATAGGCGGGGTTGCGCGGCAGCAGGCGCACGCGCTCGCCACTGCGCTCGAAACGCTTGATGGTGACTTCGCCATCCAGCCGCGCCACGACGATTTGCCCGTTCAACACCTCGGCACTGCGGCGCACGCCCACCAGGTCGCCGTCGAGGATGCCGTCATCGATCATCGAGTCGCCCTGCACCCGCAATAGATAATCCGGGGTTTTCGTGAAGGTGGCAGGGTCCAGTTGCAGGCGGCTGTGCACTTCGGCGTCGGCGCCGATGGGCCGGCCCGCAGCCACTCGGCCGAGCACCGGCACATCCAGCCATTCGGGGCGTGCCGGTTGGTTGAGCAGGCGAATGCCCCGCGCCTGGTTGGGGTTGACCTCGATGAACCCGGCTTCAGTCAGGGCTACCACGTGCTTGCGCGCGACGCTGCGCGAGGCGAAGCCGAACGCCTCGGCGATCTCGGCGAGGCTGGGGGGCTGACCTTGCTGCGCGATACGGTCGCGGATAAAGGTCAGGATGGCGGTACGGCGGGGAGTGAGAGTCGTCATGGAGTACATTTGTACTCCTCTGGGAAATTTCTGACAATAACCGCCAGTCGGGGCTCACCAGCCGTCTTTCAACATCTGCAGTTCCAGATACTGCAGCAGCATGATCGTCTTGCCATCCACAATCTCGCCGTTCTGTACCATCGTCAGCGCCTGCTCGAACCCCAGCTCCAGCACTTCGATATCCTCGCCCTCCTCCTCCAGGCCGCCCCCCGTACCGACCTGATCCGTCGGTTGGTACTCGCCGATAAAGAAGTGAATGCGCTCAGTCACCGAACCCGGGCTCATGAACGCCGAGTAGATTTTCTCCACGTGGCCGACGCGATAGCCGGTCTCTTCTTCGGCTTCCAGGCGAATGCGTTCTTCGGGGCTGGCGTTGTCGAGCAAGCCGGCCGCCGCTTCGATCAGATAGCCGTGGTAGTCGTTGACGAAGGTGGGCATACGGAACTGGCGGATCAGCAACACCGTGCGCTGCGCACGGTTGTACAGCAGGATGGTCGCGCCATTGCCGCGGTCGTACACCTCACGGGTCTGGGCTTGCCAACTGCCGTCCTGGCGGCGCAAGTCGAAACTGTATTTTTTCAACAGGTACCAGTTTTTCGAGAGGGTTTCTTCGGCGGTGATGCGAACGGGGCTGTTGTCCATGGTTGGGCCTCTGTACGTGGGAGGGCGAGCATGTTCCCGGGCGCCGGCCAGCGTCAAGTTGGCAGGTGCGCTCGAGTTCAACGGAGGCGATGTAACACTTTGCAAGCAATACCCACTCACGACTGTCGAATTAATTCCTTACCCGATGTGCCATCTGGTAAAACCCCTGCTTTGTTTTTGTCCTGGAATCTTCATGTCCTCTCGTTTTCTGTCTCGCCTCGGCCTGCGCTGGTTTCCCCTGCTGTGCATGGCGCTGTTGATCATCGGCCTGCCGGTGGGGTGTGCCGTGCTGCAACACAAAGAACGTGAGTTGGTGTTTCGCATCGAACCGGGCACCGCCGGCTGGTATACCGGGCTGCCCAAAGCGGTACAGGAATTCGACCTCAAGCCGGCCAGTTTCAAGTCGGGCCAGAACATTCACGGCTGGTGGTACCCGGCAGACAAGAAGAACGCCCCGGCGATCCTCTACCTGCACGGCGTGCGCTGGAACCTCACCGGCCAGCTGTTTCGCATCGAGCAATTGCACGCCTTGGGGTATTCGGTGCTGGCCATCGACTATCGTGGCTTCGGCCAGAGCCAGGGTGATCTGCCGTCGGAAACCAGTGTCTACGCAGACGCGCGTATCGCCTGGGAACGCTTCAAGGTACTGCAACCCGACCCGAACAAGCGCCTGATCTACGGGCACTCCCTGGGCGGCGCGGTGGCGATCGACCTGGCGGCCGAACTGAGCCGGCAAACGCCGATCCCCGTGCGCGGCCTGGTGATCGAATCCACTTTCACCTCGCTGGGGGACGCGGCGACCGCCGTGGCCAACACCTCGCTGCCGGTGCGCTGGTTGCTCTCGCAGAAGTTCGACTCCATCGACAAGATCGCTGATGTGCACATGCCGCTGCTGGTGGTCCACGGCCTGGCCGACCAGTACGTGCCGCCGCGTTTCAGCCAGCAATTATTCGACGCCGCCCAGCAGCCCAAGCGACTGCTGCTGGTGCCCGGTGCCACCCACAACAACAGCATGAGCCTGGCCGGCCGCAGTTATGGCCAGGCACTGGACAGGTTGATGCAAGCGAAGGCGCCGTCCCAGGTCGTGACACACTCCACAGCACCCGACGGCGACTCCTGAACACGCATTTCGGCACTGAGTTCGCGCTTGCCTGTCAAGCGCAAACCCTGCCCATACTGGTCCTCGCCGGCAGTTGATCAAATATTAACCGCAGGTTAAATCGCCAACCCAGCCGGGTCTTCACAAAGTTATCCACAGAGATACCCACGGTTTTCGTGGACAACTCTTTTTACTTTTTTACGATTTTTTTGCTCAGCAATTCCCTTCAGGCAAGGTTCCCGGCAGCAAAATCTCGCGATTCACATCGCGTATATCGTTATAGCCGCACAGCGCCATCGACACGTCCAACTCGCGGGCGATGATGTCGAGAGCCTTGGTCACGCCCGCCTCCCCCATCGCGCCCAGACCGTACAGATGGGGGCGGCCGATCATCGTGCCCCTGGCCCCCAGCGCGACCGCCTTGAGCACATCCTGGCCGCTGCGGATACCGCCATCGAGCCACACTTCAATGCGCTGGCCTACCGCGTCGACAATCGCCGGCAATTGGCTGATGCTCGACGGCGCCCCATCAAGTTGACGGCCACCGTGGTTACTCACCACCAGTGCATCGGCACCGGCGTCTGCCGCCAGGCGCGCATCGTCCACATCGAGAATGCCCTTGATGATCAGCTTGCCGCCCCAGCATTGTTTGATCCACTCCACATCGTCCCAGCTCAGGCGCGGGTCGAATTGCTGGGCGGTCCATGACGAAAGCGAACTCATGTCGGCCACGCCTTTCACGTGGCCGACGATATTGCCGAACCCACGGCGCCTGGTACCGAGCATGCCCATCACCCAACGTGGCTTGGTCGCCATGTTGAGGATATTCGGCAGGGTCAATCGCGGCGGTGCCGACAGGCCGTTGATCAAGTCCTTGTGGCGTTGCCCGAGGATCTGCAAGTCGAGTGTGAGCACCAGCGCATCCACGCCGGCAGCCTTGGCGCGCTCGATCAACTGTTCGATAAACCCGCGATCACGCATCACATAGAGCTGGAACCAAAACGGCTGGCCGACATGCTCGGCGATGTCCTCCAGTGAACAGATGCTCATGGTCGACAAGGTGTAGCGCAGGCCGAATGCGGCGGCGGCGCGGGCGGTAAGAATTTCGCCGTCGGCGTGCTGCATGCCCGCCAGGCCCGTCGGCGCCAGGGCCACCGGCATGGTCATGTCCTGGCCGATCATCGTAGTGCGGATCGAGCGCTGGTCGATATTGCGCGCCACGCGCTGGCGGAATTTGATCCGGGCGAAATCGCTTTCATTGGCCCGGTAGGTGCTTTCAGTCCAGGAGCCGGAATCGGCGTAATCGTAGAACATCCGTGGGACACGTTTTTGCGCCAGCTTGCGTAAGTCTTCGATGGTTGTGATCAACGTCATCTAGGTCACCTCTCCCTGAACCGAGCACGAAGAGTAACCGTCCAGCGGTTGCGCAACCAGCCATTGCGTTTATGGCAGCAGGCGGCTAATGTCGCACAAACCAGCAAAAATATGCACAAACATGCACAACACTCATCAAGCCACTGACCTGCCTTCCTTGCGCAAACAGAAGATCCTGTTGCTGCTGGAGCGCGACGGAAAAGTCACCGCAGCGGAGCTGGTGGAGCATTTTGCCGTATCCCAGGACACCATCCGCCGCGACCTCGGCGAACTGGCCGCCGCCGGTTTGTTACAGCGCGTACACGGTGGCGCCCTGCCCCGGCCCAAGGACACCGGCAAAGACTTCTTTACCCGGGTCGGCGAGACCAACGAGGCCAAGCGTCAGCTCGCCCAATTGGCGGCGCAGCGCGTGGAGGACGGCCAGATCGTGCTGTTCGATTCCGGTTCGACCACCCTGCGCATTGCCCAATCGCTGCCGCGCTCGATTCACCTGACGGTGGTCACGGCATCACCGATGATCGCCATCGCCCTGGCCGACCATCCCCATGTGAAAGTGATCCTGGCCGGCGGCCAGCTCAACCCGGCCACCCTTTCCACCGGCGGCCACGATGCCGTGCGCCTGATCCAGAGTATCAAGGCAGACCTATTGTTCACGGGCGTGTGCGCCCTGCACCCGCAAGTGGGCATCACCTCGTTGCACTTCGATGAAGTGGTGGTCAAACAGGCCTTGCTCGACAGCGCCTCCCACGTGGTCGCAGTGACCATGGCGGACAAGCTCGGCGCGGTGGAGCCCTTTGTCGTAGCGCCCTGCAACCGTCTTCACACGCTGATTACCGAGTGGCATGTGCCGAGTGTCGAAGCTTATGAACAGCTAGGTCTGGAAGTGGTGCGGGTAGAGGTCGAGTAGGCACAAGGCATCGGCCGTCGCATGACCACTGGCAGTGTTATCGAAAATGCACCACGTGGGCACGCCCGCCGCTACCGAGAGGTCGAGCTGTTGCCCGAACGCCTTCACGCGCTCGGGCCCATAGGCACTGTAATAGATGCGCTCAGCGCCGTGCAGGCGCCAATACTGCACGCCTGGCCAACCGGTGCTCATCTGGATGACAACCGGGTCGGCGATCACCCGGCCGATGTGCAGGTCCATCAGCAGCGACTCGGCCTCTCGCCAGCTGGGATGACGCGGCTCCAGCACCACGGCGCCGGCAAAACGTTGGCGCAATGCCATGAACCAATTCGACGCCACGGCCGGGTCATAGCTCAGTGAGGGCGGTAACTGCACCAGCAGGCAACCGAGCTTTTCACCCAGGTGCAGACACTGTTCCAGAAACTCATCCAGTGCCGTGTCACAACGCTGCAAACGCAGTTCATGGGTGATGCGCTTGGGCACCTTGACCGAAAAGCGAAAGCTTGCCGGCACCGATTGTGCCCAGCGCTCGTAGGTCTTGGGCTGGTGCGCACGATAAAACGAACTGTTGATCTCCACTGCATTGAAGCGCGACGCATAACGTTGCAAATGCGTGCCCTCGTCGGCAAATGCCGGCCAGTGCTCACGGGGCAAACTCCACCCCGCACAGCCTAGATACAACGGTGCGGTCAAAACAGCACCTTGGCCGCATCGCGCATGAAGATTTCGATCGTCTTGGGGCCAACCCCCTCGAACTCACCCAGGCGTTTCTCGAACCCCGGACGGTCGCCACTGGCGTCGCGTATCTGCGTGATCTTGCCGGCATACTCGGCGTTCAACTTGGCGCTAAGGTCCAACAGCCGTTGCGCGGTGGTTTCGTCATAGCGCACGTAGTGGGCACGCCCCAGCATCCTGACCAGTTCGCCAGCAGTGCAGTGCTGCAACTTGCGCGCAGTATCACGCCCCTCTTGCTCGACGATCACGCGGTACGCCTGCGCGGCAATCGGCGCCTGGATTCGCTTGCCCATCAGAAAGCTGGCAATAAACCATTTGAACAGGCTGGCGTCGTCTTCGGGCGCCAGCTCGATACCCAGTTCGGAAGCGGTGATCGACTTGGCCATGATCAGTGGTCCAGCTTGCGCTCAGCCTTGTCGGCCTGCCGGTTGATCGCCTCGGCCTGGCGCTCGGTGTCCTTGATCGAGGTGGGCGTGAGCACCTTGTCGATGGTTTCGGTCTTCGGGTTCGGATGCTCCAGCGTGCGGCCTTTGACGGGTTTTTCCGCGCCCTTCTGCGCTTGCTCGGAACTGATCGGATCAGGGGTTTTATCGGCAGTCATGCTCGGTCTCCAGGCTTTTTTTAATGCTCGCAATAAAGGCGAGCCCTTATGCAGCAGAGCCCGCCCCCTTTCGATAGTTCAAGGAAACTGCCCCGTACAACCGTCCAGCCCATCAACCCAAATTAATTTAAACCTTTAGCCCCTGGCCTTGATCAACTCTCCCATATCCACCCATAAACCCAGCCATCAGGAGACTCTCGATCATGAGCTCACCCCTTAGCGGCAAGAAGATTCTGGTCATCACCTCCAACACCGGTATCGAGCGCGATGAACTGCTCAAGCCCCTGGAGGCATTGCGCGGCTACGGCGCGACCGTGACCCACGGTTCCAGCAAGGGCGGCACCACGCAGACGTTCGTCGGCGATACAGAGAAAGACAAAACCGTAGAGTCCGACGTGGCGCTGTCGGATGTGTTGAGCAGCGATTTCGACGCCCTGGTCATCCCGGGTGGCACCGTCAACGCCGACACCCTGCGCCAGGACGCCGGCGCGTTGAAGTTGATCAACGATTTCGTCAAGGCCGGCAAGACCGTGGCAGCGATTTGCCATGGGCCGTGGACGTTGATCGACGCCGGCGTGATCCAGGGCAAGACGCTGACCTCGTATAAAAGCGTGCGCATCGACTTGGAAAATGCCGGAGCTGCGGGCTGGGTCGACGCCGAGGTCAAGGCATGCAAGGCCAATGGCTGGACCTTGATCACCTCGCGCACACCCGATGACCTGCCCGCGTTCAATGACGCGATTGCCAAGGCGATTGCTGGATAACGCCAAACCCTTGAATGAAAACAGGCGCCTCAAGGGCGCCTGTTCTGCTTCAGCTTCTACGTTAGCTTCTACGTTGCTCAGGCATCTCGCGTTTAGGCCCGAACATCGCCCAGGCGATCAGCCCGAACAGCGGCACAAAGATCAAGATCACCAGCCAGAAACCCTTGCTTTCCCAGCCCCCGGTACTGCGCAACACGGTACTGATCGCCCACAACTCCACCAGCACCAGAACCACGGCCAGGCCGATCCAGATGTATTCAGTTTGCATGCTTCACCTCCTAGGTCGTATGCGTTAGGTCAAGCCGATGCGCCAAGGGTTCATTAAAATTGCGCAGCCATCGCAGCGTGATGCTGACTGCTCAGGGCACCGGCAACCAACCGCTGAATTCACCCCGTGCGTTCAGCGGGCTCCAGGCGAAGTCCAGGGTAGAAGCGGGTAATGCCTGCTGTTGCGCGGCGCTGATCGGCGGGCCTTTCCAATCGAAGAGAGTGGCGCCTTGCCAGGCCAGGACCAGACCCCGGGCCTGGCTGGTGTCCAGGCTGATCCAGCACGCTGCTGCGGCCGCCATGAACGCCTCGATCGGCTCCTCATTGATTTGCGCACGGTATGGGGAGCCCAGCAGCCAGCGCGCCACATTCAGGTGGTAGGTCCAATCCAGTGGCGGCTGCTTGCGATAGGCCCAGGTCATGAAGCTGCGGAACAGGTTCAAGCCCTCGGGCGGGTCGAGTTTGAGCAGCGTCGGGCAGATGTCGAACAAGCTGTGCCAATGAGGCAGCAGGCGTGCATCCAGGTGCACGAAGCAACGGGAATTACTCGGGTAGTGCGCCAACAACGGTTCCGTACGCAGGGGTTGCGCAAGCGGGCGACGGGACGCCTTGCTGACCAGGCGACTGGCGCCTGCAGGCAATAGAGGGGTCATCAGATGGACTCACAGTCGTGACGATAGAACGCCTCCTGATCACAGGAAGCCCAAGGCAAACGTCAGGCTGCGGGAGAAGCGCGGGGGTTGGCCGAAGGCCAGGAATAACGCGGCGGCGCCTTGTTGCGCCGCTCATGGGCCGGGCCCGGGGTTTGCTGAAGGCTCAGCAGCCAGGCCAGGCCGATAAGAAACACGATGGCCACGGTGACCGCGTTGCACACCGGGCAGGCAAAGTAGTTCGAGATGTTGCTGGACGACGGAGTGCCCAACCCTTTATCGGAAAGTGGCGCCTGGCTACCGTCCACCGAACAGAACGCGCCGCCGATACCGTTGAGCTGCTGGCCCAGCATCTGCCCATGGCCCAAACCGCACACGAACACGTTCATCAGCACGCAGAAGTACAGGGTCCAGGCGATCAGCGAACGGTCGGGATGGCTCAGTTTCATGGCGGCGACTCTACCACCGAAGCCGTAAAAGGATGAAGCGCGACGCGCCCCTGTGGCAGAACGTCGCAGATTACGCAGGCAGGCCTGGGTTGGTAGACTGTGCGCCCTCCTCGTTTCTACGTTTCAATGCCTTTTCAAAGCCTGATGTGTAGATCCAGAGCCATGCAGGCGCTTCACAGGATGCACAGTTGATGAGTACGTTATTCACCCGCCGCAAAGTGCTGACCGGTATGGGCCTGTTGGGCCTGGGCAGCCTGCTGGGCGGCTGTGACTACAGCCCCAAGCTGAACTTCAAGTACGGCAAGGACCTCAGTGACAAGATCATGGGCCGCACCTTCAAGCTTAAGAACACCGACGGCGAAACCGTCACCCTGAGCTCGTTCCGTGGCCTGATGCCGGTGGTGTTCTTCGGTTTCACCCAGTGCCCGGCCGTATGCCCCACCACTCTGGCGCGTGCCGCCCAGGCCAAGAAGCTGATGGGCCGCGACGGCGAGATCATGCAGGTGGTGTTCATCACCCTTGACCCCGAGCGTGACACACCGCAACTGCTCGACCGCTACGTGAAAGCCTTCGACCCCAGCTTCGAAGCGCTGTACGGCACCCCGGAAGAAATCGCCGTGGCCGCCAAGGAATTCGGGATCTTCTATGAAAAGATCCCGGCCGGGGACACCTACACGCTGTCCCACACTTCGACCAGTTTCGTCTTCGACACCCGCGGCAACCTGCGCCTGGGCCTGTCGGCATCCCTTACCGCTAAAGAGTGCGCAGAAGACCTGCTCACCGTCATGGAGGTCTGCTAATGACTGCCGTTCAACACCTCAAACGCGTTGCCTTCGGCCTGACCCTGCTGGGCCTTGCCGCCCACGCCAGCGCCCAGGTACAAGTCAGCGATGCCTGGGTACGCGCCACAGTGCCGGGCCAGCCGTCCAGCGGCGCGTTCATGACCCTCACCGCCGACAGCGACAGCCAGTTGCTCAGCGTGGCGTCGCCGGTGGCCAAGGACGTACAGATCCATGAAATGAGCATGAAGGACGACGTGATGAAAATGGGCCCGGTAGACTCGGTCGCCCTGCCCGCCGGCAAAGCCGTCAAGCTCGACCCGGACGGCTACCACGTGATGCTGATGGGCCTCACCGGCCAGATCAAAGAAGGCGACCAGGTGCCGCTGACCCTGACCGTCAAGGACGCCAAGGGCGAGAAACAGTCCATCGAAGTGAAAGCAGCGGTCCGTGCCCTGAACGGCATGGACCACAGCAAGATGCACTGACTGTAGTGAGCGGGCTCGCCCTAATGCCAGTCAGTTAAGGATTAACGCGGTCAATGTGGGAGGGGGCTTGCTCCCGATGGACTGCGTAGCAGGCCCATTTTTGAGGCCGCTGCGCGGCCTATCGGGAGCAAGCCCCCTCCCACAATTTATTCATCGCCCGCTTTATCGCTTAACTGACTGGCATTAGGGCTTGCCGCGCGCTGGGCGGCGTAGCCGCCCCAATAAGAACGCCACAGTATTTTCAGTGAACCCGAGGTGCCTGGGGTTAGGGCCGCTTCGCAGCCCAGCGCGGGGCGAGCCCGCTCACTACAGATCAGTCGACGATGAAGAGTTTGGCGCCAATGGCCGTCGAGGAGCGATGGCCCTCCATGTCATTGCCCACCTGATAACTCATCCCGGCCGTCAGAATGAACCGGCGGCCATCTTCCAGCTCCGTGTGCAACTCGCCTTCAAGGCACAACAGCACATGCCCTCTCCAGCACCAATGATCCGCCAGGTAACCGGGCGTGTACTCCACCAGACGCACGCGGGTGGTGCCGAAATGGCAAGTACGCCATAAGGCATTGCCGGTAACGCCAGGATGGGTTGTGGGTTCGAGGGTGGCCCAATCCGTGGTGCCAAACGGGACAGCGGTAAGATCCATGGGACACTCGGTCGTCAGTTAGCGTGGCATGAAACTACCGGGCCGAGGCCGTTGGCGATAGACACAGATCCGACGGGTTTGCGGGATACAGGTGCCTTCGCTTGTCAGGCAATCAAGTGCGGGGGTTCTGCAGGGTTCAAACCGCAGCCAGCCGCTTCACCATCGGCACACACGCCAGCGTCAGCCCCGACGGCGAGTGATAGACCGCCTGCTCCTCACCCACATATCCGTTGGCGCGATAGAAGCTTGCCGCGTTCAGCGTGGCGTCCAGCACCACTTCTTCAATCGCCAATGCCCGCGCCACGCTTTCCAGATGATCGAGCATTGCCTTGCCGTACCCGCGGCCGGTGAAGGCCGGCAGTACAAACAACGCGCCGACTTCATTGTTGGCAAGGTCGAGCATGCCGGTGGCGACAGGCTGACCGTTCACCCACCCCAGGTAAAACGGTTTTTCCATCAGGGCGTTATAACCGTCGCTTGCGCAACCTCGGGTCCAGAGCGCCATTTGCTCAGCACTGTAGGCACCGATGCATTGACCGCGAATGGCCTCGCGGCGAATCTCAAACGCGCGGTCAGCATCGTCTGGCGTGGCTCGTCGTATCTCCAACCGTACTGCCTCCTTCCATGACTTCAAATTGCCACTAGCCCATTTGTGCTAATCGACCCTGCCGGCCCCCGGCGCTATATTCCCCGGCACTTCCAACGCTCCGCCAACACCGTGCCTCCAGGGCGCGAGGGCTCGTTGCGCGTTGGAAAAGCCATAACAACCCCAAGGAAGATCCATCATGAAACTCCACGCTCCCCTGACCCGCCTCGCCCTGCTCGGTACGTTGATTATCGGTGTGGCCGGTTGCAGCAATATCAAGCCCACCGAAGACCATCTCAAGACGCTGTCTGAAACCAACCTGGGTGAGCCGGTCAAGCGTATCTCCAATGTGCGCAATGATTCCATGACGACCTATTACATCGCCAGCACCGCCAGCGGTGATTACAACTGCTCCGTGCCCAGCGGTGCCAGCGGCGGCATGTTCGCCGTGGCCAGCTTCGGCATGATGAAGCCGGCCGCTTACTGCCAGCCCAAAGGGGCTCGCGGCAATGGCTTGGTGCCGTTCAACTGATCACCGCCTGCTGGCTAAGGTCGCGCAGGGCGCCGCGCAGTTCCGCGGGGCGTACCGGCTTGGACAGAATCGCGATCTGGCGGTCGTGCAACGCGGCCTGGATTTTCTCCACATCGTGCCCGGTGAGGATCAGCGCCGGGACCTCCCAGCCGCGTTGCGCCCGCAAGGCGTCGATGCACTCGATACCGGTGGCATGATTGCCCAGGTCGTAGTCGGCGACGATGATGTCGCAATCGCTGACCAGATCGCGCCCTGACAGTTCGGCCTGTACCTCGCAGCCCCAGCGCTCCAGCAGCGCCTGGGTCGCGAGCAGCACGTTCTGGTCATCTTCCACAAGGCACACTTTCAAACCGGTCAGCAGACCGACCTGTCGCGCATCATCACGGGGTGCCGGGGTCGGCGGTGCGGTCGCCAGGGTCAGGCCGTACAGGCTCACGGAGGTGCCATGGCCCACCCGCGAACGCAGGTTCACCTGCACGCCCATCAGTTGCCCCAGGCGCTTGACGATGGACAGCCCCAGGCCCACGCCTTCGACGTCCTTGTCCCGGCGGTAGCGCACCCGGTAAAACTCCTCGAAGACCTTGGACAGATGCTCCTCGGCAATCCCCCGGCCCCGATCATGAATCTCCACCGCCAAGCCACCTTGACGAATGCGCACGCCGATCAGCACTGGCCGATGCGCGCCGTATTTGAAGCAGTTGGACAGCACGTTCTGCACCATCGTGGCCAACAGCGCAGGGTCTACCAATACCCAGTGAGCACACGGCCGCAAGCGCAGTTCCACGCCGGCCCAACGCGCGGCCTCGGCATTCTGGCGCACCAGGTCGGCCAGAAAATCGCCCAGGTTCACCGGCTGGTACTTGGGCAGCAGGCGGCCGTTGTCGAGGGTGTAAAGGTCGAGAATCGAACGGAACAATTGCGAGACGTTGAGCAGCGAACGGTCGATGTTATCCACCAGCCGCCGCTCTTCATCGCCCAGGCGCGCTTCACGCAGGCACGCGGTGAACAGGCCGATGGAGTGGATCGGCTGGCGCAAGTCGTGACTGGCCTGGGCGAGGAAGCGGGATTTTTCCAGGTTGGCGGCGATGGCCTGTTCAGATGCCTTGCGCGTGCGCTCGAGCAGGATATGCGCGTACACCGGGATCACGGTGCTGGTGATCATCAGCATCAGCACCATGAAGGGTTGCGCCTGCCACACAGGCGTAAGCCGATACACGATCAGCAGCGCCAGCAACGCCAATGCCGTGGCGATCGCCAGGTAGCGCGAGCCATAGCGCATGCCATTGCCCAGGTTGACCCACACCATCACCGCATACAGCGGCAGCGCCGCCTCGCCCCCCACCACCATGCCGAACGAGGTGCCGGTGTAGTCATGCACCATGCCGAAGATCCGCCGCGCCGGGTAATGCCCGGGCCAGCGCACGATGACCTGGCGCAAGGCGATGGATGCCAGCAGGAACACAAGGATGTAGAGAATGACCGGCAGGTAGGTGTCCACCGACTGCCCGGGCAGGAAGCCCAGCGCGCCGATGTACACGATAGCGATGCTGGCAACCACAATTCGCAGGTTGGCCTGGTCGAGTTCGGAGTTGGTCTCATGACTCATGCACTACGTCCTTGTCGTCACGTTCAGCGTATCAAGGGGGCTGAGCGGGCATCCCGCCCGGTGGTAAAGTAACATGCCTCAGCAACGTCGTGCCCCAGGAAGGAGCCCACCATGACAGGCCGGATCATCATTGCCGACGACCACCCGATGTTTCGCGAAGGCATGGCGCGCACGGTACAACGGCTGCTGCCCGGCGCCGTGATCCAGGAAGCCGGCGACCTGGACGCGGTGCAAGCCTTGCTGCTGGATCCCGGCGAGGTCGATACGTTGATCCTCGACCTGCGCTTCCCCGGCCTGACCTGCATGAGCCAACTGGCCAAGCTGCGCCAGCAACTGCGCCGCACCACCCTGGTGGTGGTGTCGATGGTGGATGACCGTGAGTTGATCGAACAGGTCATGGCGCTGGGCGTCGACGGTTTTATCGGCAAGAACATTGCCCCGGATGAAATCGGCCAGGCGTTGCTGGCGATCCGCGAAGGCGAAGTGCTTGTCAAGTTCGCCCCCTCCGGCCTGCTGCCGCTGGACACCCACACCCTCACCCCGCGCCAGCAGGAAGTGCTGCGCCTGATCGCCCAGGGCAAGACCAACAAGGAAATCGCCAAAGCCCTGGCTATCTCGCCGTTTACCGTGCGCATTCATGTGTCGTCGGTGCTGCGCGCACTGGATGTGCCGTCGCGTGCGGCCGCAGCGGTGAAGTATTCGGGGGAGTTCTAGGCGCTTGGCGATGCACAGTCGCGCCCACCGGCTGCATCCGATATTTATGCTCAATTCCCAGCTTAATAATATTTTATTAAAAACCGCCCTCCCCCTAGCCTTGAAGTCATGCCCAAGCTGAATCCAACTGCATTACGCAAGGACAGACACATGACTCAAGCAATAACAACAATAGACACGCTGGTGGTGGGAGCCGGTCAAGCCGGCGTCGCCATGAGCGAGCACCTGAGCAAGCAAGGCGTGCCGCATCTGGTGCTGGAGCGCAGCCGTATTGCCGAGCGCTGGCGCACCGGGCGTTGGGACTCGTTGGTGGCCAACGGGCCGGCCTGGCATGACCGTTTTCCCGGGCTGGAATTTGATGACGTGGCCGCCGACGGCTTCGCCCCGAAAGAACGCGTTGCCGCCTACTTCGAAGCCTATGCCCGCAAGTTCAATGCGCCGATACGCACCGGTGTCGACGTGCTTTCTGTGGTGCGCAATGTGGGCCGCCCCGGCTTCACCGTGCACACCAGCGAAGGGGTGATCGAAGCCAACCGCGTGGTGGCGGCGACCGGGCCGTTCCAGAAGCCGGTGATTCCGGCGATTGCGCCCAAGGACACCGAGCTGCATCAGATCCATTCCGCCGACTACCGCAACCCTGCGCAACTGCCGGCAGGCGCCGTGCTGGTGGTGGGGGCCGGTTCGTCCGGCGTGCAGATCGCCGATGAATTGCAACGCTCCGGGCGCCAGGTGTACCTGTCGGTCGGCGCTCACGACCGCCCGCCGCGTGCCTATCGCAAGCGTGATTTCTGCTGGTGGCTGGGGGTGTTGGGCGAGTGGGACCAGGCGGCGATGAAACCCGGCCGCGAGCACGTGACCATTGCCGTCAGCGGCGCCCACGGCGGCAAGACCATCGACTTTCGCGAGCTGGCCCAGCAAGGCATGACCCTGGTCGGCCTGACCCAGTCCTTCGACGGCAACGTCGCCCGCTTCCAGGCCAACCTGGTGGAGAACCTGGCACGTGGTGATGAGAACTACCTGGCCCTGTTGGATGCGGCAGACGCCTACATCGAGCGCAACGGCCTCGACCTGCCGGAGGAGCCCGAAGCCCGCCGCGTGTTCCCCGACGCCGAGTGCATCCAGCAGCCGATCCTGGAACTGGACCTGGCCAAGGCCGGCATCACCTCGATCATCTGGGCCACCGGGTTTGCCGTGGACTATAGCTGGTTGAAAGTCGACGCGTTCGACGCCGCCGGCAAGCCGCAACACCAGCGCGGCGTGGCCAGTGAGCCGGGCATCTACTTCCTCGGTTTGCCGTGGCAATCGCGTCGGGGTTCGTCGTTCATCTGGGGGGTGTGGCACGACGCCAAATACGTGGCCGACCACATCGCCATCCAGCGCCAATACCTTGAATACCGCGAAGCCGCCTCGGTGGCTCGCCCGTCCCCTGTCAGCGCCTGATCACTTTTTGCCGGAGTCTTTTTGATGCCTACTCACACTCGCATCCGCATGTTCAACACCAAGCAAACCTACCCCAACCAGAGCCTGGACAACGACCTGTGCCAGGCCGTGCGCGCCGGCAACACCGTGTATGTGCGCGGCCAGGTGGGCACGGATTTCGAAGGCAACCTGATCGGCCTCGGCGACCCGCGTGCCCAGGCCGAGCAAGCCATGCGTAACGTCAAGCAGTTGCTCGAGGAGGCGGGCTCCGACCTGTCGCATATCGTCAAGACCACCACCTACCTGATCGATCCGCGCTACCGCGAACCGGTGTACCAGGAAGTCGGCAAGTGGCTCAAAGGGGTGTTCCCGATTTCCACCGGGTTGGTGGTGTCGGCCCTGGGTCAGCCACAGTGGTTGATGGAAATTGACGTGATCGCGGTTATCCCAGAGTAAGGAGGCAACCCATGACCTTTTCCATCGTCGCCCGCTGCGCGGACACCGGCCAGCTGGGGATCGCCATCAGTTCCTCGAGCATCGCCGTAGGCGCCCGTTGCCCATGGCTGCGGCCCGGTGTCGGCGCCGTATCGACCCAGAACATCACCCTGCCGGCCCTCGGCCCGGACGTACTCGACCTGCTGGAACAGGGCCTCGCACCGGCCGACGCCCTCGACAAGGCCCTGACGAGCAACGGCTACAGCCAGTACCGGCAACTGACGGCGATTGATCACCTGGGGCGCAGCGTACATTTCAGCGGCAGCGAAACCCTCGGCACGCACAATGCCGTGTCAGGCGAACAGTGTGTGGCGGCGGGCAATATGCTCGCCGACCGCGGTGTGATCGAGGCGATGGTCAAGGCCTTTGAACAAAGCGAAGGTCAATTGGCGGACCGGTTGCTGGCGGCGATGCACGCGGCCATCGCCGCCGGTGGCGAAGCCGGTCCGGTGCATTCCGCTGCGCTGGTGGTGGTGGGTGAGCTGACCTGGCCGATCATCAACCTGCGCGTGGACTGGGCCGATGAAGCGCCCATCGTTGAGCTGCAAAAACTCTGGGACGCGTACCGCCCGCAGGTGCAGGACTACATCGACCGTGCGCTCGCCCCTGATCGCTCACCCGGCTACGGCGTGGCCGGAGACGACCGATGAGCCACAGCCGCGCATTGCTGCAAACGCTGGTGGGGTTCGACACCACCAGCCGCGAATCCAACCTGCAGTTGATCGAGTACGTACGCGATTACCTGGCCGGTTTTGGCGTGGCCAGTGAGTTGATCTACAACGACGAACGCAGCAAGGCCAACCTGTTCGCCAGCATCGGCCCGGTGGAACTGCCGGGGATTGTGCTGTCGGGGCATACCGACGTGGTGCCGGTGGATGGCCAACCCTGGAGCGTGCCGGCGTTTGCGCTGACCGAACGCGACGGCAAGCTGTTTGGCCGGGGCACGGCCGACATGAAGGGCTATATCGCTTGCGTGCTGGCGCTGGTTCCGGCGCTGGTCAAGGCGACACTGCGCAGGCCGGTGCACATCGCCCTGTCGTATGACGAAGAGGTCGGTTGCCTGGGCGTGCGCTCGCTGCTGACGGTGCTGGAGCAGCGGCCGGTCAAACCGATGTTGTGCATCATCGGCGAACCGACGGAACTGAAACCGGTGCTCGGTCACAAGGGCAAGCTGGCCATGCGCTGTGATGTGCACGGCGAAGCCTGTCATTCGGCGTATGCGCCCTACGGCGTGAATGCCATCGAACATGCCGCCGACCTGATTGGCGAACTGGGACGCATCGGGCAACGCCTGCGCGAGCAACAAGACCCAAGGTTTGATCCGCCCTTCAGCACCGTGCAGGCCGGTTTGATCAGCGGCGGCAAGGCGCTGAATATCGTACCGGCCGACTGCCAGTTTGACTTTGAGGTTCGCGCACTGCCCTCCCAGGATCCGGCCGAGGTCGCACAAGCCCTGCAAGCCTACGCCAGGCAACAGGTGCTGCCACGCATGCAAGCGGTGAGCGCGCAGAGTGACATCCGGTTTACCGCGCTGTCGGCTTATCCGGGGCTGGTCACCGATGAGCGCAGCCAGGCCGCGGAGTTGATTGCCGCGTTTTGCGGTTCACGGGCCTTCGGTACCGTGGCGTTTGGTACCGAAGGCGGGTTGTTTGATGCCGTGGGCATTCCCACCGTGGTGTGCGGGCCTGGGAGCATGGACCAGGGGCATAAGCCGGATGAATTCGTGAGCCTGGAACAACTGGCGGGCTGCGACGCAATGCTGCAACGGATGCTGGACTCGATCCGCGCTTGAGCCGGACACAGCCCTCACCGCCCTTCCCGGCCTGACACATTCGAACAGGCCCTGGCGCCGGATATTGCCTACTACGTTGTGGCTGTCCGGCGCTTTCGCTGTAAAAACTTATCCTCCTGCAAAGATGAAATGTTCCGCCACATTTGGTGAGTTATCGCCTGGAACCGAAGGAACTTAAAGACCACCCATGAAGGCAGTCAAACTTGACTGGTTATACCCTGATCGACTTACAGGTACTTATCATGAGTAGTATTTCATCTTCGCTGTCCGCTCCACGGCTGGATACAGATGCCCAAGTACGTGCCGTGCGCTCAAGTGAAGTGCACCCTCAATCAACCTCCCGCCAATTCACCGTACACAAAGAAGACCATGCCGACGCCGTGAACTTTTTTAACGATGCCGCAAACTGGAACCGGGTCACAGTCAAACAGGAAGCCGATCAGTCGTTCGTAGCTGACTTCGGCGATGGGCGGGAAACCTACCATACAGTCAAATTCAGCTTCGTACCGGACCAGGCGGACGGCACCTTCAGCCCTGATTATTTGAAAAGAATGGAAGGAGCAAACCGAATGTTTGAAGGCCGAATGAGAAGTGCGGGTATTGCCAACTATGCCGCTGTCCAGTAATGCTCTAGCTATCTAAAAATCGCTAAACCCAATATCAAAAACTTCAACTTGCAGATCTTTGATCTGCCATTTGGCCACAGATCCCTTTTATTTAAATTTCGCTTCATCAACTCTCAACACAGCCACGGGTATTATATGAACAACATTCAATCCTCCCTGTATTCAAACACCCTTCAAGCGGCGCCGGAAGCATTGCGCATGCGCCCCGAACCCAACACGCCGGACAAAGAATCCAACCGCATCACCGTAAGAAAAGAAGACTACTCGAGGGTCATCGATCTGCTCTCTGAAGCCGCCAGGCGCCACGGTACCCAAGTGACCATTGACCAGCCGGAGTCGAGCAACCTGGATTATGGCAATAAGCCAATCGAATCAGAGACCTTCACCTTCAGCTTCCACCCTGACCAAGCCGATGGCACCTATAGCCCCAACTATCTGGAAAGCGTGAACAAAACCAACCAGTTGTTTGAAGACTGGATGCGCGTGGAATGCATCAGGAACTACGCGCCTGAATAAAGACTAGTTTTGTTGATCGTTCCCGCGCCTGGCGCGAGAACGATCCTGTCAGCCAAGCAGCCGCGCCAGTTCCTCGCGGCAGTAATCAACAAACAATTGCACCGGCTTGGTCAACGGCGCCCGCCGCAGCCATACCGCCGACAGGCCCGACCCGGTGACCGTCTCGGCCAACGGCACACACACCACCTTCTGCCCGTCATAGGCGTACTCCGAATACGGCTTGGTCACCAGGATCGAAAAGCCGAACCCCCTGCCCACCATGCCCCTCACCATCTCGATCGATGGTGAGCTGAACACGATATTCGGCGTCAGCCCCCGTTCTTCAAAGATGCTCACGAAGTAGGTCCGACTCGGTAGCACATCCAGCAAAATCATCGGCTCCAGCACCAGGTCCGCCAATGACACCTTGGCCTGCTGCGCAAAGCGGTGATCGGCCGGCAACAAGGCATACGGCTGTTGCGGCGGCATCAATGGCGTCGTCTCGATGGTGCCGCCCAGGTCATGCTCGAACAGCATCGCCATATCGATACTGCCCGCCGTCAACGCCTGCACCAGCTCTTGTTGTTCGCCGTCGCGAATACGGATTTCCACCCCCGGCCAACGCGCCTTGAAACCTGCGATCAAGCGCGGCAGATACAACGGCGCCACGGTCTCAAAGCAGCCGATATCGATCTGTCCCGCCACTACGTCATTGTCCGCCAGGGCGTTCTGCTCGAACTCGTGGGCCACCCGCAACAGCTCCAGCGCCTTGCGATAAAACCGCGCGCCGCTGGGTGTAAGCGACACACCCTGCGCGTGATGGCGGATAAACAGTTGCACGCCAAAGCTGTCTTCCAACTGCTTGATGGCGGTGGACACCGACGGTTGCGCGATATACAGCTTGCGCGAGGCCTCGGCGACGCTGCCGCATTCTGCCGTGGTTACAAAATATCTGAGCTGGCGCAGGTTGTAAGCAGCCATCAGAACCTCCAGAAACGTGGGATTTCGCCCCAAACAAGTGCGTGAAAATCGACTTTTTTACGAGGATTCAAGTGCATGCAACATACCGGAGCAGAATCCGCCGCGAGCTATATTTTTTAAGGTCTATAGCAACAAACTTACTAATTTACCTCCCTGCGCCCATTGCAGATGATCCCTCCAACAACAAAGAAAGCGCCTCTCCGTGCGGCGCACAGCGAAGTACGTCAACGTACTCACCTTGCCTTGGAGCTCGTCATGGTCACCACCGCAACATCCTCCGCCCCGCTTATCGAAAAACACACGATTGGATACGTGCCCCCGGAAGATCGCCACGGAAAGGTAAGAGACCTGTTCACCCTGTGGTTCGGCGGCAACATCGCGCCGTTGCCGATCGTCACGGGTGCACTCGGCGTACAACTGTTTCACCTGAACCTGCTGTGGGGCATTGTCGCCATCCTAGTCGGCCACTTGGTCGGCGGCGTGTTGATGGCCTTGCATTCGGCCCAGGGCCCGCAGATGGGCATCCCGCAAATGATCCAGAGCCGCGCCCAGTTCGGTTCGCTCGGCGCATTGCTGGTGGTGGTAATTGCCGGCGTCATGTACGTCGGCTTCTTCGCCTCCAACATCGTGCTGGCGGGCAAGTCCCTGCACGGCGTGGTCGACAGCGTACCGGTGCCGGTGGGCATCGTGATCGGCGCGATTGGCTCCGGCGTCATCGGCATTATCGGCTACCGCTTCATCCACGTGCTCAACCGCATCGGCACCTGGGTACTCGGCGCCGGCATCGTGCTGGGCTTCGGCTACATCTTCACCCATGTGCAGACCGCAGACTTTCTGACCCGTGGTGAATTCAACCTGTCCGGCTGGCTGGCGACCGTGTCGCTGGCGGCGCTTTGGCAAATCGCCTTTGCCCCCTATGTATCGGACTACTCCCGCTACCTGCCGGCCGACGTGCCGGTGGCGTCGACCTTCTGGACCACCTACCTGGGCTCTGCGCTGGGCTCCAGCCTGGCCTTCATTTTCGGCGCCGTGGCCGTGCTCGCCACCCCGGTGGGCATGGACACCATGGACGCCGTCAAGCTCGCCACCGGAGCCATTGGCCCATTGATGCTGGTGCTGTTCCTGCTCAGCGTCATCAGCCACAACGCCCTCAACCTGTACGGCGCGGTGCTGTCGATCATCACCCTGGTGCAGACCTTCACTTACCGCTGGATACCGACCGCCAAAAGCCGCGCGGTGATCTCGGTGCTGGTGCTGGCCGCGTGTGCGATTGCCGCCGTGTTCGCCTCCAAAGACTTCATCGGCCACTTCGTCGACATGGTGCTGGTATTGCTGGTGGTGCTGGTGCCGTGGACGGCGATCAACCTGATCGACTTCTATGCGATCCACAAGGGCAAGTACGACATTGCCTCGATCTTCCGCGTGGACGGCGGCATCTACGGCAAGTACAACCCACAGGCGCTACTGGCCTATGCGGTAGGCATCGTGGTGCAGATTCCGTTCATGAACACGCCGCTGTACGTGGGCCCGATTTCCGAGCACATCAATGGCGCGGACCTGTCCTGGGTGGTGGGCTTGCTGGTGACGTCGCCGCTGTACTTCTGGCTGGCGAGCCGGGACAGCGCGTACAAGCGCCGCATGGAGGGGGGCAAGTTGGTCGGCGGGATCTGACGTGCGCAGGCTTGGCGAGAGGTCACCTGTCGCCAAGCCTGCTTACACCTCATTCAAAAAAACCGCGTCACACTACAAAGCGATTGACCAACTGATTCAGGTTGATCGCCAGTTTTGACATTTCACCGCAGGCACTCGCGGTCTGGCTGGCACCCGCAGCACTCTGGGTGGCCAACTCGCGAATACTGACCAGGTTGCGGTCAACTTCACGCGCAACATGCGACTGCTCTTCGGAGGCTGTCGCGATCAGCAGGTTACGTTCGTTGATCTGCACAATCGCCGTGGAAATCTGATCCAGCGAAGTACTGGCCTCTTGCGCCACACCCAGTGATTCAGTCGCCAGGTCCCGGCTCGTGTTCATCGCCTTCACTGCCAGGTCCGATTCACTCTGGATGCCGGCGATCATTTGCTCGATTTCCTGGGTCGACACCTGGGTGCGATGGGCCAAAGCCCTGACTTCGTCAGCCACCACCGCAAAACCACGACCTTGCTCACCGGCGCGTGCCGCCTCGATCGCGGCGTTCAACGCCAACAGGTTGGTCTGCTCGGCAATCGCCCGAATCACATCCACCACTTTGGTGATGCTCTGCGCACGATCCGACAACCCCTGAATCTGTTCGCTGGTGTTTTCAACGTTACCGTTGAGCTTCTGGATCGACTGCAGCGTCTGCGCCACACGTGCCAGACCGACCTCGGTATAGCCCTGGGTACGCTTGGACTCCTCGGAAGCCGACTCCGCGTTGCGAGCGACCTCATCCACCGCCGCGCTCATTTCGGTGACCGCCGTGGCCGCCTGATTGACCTCATCATTCTGCGCCACCAGGCCCCGGCTCGACTCTTCCGTGACCGCCGTCATCTCCTCAGACGCCGAGGCCAATTGAGTAGACGAATCGGAAATCTGCATGATGGTACTGCGCAGGTTCGCCTGCATCTGCGCAAGCGCCTTCAACAAACGCCCGGCCTCATCCGTGCCGCTGACCAAAACCTCCTTGGACAGATCACTGCCGGCGATACGCTCCGCGACCGTCAAGGCATCATTGATCGGCGAGGTAATGCTTCGGGTCAGCAACAGCGCCAACCCCACCGTCAGCACGATAACCCCGGCAATCAGCCCCACGATCAGCCAAAACCCGTTGTTATAGACACTGGTGGAATACAACCCCGCCTCCGCTGCGCCATCATTGTTGAAGGTGGTCAACGCATTGATCTGCGTCTCCATCGCATCAGTCAGGGGCCGAATGCCACTTTTCACCAGGCCGGCCGCTCCCTCCAGGTCGCCCCGGCGCATCAATGGCTCGAGCAGATCCAGTTGGCGGATGTACGCTTCGGCGCTGGTTTTCACCGCCGTGTATAACGAGCGCTCTTTATCGCCCCCTACCAGAGGCTCGTAATTCGCCACGGCTTCGGTGAACGCCTTACGGTAACCCGGGAAGGCTTCAAGAGTTTTTTGAATGGACGTGGGGTCAGCCAGACCCCGCTGCGTTTCAAGCCTCAAACGCAGGACCGTGCTGTTCATCAACGCCGTTTGTCGGACGCTGGCCATCCAGTTGAGTTCGACGTCCTTTTCGGAGTCCTTCAGCTTGCCCATCTGCATGACTGCGAATACGCCCTGCACAAAGACCAGCGCAATGATTAACGCGAAAAAAAGCGCAGCGCGTGGGGCTACGTTGAGATTTCTGAGGCGCATGCGGGATACCTGTTTTTCGAGGGGGGTGGAGGCGTTCAATACTGTATCGACTTGGGGGGGGAAAGTTTGAGGGTGGTGGGTGGTCGGTTAACGAGCTTGTAGAAACCTTTGCTTAGCGCTGGATTTATTGTGCGAGAGGCTGGGCGGTGATCTCGGTTACGGTGGTGGCGTGTGCGATGGGCAAGGGGGAAATGGTGGCAGTTGAAAAGCGGTGAAAGACTTAGGCGGCTATCGGCCAATAGCAGGCACTCGCAAGTGTCCGTTATCGACCCAAAGCTGACGGTCGGATTGGCTCAGATTCAAATTGAGCAAGCCGGCCGCTCACCCAACCTCTCTACCAAC